>JAVHLM010000018.1:0-24051 GCA_031082125.1 Candidatus Eremiobacterota bacterium
GAATCCCTGATCGGGATCGTCTGGAATGAGTGATCGAATTGGCTGGAATACACAGTAGACATCCATGTCGTTGGCATAATCGATCATGTCGGTGGTGAAACCGCCGGGGGGGCGCATGTTCACTTCCAGCGCGATGAGCCCCCCGTCATCGTTCTTTCTGAAAAATTCTATGTGGAAGAAAATCTCTCTCACATCAAATATTTTGACCGCTTTCAGCCCGGCTTCGACAAGGTCCTCGGGAATCTCGCGGAGAGAATAATAGTAGATATGGTCATTGTTTCTCAGCGCTTCCGCCATGCCCCTGTAGGTATGGGAAGTGTAAAAGAGCGGCTTTCCCTCCCTGTCGGTAAGGCCATCGAAGGTTACTATCTCGCCGTCGATGAATTCCTCGGCGAAAAAATCCTGCCGGGGAGCGGAAGCGAAAAAGTCCAGAACCTCCTTTTCATCGCTGAGCTTTGCCGTATTGGAAGCGCCGACACCATTATCGGGCTTGGCAATAATCGGGAAACCGACCTCTTTAGCAAATTCCACCGCCCCCGCGGCATCGGTGACCACCCTGCCCCTGGCCACGGGCACGCCGGCTTCGATGAATTTCTTCTTCATCCGGGACTTCAGCTTGATATCCTGGATTGTATCCAGCTTTATGCCGTGTATGTTGAAGTCTGTTCTGAGCCGGGCCTCGGTTTCAAGCCAATGCTCATTGTGAGAGTTCACGCGGTCAATCTTTCCGTATTTATGGGTGTAGAAGCCGGCAGCCCGCAGCAGCTGGTCATAGTCTTCCATATTGTCAACCCTGTAATATTCTGTCAGGGAGTCCTTAAGCTCCTGGCTCAGCCCCTCGTAGGGCGAATCTGCTATTCCGAGCACGTTGGCGCCCAGTTTCTTCAGGCTCGCGCAGAAGAGATAGAAATGCGGGGGAAAATGGGGGGAGAGGAATATACAGTTCATAATTCACCTTGCCTTGTCTTGAGCTCAACATGTAATCAGTCGCCCATTAAATTACACTGAATATATTAACTCCTATCATTTAAATTGTCAAGCCGACACTTTTAAATCCTATGCCATAAGGGATAAAAGACATTTTATCCCATCGTGGAGACAGCAGATTACTCTTCGATACGGCGGTAATCTATTTTCCTGTAAGCGCCGGAAGCGTCGCGGTGCTCGAATATCCCAAGGCCGCTCTTCCCGGCAAGCTTCAGGTAGTTGTCGGAGCCTTTCGGGAGGCCGCCCTCAGCCTCAAGGAAATCATACATGACTGAATCGACCGCCACAGGGTCCTGTGAGAAAAAGAGGCTGTTCGGCGACCTGTTGCCGAAGGTGGGCCATGGGCTCGGCACCTCGGTGTAGTTGTTAATCCGGGCGCCGTAGAGTCCTTCGCCGATGATCAGCACTGTCTTGTCCCTGATATTATGATTGCGGTAAAGATCCACCAGGCCGCTGTAACCGGGGAGATAAAGGGGATCGTCAAGGGTCACCGACCAGTGGATCTCGTCATTTCCCTCGATAGAGCCGAAGTGGTTCTTGAAGCTGAGGGAGACGCCGGCCATCCGGTGCTTCTTTATGATAGGCATATTGATCAGGTACGTTGCCTTCACAAGGGCGTTGCATATCCTTCGGTCAGGGATCGACCTTCCGGGAGGGACGTTGAAATGGACTCGCTCGGTATCGCTGTAGCCAAGGGCCACTGTATGAAGGTTATCGTTGGAATGGAACTGCACGCCGGGGTAAAGGGGAGATATCTTTTTCATGAAGCGCTCCGGTATCTCGCCGATATGCCAGCCGTGCGTCACGTCATAGACCCATATGTCATCCTCCCTGACCCCTCTCTCTTTGAGCCCCTTGACGACGGCATTGACAGGCTGAGGGATGGCATCTATGACCTGGCCGCTGCTCCCGTAGATAGCGTTGTTAAAATTGACCTTGATGGCGATCTTCTGGCCCGGCCTGTAAGCGGGGATGATGGCCCGCCAGGCATCGGCGGCGCTCCCCTTGCCGGTGAGCTCCGCTATCCCGCGATCCATCATCGCGTTCACCACGTCCTGGTCGACGTAGTCGCCGTACCACCCCGTCCTGTAATCCCAGCTGGTCGCCCTGGTGTCATGAATGTGGACTACCCGGGGGGACTGGGAGCCGGCAGGCTTTTCCGCTTCAGGCCATACCTGTCCGGAAGAAAAAAGGAAGCCCGGGAAAAGGAGAGCTATAAGCACAGGAACCATGCCGCAGCAGAATTTTTTCATCGCGCTCCTCCGCAAGCGTATTCTTTTCGAAAGGGCCCGGCCTCATTCTCAATGAAGGCTTCCATCCAGGAGGCGCTGCAGAATAAGCGCGACCTGCGTTGCCATCCTTGCATCAAGCTCCATGGCGGCCCGGGGGGTGGACGGCGGCTTGGCTCCCCTCAGCGTGATGGAAACCTGGCAAGGGCGCCCTGTCTGGCCGTCGGTGAACTGAATGTATGAGGCATAGACCTCCTCATACTGCTTCCTGATATCGCTCAGCCCGAATCCCAGCTTTGAAATGATCACAGGGTCCCTGACCCGGTCCTTCATGCCCAGCGCATCAATGGCCACGTCGGCGAAGCGCGCCGAATCGGTCCCCAGGGCCCGGACCAGCGTATCGACGCCGTTCTGCCTGATAAGGGGAAGCTGCTCCCTGGCCCCCAGGTGCGGGTGCCAGCTGAGCAATGTCATGAGCCGGCTCAGGTCGTAGGCTGAAACGAAGTTGTTCCCCTTGTGATCGGCTCCGGAAGCCTTCAGCACCGTTTTATTCGTTGAAGTATCAAGCATGGCCGGGCGGCTGAAGTAAGGCGCTTCTCCATACCCGCCGCGGAATTCGGAGCGTGTGTTGCCCGTGGCCCTGCGCATCCAGCCCTCGAGGCCCTCAGGGGTATCGAACTGCTTGAACATACGGGCAAGCGTGTTGGACATGGAACCGCCCTTCCGGTAGCTCACGATTGCATCAAAGGCTGCCGGCACCGTTATGGGGTCCTGGGCTCTCCCCTGCGCGCCGCCGGGCTTTTCCTTCTCCAGCGCATCAGACTCGGGATGGATCACTATGTAACTGTTCTCTCCCGGGTCCTCTATCACCGGCCTCCCTGAAGGCCGCCCGGAAGATTGGACCACACAGTGCTCCATGACGGTCGAGGGCGATCCCTGGTTGGCCTTCACCACGGCGTTCGCCATGGGAATAATCTTGGTGGAGCTCCACATCTGGACGGGCTCAGTGGCATTGCGGCCCAGCCAGCGTGCATGCATTTTCCCGTTCTCCCACGTGCCGATGCAGACGCAGGCATTGGTTATCTCTGGATGGAGGAACTCCAGGGCCTTCTCATCGATTTTCGGCATCTCGCCCAGAGCCGGGTAGAGCGGGGCATCATCATGGACCGCCTGGGGAGTGAGATAAAGCCGTGACGGGTACGATGATATCTGATTCTTATAGGGTGACAGATCGATTCCCCTGTCCAGGTAAGCCAGGTGCTCGACCGTTGCCCCCGACTCCCCTTTCAGAAAATGGCTGTACAAAGCCTCGGCATCGCTCAGCCCACTGCTTTCCCCGGCAGTGACCGGATGAAAACCGGCTGCATTCCTTATCAAAGTGCTGCCAGGAGCAATATCAGGATTCCCCTGCGACGGGACGAACCTGTCAGTGAAGGCATCAGGAGCTCCGTCAGACATTTCAGATGTGCCCCGGGTTCCCTGAGCACCGGGGGTGAAATTCCCGCTCTTCGGTGAGATTCTGTCCATTTTGGATTCCTCCCTGAATGGTGATGCCTTATGCAGCGGGCTCACCTTATTTTGTGCTGTGCCTTTCTATGGTGATATTGTAAAAGGGGGCACTCACAGAGAAAGACTGTCTGTAAAAAACTGCCGTTTTTCTGTAACCATGGCTCCGCTGACTCATTGACTGTGGCAGCCGTCAGGAACTGGGAGGTGCGGGCAGGCGGCCCGCCAGCTCGCGGGTCATCCAATCCTGGTGGCCGTCGAGCAGTTTATTCGCCTGCTCGATGACGGGCTGTGCGCCCATGGAGTAACGCTCCTCGAGACGCTCAGCGACGCGTTTCCTGATTACATCAAAGACAGGCTTGATATCGCCCGTTGTCTCTGAAGCGCGGGCAGCCTTCTCGGTCTCCCCTCCCCAGAGATAGCCTATGGCATTCGTGTCGTTCTGGATGGCCACAAAGTCGCTCTCGTCTATCATGCCGCGGTTGAGCAGGTCACCCGCCAGCAGAAACTGAATGCCATGGGTCATTTCGTGGACAGGGGCATTGGTGCTTCCGAAGCGCTGCACCGCGAGGACCGCCGCGGTGAGCAGAGGGGCAGCAAGGGCCAGGGGAGCAAAGCCGGGCACCATTGCGAAGGAGACCCCGGCAGCCACGAGGGAAGCGATGTTGAGCAAGGGGTTGAGATTGTGGCCGCTGGCGTGGGTCTCAACCAACCTGCCTCCCTCTACCTTCGCTCCTTCTATGGGCACGTTGTTAAGGGCACCCAGGGCCATCGCGGTGACGGTTACGGGAACGCTCCTGAGCGTGGTGGCAACATCTCCATGCTTCGCCTGCAGAGACCACAGGGAAGCTGCCTCATCAAGGTTTGTCAGCCCTACGCCCTCATATCTGAAGTGATCCGCGTCACCGGTGACTCGTTTTGCCAGTTCACGGCCCACCTGATAATATGCCTCTGCGACCTGCTTCTTGCCGCTCGTGAGGCTTATTCGGTCAGCGAATGAGAGAGGAAGGTGCTGCTCTTCAACAGGAGCCGGAGCCTTTTCGTGGATGTCGCGGGGTACGGAGGCAATGGTTCCCTCCGACGATGCCATGGGCGTCGATGACTCTTCAAGATCCTGCTTCTTGTCAGGACCTGCCTTCGCGTATTCCTTAATCTTCCCGGGGATACCGGCGATATTCCGGCCCAGGTTTCGGATATCCATGGCGGCTGGACCCTTCCGGAGAATTTATGGCTCTATCTCACCATGATAATTATGGCATATTTACGGTGTCAATAGAAAGAGGCCCAGGTTAACAAATTGTTAACCTTTGGTGAAAGAGCGCCGCCTGGGGCCAGAGTTAAAAAAGCGCTGTGCCGGGGATTCGCGGTCAGACGCCTTCAAGTGAATAGGCCAGTCTCCTGTTGTCAGTGAGGAGGGACGGGTCAGCGAGCATGTCTTTCTGCATGGAGCGGATGACATTGCGGTATTTATCCTGGCCGTATGCGGCAGGATCTGTCAGAGACGCGGCGCCGGCCCGCTGGAAGTTGAGGACCCAGTCCGCCCCTTTTTCGCGGATCCCCTTGAGGAGCGTCCTGGCCACTTCGGCATTGCCTTCAGTGGAATTGAGTGAATTGAGCCTGCTCTCGGGAACTCCCAGTCGTTTGAGAAGATCTGCATTTGCGTTGAAAGCGCTGAAGTTTTTCGCAAGCCCGCTCCCGTCTTTGCTTCCGTCCCGCTCCGACGGGTCCATGCGCTGTGTCTCAAGCATACCCATGGACATGATGAGCGCCTGTTCTTCTCTTGTTGCTCCCTCCGCATTGAGGGCATTGAGGACATTCTTCTTGTTCTCGCCGAGGCCGGCAACCTCATAGGTATTATTATTCGGACGTGGGCCGGGATTAATGGACCCGTCAGGGGGGTTGACGTCTGGCGGATTCACGTTCGGCGGATTGACATTGGGTGGGGTGACGCCGTTCATCCCGTCGAGCTGCTTCTTGAAGCTGTCAAGCATGCCGCCGAAAGCGCTTATGGCGTTCTGTGCAAGAGAATTGAACTGCTCCATGCTCTGATTATTATTACTTTGCCCGATCTTGCCAATGAAGTCGTTGAGGGTGACCATCTTGCTCCAGGTGTTCTTGAACTGGTCGTTCATTCCTGAAGCCCCGGCCTGCTCACCACGGGCGTCGCGCCCGTCAGACTCTCTCGAGAAACTCGCTCTGTCCTGCTCGGGGGCAGATGAATATGAGGCTTTCTCTCCCTGCCCCGACGCATTCACCTGCGATGGGCTCTTTGCAGGCTCCAGCGCGCTCGATGAGCGTTGAGTGCTCAGGGATGAAGAAGCTTCCGCTGCCTGATTGAGTCCGCTGCTCCAGTCTACAGGCTTCACTTCATTCTGCTCCGCTGCCATAACTTATTTCCTTTCTATCCTGCACTCAACCATCTTTTTCCCATCGCCGCTCCCGCCAGGGAGAGCGCTTTTATCAGCAGGCAGGTTTTGGGTATGGCCCTGATACTATTATACCTTCCCTCCCCAATGGATCTTCAAGACATCATTTGTTAACATAGTCCGCATTTATGAATAGAATGTAAATTCCTTTTTCCAATATGGAAACATAGAAAAATATATGCGGTACTTTTCCTGGAGTGCGCAGGGAAATCACTTTCCTTTCAAAGGCGCATCTCCCACCCGCTTGAAAACGCCAAGATCATCACCCTGATTCAGAGAATCAATGGTAACACCAGTAACTCTTCCGTGGGGATCAATCTGAAAGAGCGCAAAGCTTGATTCAGTATCGGAATCATATGCCGGCCAGTGCACCGCAAAGATATTTGCATTCCAATGGACGAGAGGCAGTTTCATATTCCTGGGCCCTATCACCAAAGTCAATTTACCTTCATCAACAGCGATTTTAATCTTGCCGTATACCTCATTGGAATAATATCCGGCATACTTCTCAAGCGGCATCGCCGCGACAGGGTTCTTTGGCGCGACAGGATTCAAGACTTTTGCCTCTTTCTTCGCTTTTTCTGATTCAGCCAGGGCTTCAGCGCTCAAATCCCTGGCTGGCTTGCCGGCATACTGATCAATAAACCGATAGGCCAGCAGTTCAGGCAGAGTGGTCACATAGTTTGAAAGTATCACTATGCCTATTTTTTGCTCCGGGACATAGGCCACCATGGTTTTCATGGAAGTGCCGCCATTATGCCAGATGATCGGGCAGGGCGAATACTCCTGATAGATCCAGCCCATACAGTAAAAGATATTTTTATGGACCTTGCCACCCAATCCAATGATGGTTTTTGGCGAATGGAGCACTTCCATGTTCTTCTCTGAGACCAGTTGTTTACCGCCTACTTTGCCGTTGTTGATTTGAAAAGTCAGCCACTTCGCCATATCCACAATATTTGAGTTGATGGCGCCCGCAGGCCCGGCGGTATAGCTCCAGTCAAGAAAATCCCTGTTTTCAGGTAACGCTGTTACATTGTCACCCTGAGCCGCATGCAAGGATGAGACATCTCTGGCATTAAGAAAAGACTGCATATCAGCCGAGGAATCTGACATTCCCAGAGGTTCAAAAATTCGCTCTTTGAGAGCCTGTTCCCAGGACATGCCGCTGTATTTTTCGATCAGCTCAGATGCCACAAGCCACAGGCCGTTCTGATAAGCAAATTTTGCGCGGAAGCTTGTCACCGGCTTTATGTTGCGGACAGCCTGCCTTATATACTGGCGGTCAAAACCCAGGAAATAAAGCGTATCGGCGGCATACCCCGGCATGCCGCTGTGCTGTGACATCAGATCCACAATCTGAAACTCCCTGGTCACCCAGGGATCATACATCATGAAGTCCGGCAGGTGCTCGACAACTTTGTCATCCCACTTATACTTTCCTTCATCCACGAGCATCGCGGCCAAAGTCGAGGTAAAAGCCTTGGTGGTCGAGCCTATCTGGAAAATTGTGTTCTCGGTAACGGGATCACTGCCGCCTAATTTTTTTACGCCGTACCCTTTTGCAAAGACAAGCCTGCCATCCTGGACAATTCCAATCGCCATCCCCGGGATCTTCCAGTCGGCCCTGGCCTTGGATGCATACTGATCAAAATCAGCCAGTATTTTCTTTAGCTCCTCATCGGCTGGTTTTGTGACCTTTTCCTGAGCAAAGGCTATCCCTGCCTGCAGAATAAAAACCAATAAAAGAATTACAAGTCTCTTTTTCATTATCCACCTCTTCCTGAAACATTTAAGATACCTTATGGGTATAGTAAGGGTAATTCAATTAAGTTTCAAAGACCCCTCCCGGAATGCCGCTGCCGGCGCAATCTCCATGTGCACCACATAATCAGGCGCTCCCAGGGCGGCACCGATGATCCCTGGAATCTCATCACGCTTTGCGAAGCTCATCACCTGAACATTCTGCACAATCTCATGACCTTTGCTATCAAGGGGAAAGCTCCCCATGACCTCATTTTTATCTTTGGCGCCACTTCAGACAGCAATCCCTTCCTTGTTTATCAGAAAGGCTTCAAAGCCACCGTGATGCGCGGAGCCTCTCTTCAGCCATTTCCAGCGGGAGACGAGGCGGTATATGCAAGGGATGCTGCAAATAAAGATAGCGTAGCTATCTTAGGCCGCACAGGAAAATATCTGGTGGCAATGCATGCCTACGATCCTAAAAACACCATGGGTAAACACTTTTCAGCCCTCATCGCAAAGCTGTCAGGGGCCCCTCCCCCGGGGAAATACAAGGAGCTTATCACGGTCTTGAAGACCTACAAGCCCTTGCTCTTCAAAAACATTCCCGACGACATAATGATAAAAGCTCTTGATGAAAAGAGGGTATCTCTCGTCGGTCCGGGCCCTACCGTTGACCTGGAACAGTATATGATGAAAGACATTCTGGCATTTACAGGGATGCTGGATACCCCTCTCACAGGGGGCAAAAAATCCCTGGTATACGACAAGACCAAGACCGATGACTTTAAGGATGAATTATGGGATTTTGTGACCCGGCTGAAAGATTTTCTGCCTGAGGCTGCCAGCAGGCTGATAGGAGTAGTGGATTTCTTCAAGCAGGCTCACAAGCACATGGTAACGGTACGCGATGCCTTTGTCATTCCCAAAGCCGGAGAAAATGTCTACATCGTTTATAAAAGCCACCGCGGCCCCGGGACAGACCAGACACCTGAATCAGTCTATGATACCTGGGTCACAAAAGCTCCGGGCATAAACCTTGTGCGGTCAAGCGCCGAGTACAAAGGGATGAGCGGCGCCGAAATCGATAAGGCTTTCAGGGAGCATATGGAAGCACGCTATCAACTGGAGCGGTACGAGGAGATCCGCAAGGAAATGTTGCAAAACAGGGAAAAGATTATTGAAAAGATAGTAAGTAAATATGATGACAGGATTAACTCAATCCATAAAGCCTGTAAGGAGCTGATGAAATAAATACCGGAAGGGATTCTATTTCTTCACATCCAGCCTGATGCCGTTGATATCCACAAAGCCGTCGCCCTGGGTGATGCCCGGCGGGAGGGGAACAGGGCTCTCCTGAGCCTCGTCTGCCACTTTTTTGAGGGCTTCCCGGGCAGTTCCCTGTTTGAAAGCGTACACCCTGCTGTCAACAGCGAAGAGTTTCCCGTCAAGGCGGGATGCGAAGACCGTGCCGTCGGGCCCGAGAACGGGCGTCGATGAGGAGCCCCGCTCCATGGTGAAGCCCCATCTCTTCTTACCGGTCTTTGCATCAACACAGTAAAGGTTCTTATCGTGACTTATCGCGAGAACCGTGCCATCGAGTTTACAATCATCGAAGCAGAGCCTGCAGAAGCCTTTCCTGGGTATAGAGAAGCAGCATATGCCGTAATCGTCTCAGCAGGAGGTAAGGTGACGGCGGGTTTCTTCAAGAAAGTACTCCGCATCTCTTATCAATTTCTCAACGGGCCCGTGGGAGAGCGATGCCAGTATTTCGTAATCGCCTATATTTCTATAGTTGAAGGCATTTCTCAGAATCCTGAAAGAGGCTGGTGTAATAATCCCGGTTTTTACGAAATGCTGATTGAAGCCTGAAATGACGCCCGAGTGCTGTGAATAGGACCTCCCTGCCGAGAGGTGGCATGCTGCGGCCATATAAAAGGTGGAGAAATAGGCACGGGATGAGGCAAAATCATAGTCTCCCCTGTCGAAAAGCGCCCTGGCGGCATCAAGGCTTCGCTCCGCCTTGATGATAAGCTGCTGGATCCCGCTTTTCATATCTTTACCCCCTCTCTCTTTACACTGAGGATAAGGGGAGTCTCCCTGTTAAGGTAATCATTTTCCGCCATTGGGAGCGCGCTTATGATAAAGGGGATATTCTGGGAGTTCTCCAGTGAGAGTGCCGCATCAAGGATTCTCTCTGATTCCTTTTCAATGCTCTCCAGGTGCTCCAGTATGACCAGGAGATCCATGTCTGACTCGCCTGTCTGGGTCCCATTGGCTATTGAGCCAAAGAGAATCACTTTCTTGAGGTTTTCCCCATAGATTTCTAAAAGCGTCTCTTTAAAAGCCTCGGCGATTTCACTGTAATTCCTCTGCTCAATCATTTCCTACCCCCTGTGATCAGGATCTCTCCTCTTAGTATTTTATCACAGTATTGCTGGTGATTCAATCTATGGCTGCCATTCCTTCACGGGCGAATAGATGAAAAGGTGTATCTTCCCTTTACACGTTATTGTGTGAGAGGCAGGGGGAACTCTTTTTCGATGGCCGTCGAGGACCCGGTTCCTTTCACGGCAAGAAAAAGCCCGGTGATCTGCTCTTTTCCGATGTAGTGCACATAGAGCACTTTTGAGAGTATCAGAATCTTGCTTTCGCCCTCCTGGAGCACTGCCGTTTACTTCATCTCCTGGAAAAAGGATGGTCATCACTGATCTGTCCTCAGGGTTTCATAGATAACAATCTTCTCATTCCCGTATATCTCCTTGAGACCTATCCTATCCGCGGCAGCCCCACTCACCTGTGCTCTCAGAAGAAAAATATGGGAGAGATGCCACTTACCGAGAAACTGCCTTGCCTGTTCCTCTTTTCCCTCATTTATGCTCTGAATGAAGCTCAGGTATTCAAGATATTTCTCCTGTGAATAGAGTGTGAGGCACCAATGTCCCTGATAGACGCGGCATCCCGCTATTGCAGGCAGCCATAAGCCATGCTCACGAGATGCCAGTACTACTCCCTGCGGGCGTTGCTTCTCCAGCCAATCCATAGCTCTTATTTCATCGACATGCAAGAAGGCATTGGTAGTATGAGGGTCCAGAGAGTTGATTGAGATGCCCATCCTCAGGAAGCCTGGAAATAAAGCCACTGTCACTAGAAAACCAGCCATAGCATAGGCTGCGAATCTTGATTTCGGGATGACGGCAGCCATGAGATACCGGGAAAGAGCAATTCCCGCCATGATTCCAAGTGGAATCTGAAATCCCTGGATAAAGCGATGCTGCTGGCGAAAAGGCAAATAGAGTGCAGCAATCTGCCCGATAAGCCAGGCCACTATGAAAAGAGTTGTCCAGTCTGCATTCTGCCACATGCGGCTGCGCACGAAACGAAAGAGATACCAGAAGGCAAAGATGGAGAGAATTCCATATGCCGCAAGTAACTGATGGAAGGGTGGGGTCTTCAGACGAGGCATCCAGGCTAAATATTCCGGATGGGACAGGACGATCCACATTCCATAAATGAGAGGAGGAATTGAAATGAGTGCGAAGGTGAGCAGATCTCCTGCCGCCTTTTTCAAAGCGAGGCGTTTGGTCAAAACAAGAAAAACATTATAGAAGAATAAGACAATATAAAGCGTCACCACGTTATAGTAATGCACAGTCCCAAGCAGATTGCACAATAATGCCGAAGCAATAAGGAAAACTGATTTACCGGTTTCCAGGTAGCGGATATAGATCAGAGATACTCCCAACTGCAATGTCAGCGCAACCAGGAGATGGGGCATGCACCACAAAGAGAAGAAAGTATAGGCCTCAGCAGACATGAGTTCCATAAATACCGATGTCGAGTGCGAAAAAAAATTCAACAGAGACTGTTTAGCTCCAAATTCCGGTAAATTCCGGACCATCCAGATAATCCAGAAAATCCCGCCTGCCATTGTTGACAGAATAAAAGCCAGCCACCTTTCCCTCTGATCGGAGGTTACACGGCGGACCAACAGGTAAATAAGCCACAGGGATGAGAAACCGAACACTATTCTCGCGCCATGATAGACCAGGACGGGATCGAAGATGCGGCTGAGGAAACCCATCAGGATGAAGAATGGATTAAAAATCAGTGCCTCAAAGTGCTCAGCGGTGTAAAGATTTGTAAAAAGCATTTTCCCCTCATGAGCCTGGCGCATGAGAGCAAGATATCCAACCTGATCGTCCAGGTTATGAACGATTCCCATGAAACGAACATTTTCAGTGGAGCGCATGATGCCTGATACATAGGGGATACAGGAGACGAGGAGCATCAATGTGATAAAAAATAGGAACCAGAATGATTCCCTCTTTTGTAATGCTTCATTCATCGTGGCACTCTCACATTTCACCGGTCCTGAATCCAGGCATTTTAATCCATAAGGGGATTATCTTCCCATCCTCACAGTTCGGCAGGCTTCTCCGCCCTTGAGCGTTTGTTATAAAACTTCAATCTTGACCTCGGAAACCCTCTTATACTCCAGAGCATAAGTAATTGCAGCATTCTAAATTGCCAAATGAGCATGGATACTTAACTCTGGTAACTATGATACTGCAATTTATAATGCGCATTACTATAGAACAGCAATCACAGGTGCGGCTGAGATAATGATTCCTCCTGCGGCCGCACTCTGTCACTGGCGAATGAAAGAAAGACCTGGACAGTTAACGGTCATCAAATTATATGGTATACTGTTTTAAGCCATGGAAAACTATTTACTCTCCTTCAGCCGGGGAATCCCGAAAGTGAGGCCGGCCCGGATTCTCTGGCGGCCTGCATCTCAAGGACGCCGCACACGCTTACTGCAGCACCATTTTTCAATTGCCAGAGTGAAGTGGTGCCTGTGTTTCCTGCTCTGCCTCTTTTGCATTGTGCTCCCCGGAAAGGTATCGGCAGAGACAGTGAAAAGGCACAGGTGGCTTCCCGCCACGGTGAACAAGCTGCCCCGCTGGCGCGGCTTCAACCTTCTGGAGAAGTTTTCCCTGGGCAACGAGCGTAAGCCCTTTCTCGAGGAGGACTTCCGGCTTATCGCAAAACTGGGCTTCAACTTCGTCCGGCTGCCTATGGATTACCGCTGCTGGATCAGGGACGGCGATTGGGAGCAGTTCGACGAGGCCACCCTCAGGGAGATCGACCAGGCTATCGAGTGGGGGCGCCAGTATGGCATCCATGTCTGCCTCAACTTCCATCGCGCCCCCGGCTACACCGTGGCCAAGCCGCCAGAGGCCCGTGACCTCTGGACCGACAATGAAGCCCAGCGAGTGTGCGCCCTCCATTGGGCCATGTTCGCGCGGCGCTACAGGGGCATCCCAAGCGAGCGCGTCAGCTTCAACCTTATTAATGAGCCGGGGGCCATCGATCACAAGAAATATACTGCCGTCGTGCGCAGACTCGTTGCGGCCATCCGCGCCGAGGACCCGAACCGGCTGATCATTGCTGACGGCGTCCGGTGGGGCACCGAGCCGGTGCCGATACTCAATGATGCAGGTATCGCCCAGGCCACCCGCGGCTATACCCCCCTGGAAATCAGCCACTACCAGGCGAGCTGGGTCGGGGGCGAGCGGTTTGCCCGTCCTTCCTGGCCGCGCGTCGAGGCCCCCGGCTACCTCTACGGGCCAATGAAGAAGGAATGGGCAGTGCCCATGGTAATCGAGGGTCCCTTCAGGAAAGCCACGGAGCTTCGCCTGCACGTACAGGTTGTCTCCTATTTTGCCAAGCTCGTGGTAGAGGCCGATGGCAAGGTGGTCTTGGACAAGGAATTCCAGTGCGGCCCGGGAGAGGGAGAATGGAAGAAGTCCTATTATCTCTCTGAGTTTATGATTTTCCAGAACTTCTTCGACCGCGACTACACGGCTGCAATCCCCGCCCGCACCAGGCAGGTGATCGTGCACCTTGCTGAGGGTGACTGGCTTCTGGCAGGCGAGATGGGCCTTAAACAGGCAGGTTCAAGTGAGGATGTGTTAGCCTTTACCAGCACCTGGGGCAGAAAGCCGGAAGCCATTACCTGGTGTCCCGGGGCACCGGAAGGGCCCTTCAAAGTCCAGAATATCGAGGACCGCCAGTGGCTGTGGCAGAAATGCATCATGCCCTGGAAGGAAGCCGAGGCCATGGGCATCGGTGTCTTCGTCGGCGAATGGGGCGCTTTCAGCAGGACACCCCACGACGTGACGCTCCGCTGGATGAAAGACTGCCTCACCAACTGGAAAAAGGCTTCCTGGGGCTGGGCGCTGTGGAACTTCCGGGGCAGCTTCGGCATACTGGACAGCGGCCGCGACGACGTCACCTACGAGGAGTTCGAGGGCCACAAGCTGGACCGCAGGATGCTTGATCTGCTTCAGCGGTATTAAGCAAGCCATTGAAAAGCCGGTTTAAACCACACTTGCCGCCTGCATTCCCTGGAGGCGAACGGGGAGGTATTGCACAAAAACAGCATAGGGATCGCCTTTGGATTCACTGCCTCGCTGATGTTACATAATTTAACATATTGTTTACAGAAAAACCTCTTTACCAAAGACCTTTTTAGCGTTATATACCTGTAAAGGGTGAATATCGCGGTTCATCATGAAAGGAGACGAATATAAAATGGCAGATGCAATAGGTGGAATCGGTGGCATAGGACAGGACAAGCGCCTCGAGGGAATCGTCGATCAGAAGATCCAGGAGCTGAAAAAGGAGAAGAGCGCGGAAAAGAAGCAGGAAACCAAGGAGGCTCCCGAGGCCGGGCAGCAGCAGGGCAAGGACAAGGTCGAAGTGAGCGATGAGGCGAAACAGGAAGAAGAGATCGATAACGAGGATGTAAAGAAGATCATCGACGCGGTGATGAAGGAGCTCAAGGAAGAAGATGGCGCCAAGGAGGGGGCCGAAGCGGAAGCCGGGGCGAAGCCCGAAGGCGCTGAAAAGCAGGATGACGGCACCCGCAAGAACGTGGAAGATACTGTAGAGAAGAAACTGGATGAGCAGAAGCAGAAGGCCACCCAGGGCGCCAAGGGAGTTGACGGCGCAACGGGGGCGTCAAAGAAGGGCTAATCCCCTTTTTCACAAGGTAAATATATGCTGGAGCCCACATAACAGGGCGAAAATTCTTGATGCAGGATTGAAATTGGCTACTCGAAAAGGGTGGCCAATTTTATGCGCTCATTGCCAGTAAGGACGGTCATATGGGAATTCCACTCACTCTCAACAAAGATCCTCACCTCATGAAAGACACACGGGACATGATGCACACCTTCATCGAGATAAGCCTTGCCGGCGATGACGGTGATGCCACCAGGGATTTGCTTGAGAAAGGCTTCAAGATCTTCAAAAGATATGAGAAAAGGTATAATTTCTTCGATCCCGCGAGCACCCTGAGCCGGCTCAACAGGAGCAGGCGCCCTTTCAAAGCCTCGCGGGAGCTCTTCCGGATGCTCAAGGTGTGCCTGTCAATCTCCAGGATATCCCATGGCGCTTTCGACATCACGGTGGGCCCCCTTGTAAAGCTCTGGGATTTCAGCGCTCCCGATCCCAGAATCCCTGAGGACCAGGAGATAAAGCGTGTTCTTAAAACCATCGGATATCGCACTATCACCCTCACCGACGACAGGATAGAGAAAAAGCCGGGGATCCGGATAGACCTTTCGGGAGTGGTGAAAGGCTTTGCCGTTGATGATGCCTGTGATTTCTTCATTAAAAAAGGAATTGGGCAGGCAATGGTAAATGGCGGAAGAAATATCAGGGTGATCGGCAGAACCATGCGCCAGGAGCCATGGAGAATCGGGATCCTCAATCCCCGGAACCAGGAAGAGCTGATGGCTGTCCTTTCCCTGGAAGATGAGGCCGTGGCCACCTCGGGAGACTATGAGAATTACTTCATAAAGAATGGCGTGTGGTACCACCATCTGCTTGATCCCGCCACGGGGCACCCTGTGTCACATTGCCAGAGCGCCACCGTAATATCCAGGAGCGCAGCATTGACCGACATGCTCTCCACCACAGCCTTTATACTGGGCCCTGATAAAGGGATGCCGGTGCTCAAAGCATTTGGCTGCGAAGGCGTCTTTATTACCAAGGAAGGGATTTTATCCACGCCGGGAATAGGGAAAAAGCTTGAAATTCTATGAGGACAGGGGCATCAAGGGCCTGTCATGTGGTGGTCCAGGACTTTCCCCGTGCTTTTCTCGATGCGGATAAAGGCATTGTTCCCCAGGCTGCCGAAACCCGTCGTCACATCCCACCAGAGCTGGTTGTCATTGGCGTGGGGCTTCACCCATTTCCAGCCCTTTTCCCGGCAGACTCCCTCGGCAATTGCAAGCGCCTCCTCCCGGGACGTGGTTTTTGGTGCAGTCACGGTGAATCTGACCTCCTTTGAAGCAACGGTGAGCGAAGGGACCTTTGCGAGCAGGTCCCTGTTCCTTTTCATGGCGCCTTCGCGCTTTTTCCAGAACTCGTTCCCTCTTCTCTCGCCGTCCCAGTAATCGTCGGAATAAAGGCCGTACCACTGGGATTCCTTCTGGGCTTCCGTGGAATAGCGGACCACCAGTGAGTAGGAGCCCGGCCCGAGGATCATGTGCCCGCTGAGAGGGTAAGGCTTCTCAAAAAGCTTTTCCGTCGCGCCTGGCTTTATCTCGAAAAAAGCTTCAGGCTCAAGGGGGGCCACTGTCTTGTCAACAGGTGACCTCATTTTCATCTCCTGCCCCCCCGCGTTCTTAACCTCGAAAAGGCAGTAAGGATAGCGTATCTTTCTTTCAGAGCCATCCTGGGCTTTTACCAGCCAGAGCGCCTTACCCGTCATGTTTTTGACCTCCACCGACACAGAAATGGGTTCACTGGCACGGTAAGCCTCTTTATCCAGCCTGGCAGTGAGCACGAGAGGCCCTGAGCCCTCCCTGCACTCACCGCTCCCCATGAGGGTAATCATCACCAAGAAGCTACAAAAAACCACCATTCCCTTCATAATCTCTCCACCCGCTTTCTTCTTCCTGTGAACACTCTCAATTTCTCTTTTCAATTCCCGGCCGCTCTCTCCTGTCGCAGGCCGGAGAAATATCTTTCATCACCCCTCGCCCTTTTCCATTTGTTAAGATTTAGTCATATTGTTGACTTAAGCATGCCCCCGGGGTTACACTTGAGTCAAGGTGAATCACAGATTTCGGAAAGGAGGTGTCCCTATGGCACGTGTCACGGCAGTAAACAGCATCCCGCCATAGGAGACGCCGAAAGATACCACTGTCTTCTGGCTGCTCCATGGTGCGGAAAAAAGTTCCCGCCATTTTTATTTAAAAGGAGCAGAAATGAAAGAGTTATCAAGAAAACAGTTACAGGGCATCAAGCATTACTTCAGGGAAAAGGAACTGCGGAGAAAGGCGCAGGAGGCCAAAATGCACCACCGGTCCCCCTCTGGCGACGGCCGCAGGAGGGAGTCACTGGCCCGCATCATCTCTGAAAAGGTGGAGCATATCGTCATTGTCTCCTCATTCATTCTTCCCCCTCTTAAAACAGGCCTGATTGACCGTTTTCTCGTCATGTCGGCCCTGGAAGGGATTGAGCCCATAATTGTCCTGAACAAGACCGATTTACTCCCGCACAGGGCCGATGGTGAAAAGACGCTCTCCCTCTACCGTTCCCTGGGTTACTATGGCCTCCTTGCCTCTACGGTCACCTGCGAGGGCATTGATCTTCTCAGGGACATGCTCAGAGGCAGGAGTTCCATGCTGGCAGGCCATTCAGGCGTGGGGAAGAGCTCTCTTCTGAATGCGATGGAGCCCGGCATCACCGACAGGCCCCTGGTGCGCGAGGTAAGCTCCTCGACTATGAAGGGCACCCATACCACCACTTCTGTTATCCTTTACAGGTTCCCCGATGGAACGGCCATCTTCGACCTCCCCGGCCTCAAGCTCGCTCCCCTCCATGGCGTGGCTCCCGCTGAGATTGGGCGGTGCTTCCCTGAATTCGGGTACTTCGTCAGGAGATGCCGCTTCAACGACTGCATTCACCGGGAGGAGCCGGAATGCGGCGTCAGGGAAGCGTTGGAAGAGGGGGCCATATCGAAGGACCGGTACGAATCATACCTGAGAATGCTGGGGGAAATAACTGACAGGATCCTGTTTTGACCAGCTCTCCACCCATGGCCCGGTTCCAAGGACCCTCATCCGGACAATCCGCCGGGAGGGGACCCATTGAAAGCCTTGAGGCCTTGTGCTAGAATACAGGGTATGCTGAGAATATCGGGAATAAGAATGGCCCTCTTGGGAGGGCCTGCCGACCTGGAGGAGGCGCTCCTCAAAAAACTGGGCCTCCCGCGCGGGGAGCTGCAGAGCTTTCATATATACCGCCAGTCCATCGACGCAAGGAAGAAAAGCGGCATCAGCTTTGTCTATACCCTTGACGCGGTGCTGAAAGATGAGGAGAGCTTTTTAAAAACATGCGGGGATAAGGATATAGCTCCTTCTCCCCGTGGTGCCTATAGCTGCCCTGAGCCCGGTGAAACGCCCCTCGAAGGGAGGCCCGTCGTCATAGGCGCGGGGCCTGCAGGGCTCTTTGCCGCCCTCCTTCTTGCGGAAAGCGGATACAGGCCCCTGCTGCTTGAAAGAGGGCCGGCGGTGCCCGAGCGCGCCCTCAATGTGCGGCGCTTCTGGGAGAGAGGGGAGCTTGATCCGGAATGCAACGTGCAGTTTGGAGAAGGAGGGGCGGGCACTTTTTCTGACGGCAAGCTCACCACGATGATACGGGACATAAGGTGCCGCAAAGTATTGCAGGAGCTGGTATTCTGCGGCGCCCCGGAGGAGATCCTGTTCTCTTACAGGCCCCATATCGGTACCGACTTGCTGAAGAAGGTGGTGGTGGGCCTCAGGAAAAAGATAGAAGCCCTAGGCGGAACGGTGAGGTTCCGCTGCAGGGCCGCCGACCTGGTGATTAAGGACCACAAGCTGGCGGGCGTCATCACAGGGAGCGGCGAGACGCTCGAGACAGCGGTGGCCATCGTGGCCCCCGGGCACAGCGCGAGGGACATGTTCTCGCTCCTCCACCGCCGAGGAGTAGAGCTCGCTCCCAAGCCCTTCTCTCTCGGGGTGCGCATCGAGCACCGCCAGAGCCTCATCGACGCCGCCCAGTATGGGAAGTGGGCATATCATCCTGCCCTTCCCCCCGCCGAATACAAGTTTGCATACCACCATGCCTCCGGGCGTTCGCTTTACACTTTCTGCATGTGCCCCGGGGGGTTCGTGATCGCGGCATCTTCCGAAGCTCACGGAGTGGTGACCAACGGGATGAGCGAATCTTCAAGGGGAGGAGAAAATGCCAACAGCGCCCTGCTGGTGGGCGTGACTCCCGATGATTTCGGTGGAAGCCATCCCCTTGCCGGCGTGGATTTTCAGCGCCGTTACGAGCAGCGGGCATACGAGCAGGGGCAGGGCGGTTACCGGGCTCCCGCTCAGCTTGCCGGTGACTTTCTGGAAGGCAGGGAAAGCCACGCGCTGGGCTCGGTCACTCCAACCTATAGCCCGGGAATAAGGCTTACAAGCCTGCAGGAATGCCTGCCTCCTTATGTAATTGAGACTATGCGGGAAGGTCTTGCCGCCTTCAACAGGAAGCTCAGGGGCTTTGCCTCCCGCGACGCCATCCTTACCGGAGTGGAAACCCGCTCATCTTCACCGGTAAGGATACTGCGGGGCAGCAGCTTTGAATCAAGCACGGGCGGCCTTTATCCCTGCGGCGAGGGAGCCGGTTATGCGGGCGGGATCGTCTCCGCAGCGGTGGATGGTATCAAGGCCGCCGAGGCAATCATCATGAAGTATTCACCGGCGTAGCCCCGAAAATGCGCGGCTGGATTGCGAGGTAAGCACAATGGCTCAAAAAGACATAGCTATCATCGGCGGCGGGGCTTCCGGGATCATGGCGGCTCTCACGGCGGCCGGTGCAGGCGCCAGGGCAGTTATCTGGGAAAAGAACCCGCGGATAGGCAGAAAGCTCCTTGCAACGGGCAACGGCCGCTGCAATCTCACGAACGTCAACGCACAGAGTGCCTGTTATCATGGTGGCCATCCAGGTTTTGCCGCTTCCGCCCTCAGCCTTTTCAGCGCTGCCGAGACCCTGGAGCTTTTTGAATCGCTTGGCATCACCTGCAAAGTGGAGGAAAGGGGCAAGGTCTTCCCAAGGTCAGATCAGGCCTCAAGTGTCCTGGACGTGCTGCGCCACGAGCTTGAGGCATTGGAAGTGCAGGTGAGGTGCGATGCTCCTGTGACAGCCCTGGAAAAAACAGGAGGGCACTTCATCCTTACCTGCCAGGACGGCTCCCGCCACCTTGCGGCAAAAGTGATCCTGGCTGCAGGGGGCAAAGCAACGCCGGCATTGAGCTCCCCAGGCCTCGGCTATCCTCTTGCCGAAAAGATGGGACACCGTATTGTGACACCTTTCCCTGCCCTTGTGCCGTTAAAGCTTGAAGCCCCCTTTTTAAACCATGTCCACGGGGTGAAATGGGAGGGGAAGGTCCTTATATATGCCGATGAAAAGCCTGTAGCTTCTGATTCGGGCGAGATTCTCTTTACCGAGTATGGCCTGTCGGGCCCTCCGGTTCTTGCAGTAAGCCGCGCCGCGCTTTCGGGAGTCCGGGAGGGGAGAAAAGTTCAGGCTGCAGTGAATCTTGTGCCCGAAATGAGCCCCGGTGACCTGCGAAACTATCTGTCGGCCCGTCTCGGCAGATGCCGTAATAAAAGCCTGAGCTTCGCCCTGGTGGGATTTATCAACAAGAGGCTTATCGGCGCGGTGCTGAGCTCGGCAGGGTGCCGGCACCCCGAAAAACCAGGAGCAGATCTCGGCACCGGCGATCTGGAAAGGCTCTCGTCACTTCTTCAGGACTGGCGCTTCCCCGTCACCGGCTCGCCTTCATGGACCCACGCCCAGGTCACTGCGGGCGGTATCGACACAAGGGACATTGACGCAGCGACGCTTCAGTCAAAGCATGTTCCGGGGCTCTTTTTCGCCGGGGAAATCATTGACATTGACGGTGACTGCGGCGGGTTCAACCTGCAGTGGGCCTGGTCCTCGGGCCGTGTGGCAGGAAGGCGTGCGGCAGAATGAGGAGAGGGCCTTTCATGGGAGAGCACTCCCGGTTGAGCTTCTTTCCCGGGGCCCGAAATAAGAAGGAAAGAAGCTGACTCCACCGCGAGCCGAGAATTCCTCACGGTAGAAGAGCCTTTCAGCATGCTGAGAGTATATTTCTGAGCGCTCAAGAAATACCAGGGCTCTCAGCAGCTTTGTATTTTTCACGGCATAATCGTCTCCTCCAAGATCTGTCATGGATTCGACAAAGGAGATAAAGGCTTTCTCCGAGGCAGCGGCAAGCTCGAGATGCCTTGCCGCCATTCCTTTCCCCGGACTCATCTTTTTCGCTTTGAGCACTGAATACGCCTTCAATGCATCCTCTTGCCATTTGCTCATCGCCTGAAGAGCAGCTTCGCGCTGCGGTGTGATGAGACTCTTTTCCCGGTTTTCTTCCACGAGCTTTCTCAAGAGAGCCTCACAGCAAAGGAATCGATCCGATGGCAAGGGTCTCGAGGGAAATGAGCGGGGGAGACGGCTCCGCTTATCTTTGCCCCTGGTGCCCTGAGAAAAGCATTCCCTGCAGAGAAGCCTTACAGAGGTGATGCTTTTGCCGCAGCAGAGGCAGCTCTCTGTCAGATAGGACCGTTTCACGAGATCGTGGGGAAGGCTTAAAATAAGGGTCCTGTAATACTGAAAAGGCCGGTCCTCGAATGGCTGAAGGGTCCTGGCCGCTGAATCCATATCCTTCCCGGGGAAATGCTCCATTTTCCTCTCAATATCGAAAATCCTGTAGCTTTCCTCCAGGGCTTTCATCAAGAAATCTCCGGGGGCCTCTCCTTTGCCGCCAGGCGGGTCCAGTGAGCGCTCGAGCGCCCTGAGCGATGAGATAAGAGCGGTGAGCCTTTCTTTCATAAGGGCAAGATACTGAAAATAAGCCTCGCTCTTTTCGTTGTTCACCACAAGTTTTTTTTCTATGTTAAGGGCAAGGCTGGCTTCATGGTCGGCAGCCTCTTTCATCTCAAGGGTGGCATTGAAGGCGAAATCCCTCAGGAGATGAGCCAGGGCCTCATTGAAATCGCTGCCCTTCCTCCCATGCCGGGCAAGACTGTGGATCCCTACGAGAAGAAGCTTCACGAGGCTGAATTTTTCATCGGATTCGCGTGAATGGCACGGGGCTCCCGTTTCCTCTGCAAGTGCGATCCGCTCTCTTATCCTGCTTCTGCAGGTGCTGCAGCACACTCCGTCTATTGTTTCCGCGGCTCCGCAGGACAGGCAGTGGGACGAGGCACACCTCTCAGTCATATAATCCATGACTCCGAACATGGTCTTTATGCGCTTGTGGCGCATAGTTGCCATTTCTCTCAGCTCAGGGAGGTATTTGTGGAGGTAACGCCGCCCCTGCGCGCTGAGAAGAGCGGCGCAGGCCTCGCACTGGTTCTGAAAGCGATCTTTCAGCTTCCACTGCGGCTCCAGGCGCTCAATGAAACGGGCTGTCGCTACAGGGCCTTCATAAAATATGAGCTTCCACAGGGGATTCCTTGATGACCGCCTGAATATGGAGACAATGTCCTCTTCGTGAAGATTGCCGATGCGGAGGGCGGGGATGTCCAGAAACCCGCCGCAGCAGGTGATGAGATCCCCATTGGGATTAATGGCAATTGAGTTGAGAAAATTGGAGCAGCCTCTCAGCAGGGACCCTTCATCCCAGTACTTGATATTCCTTATCGATGAGGCCCTCCCGGTATTTGCCAGGCCTGATACAGAGAGAGAGAGCCTGCGGGCCTCCAACATCGCGCGCAGTGCGGGATCGGTATTGACGGCAAGCTTTTCAAGCACTTCGCTGGCTTGAAAGGATGAGTTGGGGTTCGTGACGATGGCGATGCAGATATTCCGGAAATCCATGTCCCTGCCTGCATCAAGGATATGTTGTATTGCTTCAACGGGAAGATAACTCTTATGAAACTCATCATAGGAGATGTCCAATTCATCAAGTCCCTGGCTCCTGAGGTGCGCCATGTAGCTGGCAGCCTTCTCCCTGCTCCTTGCCCACCACCCGTTTGTGACAAGCCTCGTGATAAAGCCAAGCTCACGCGCTCTCCCGATGCCGAAGTCAAGCTCATCAGGGAAGAGCGTAGATTCGCCTCCGGTAAAGGAGATCACTTTCACTGATGTCTTGGTGATTTCCCCAAGATACCGGGCCATGTCAGCCCTGGACATGTTTCCGGTGACGCGGGGCCCTGACTTGAAGCAGCACGATCTGCACTCGAAGTTGCACTTCCTTGTAGTGAGCATGGCGGCTGCATGGGGCCTGGGATCGGGATAATACTCCTTGATAAGCCACTGGTAACTCAAGGGGGCACCTCTGGGGTATCGGGAATTATTGACAATGCCATACCTGTCGGTATGGCATTGTCTTTCGAAGCCAGTGAAACCTGTGCTCTAATCGTCTGACAGGTAGTCCTCGACAGCCCCATTTTCAAAATACTTCTGAATGGGCTCCTTTTTGCCTGGACCATGAGCTTTTACGGCGGGGCCCTCAATCTGCATGTTGGGGCCGATGGGCTTCAAGTCCGGATCTATTGGCTTAAAGCCGCGCCCTGAAGGCTTTATGTCTGGATCCAGCGGCTCAACACCGGGATCAAAAGGCTCCTTATGAGGCCCATGGGCTATGACACCGGGACCAAAAGGCTTTACATCAGGTCCTATGGCCTTGATTATCGGGCCTATCAGCTTGATGTCAGGGCCTATCGCCTTGATGTCAGGGCCTATTGCCTTGATGTCAGGGCCGATAATTTTTATGTCGGGGCCAATCGCCTTGATGTCAGGGCCGATAATTTTGATGTCAGGGCCTATCGCTTTGATATCAGGGCCTATCGCTTTGATGTCGGGGCCAATCGCCTTGATGTCGGGGCCGATAATTTTGATGTCAGGGCCGATCGCCTTGATGTCAGGGCCTATTGCTTTGATGTCGGGGCCTATCGCCTTGATATCAGGACCTATGATTTTGATGTCAGGGCCAATCGCTTTGATATCCGGGCCTATTGCATGCACCTCGGGACCTATCAGCTTTATATCAGGGCCTATCGCTTTGATGTCGGGGCCAATCGCCTTGATGTCGGGGCCGA
>JAVHLM010000018.1:24151-24547 GCA_031082125.1 Candidatus Eremiobacterota bacterium
TAATTTTGATGTCAGGGCCGATCGCCTTGATGTCAGGGCCTATCGCTTTGATATCCGGGCCTATTGCATGCACCTCGGGACCTATCAGCTTGATATCAGGGCCTATCGCTTTGATGTCGGGGCCAATCGCTTTGATATCAGGGCCGATCGCCTTGATGTCAGGGCCTATCGCTTTGATGTCAGGGCCTATCGCTTTGATGTCAGGGCCTATCGCCTTGATGTCAGGGCCGATCGCCTTGATGTCAGGGCCTATCGCTTTGATGTCAGGGCCTATCGCTTTGATGTCAGGGCCTATCGCCTTGATGTCAGGGCCGATCGCCTTGATGTCAGGGCCTATCGCTTTGATGTCAGGGCCTATCGCTTTGATGTCAGGGCCTATCGCCTTGATGTCAGGGC
>JAVHLM010000018.1:24647-154946 GCA_031082125.1 Candidatus Eremiobacterota bacterium
TGATGTCAGGGCCTATCGCCTTGATGTCAGGGCCTATCGCTTTGATGTCAGGGCCTATCGCCTTGATGTCAGGGCCTATCGCTTTGATGTCAGGGCCGATCGCCTTGATATCAGGGCCTATCGCCTTGATGTCAGGGCCTATCGCCTTGATATGAGGTCCTATTGCATCGATGTCGGGACCAATAATCTTAATCTGAAGGTTGGGGCCGATAGGCTTGATATCAGGGCCGTCGGCCTTTACGTCGGGTCCTGGCACATAGAGCTGAGGCCACAGGGGGTCAACCCTTGGCCCCGGCCCATCAGGATACTTCTCACCAGGCTCAGCATTGACGTCCACCCTGACAGGAGGCTCCGTTGAAGGGGCCTTTGAAGAGACTCCCGCCCCTCCCGCAAGGAACTGCTCTTTCACCTCCCTGGAGAAATGGGATAGATCGCCGCTCTTTTCCTTCGGTGAGTCCGGTTCGCCGGTCCTGGGCGCCTGCGCACTTTTTGTATCCCGCATATGTTCAAGTTCCGGCTTTTTCGCCGCAGGAGCTTCTTCCTTGCTTTTCGCAGAATCAACCTTTTTAATCTCGTCCATCTGGGGCCTCCTTGAGAGAAAATGAACAGCCTGCACCCTGGCTGCCTTCTCTCATTATAGCAGAATTGTCGTCCATTTATATTATCATAATGTAACATCCCACGGGATTTGTTGAAAAATTGTAACAATTTGCTTGAAAGAGGATGTGAAAGGCGAGGAAATTGTAATTGCCGAGAATTCATGGTATAATTCTCCCATGTGCGGAATCCTCGCTTCCTCTCCTGCATTATTTGATTGAAGGCGAAGAGAATAAGGGCTTTGTTCTGACAGTCACTCTGCACACGATACAGTGAAGGCCTGCACTGCACTCAGCCGTGATCTTATCACTGTCACAGAGGTATATTATTTTTACTAAATTGCAGGCAACAATGAAAGGAGCAGGAATAGTGAGAAAGACTTGGTCAACAGCAGTAATTGCGATGAGCATTGCATGCGCCCTCATCATCACAGGATGCACGGGGGGCAGCGGCGATACGGGGATGTCTTACTGGGGCGGGGATGGGGGCAGCGGCAGCCAGGTGCCCAGCATCGGTCCAACCCTAGCCTCCGCGACAATCGGCCCTGCCGGGGGGACCGTAACCGTTCCCGATGGCAACGGCGAACTGACCGGTACCAAGGTCACGATTCCACCGGGAGCTCTGGACGATACAATTACCATAGGCATCGCCGCGGACAATTCACCGCCATCCAAGGCAGGCTTCCAGGTGGTGAATCAGTCCATCGCGTTCCTGCCTTCGGGGCAGCAATTCCTCAAACCCGTCACCATCGATGATCCGCATTACAACCTGCCCGCAGGGACGGTGCATAAGGAACTCGTCGTGCTGCACCGCGACGGACTGACAGGCGAGGTTACCACCATCGTGCCGGACGTCGCGAGCGAGGATGGAGTCATCTTTTCGGTCCTCAGTTTTTCGACTACGGCGCCTGCGGATCCAAGTTCCTTCAAAGTCACGATCGTCAACAATTCGGGCTATGAGGATAACCAGGTTTATGTCACGGTGGTAACGGATCCCGGCCTGATACTTCCGCCCGATGACTCTTCCAAGAGAGACGGGACACCGAATCCCCTGAACAACGATCCTTACAGTGTCAAGGCGTCGGATGGCACTTCACACATCTGCGTTGCCTATTACTACGACCGCGTGAAGAGAGAGATGACACAATTCGGTGACACCTCTGCAGTGCCTCCTGATCCGAACACCGGCTACAGCATCCCTCTGACGGCCCCCTCCCCGGCGCCGTGCCTGTCTCCAGTCACAGGATCCGCGCACACATACTGCTACAACCAGCCGCTCGCCAATATGCGATCCGGGAGGGTCTACGTGTCCCTCGGCAATCCCCTCACGACCGGCATCGTCGCCAATTTGACTCCCCCTGGTTTCAAAAATGGTGTCTGGCAGTACGGATGGGGATTTCAGGCACCCTCACCCGAGGGAGAGGCCACGATCTTTGATTTCATGGAGCTCGACAGCGACACTCCAGACAAGAAGGTGGTCGCCAATATCAGCGCGGTGGATTTCTATGCTCTCGGGCTCACCATGCACTTCGTCGCGACGGCAAGCGGTCTGGACTGCACATTCGGCTTCGATCCCACGAAGAACCGCTCGGACTTCGTGACCGCTCTGCAGGGCATGCCCGCTGCATTCCGGCAGGGCATCCTCTACGACGACGCACAGCATGTCAAGCGGGTGCTCTCTCCCAACCTGACCATGGATAACCTTGACACGTCGGGGGACCTGGGCAAGTACTATACACAATCCATTGACGATGGCTGGAAGTTCTATGCCAAGACGGAAAACCAGGCGCAGACCTGGTCATACGGAGGCTTCACCTACGCGATCCAGCCGACGAGCACCGACGACACGCTGCGGATAAAGTGCACAGCTGCTCCTGGAGGCACAAGCGACGGCCAGGATCAGATCTTTGCCGTCAGCAAGCCGACGAGCCGCCAGGTGTTCGCATGCACCGTGATTCAGACTTTTGATAATCCAGGCTGGGCCGCAGCAGGAAAGCTGGCTGCCCTTATCGGCGCCGCACTGAACCGGGGCGTTTTCCAGAGCTATGCCGACTGGGGAACTCATGGTCCTCCAGGCGATACGACCACCGATAAGCCCAAGCCTGATAAATACTATAAGGCCGGGAGCTTCAGCGAGTACGCCAAAGTCCTTCACAGTTTCGCAGTCGATGGCAAGGTCTATGCATTCGGATTCGACGACACTTTCCCGGCGGACCCCACCGCCAGCACCAATCCCAACGACCAGTCTCCTGAATTGACCATCACGATTCCCAAGTACAAATAGACGGTTTTCCCCCCTCCGGGGACAGGCCGGAGGGGGCTCAAAAACCCCTTGAACTTCGGAAAAAGAGGGAGAAAAAGGATATACTTTTACACGCAGAATTTCCCCCCCAGGATAAGGGGCTTCTCATTTACAAAGAGCGACGGGCACATTATCACCATATCCTTGTGCATGGTCGAGGTGCTGTTCCCCCCGAAGCTGCTGTTGTTGCCGATTGCAAGGTGGACTGAGCCAAGAATCTTCTCATCGAGGATTGTGTCGCCTGTGACCTTTGTCACCTCGGGGTTGGTGCCTATGCCAAGCTCTGCCATCACGTCGCAGTCCCCTTCAGCTTCACGGAGCATTGAGGCAAACACGCCGGCGTTTTCTTCCGCCGAAAAATCGACTACCCTGCCCTTGCTGAAGGCAAGCCGCAGGTCCTTGATTCTCCTGCCCTGGTGGAATACCTGGTCAAAAACAGCCACCCCTTCGGCGCTCTCCTCGACGGGGGCAACCCATACCTCTCCGCAGGGCCAGTTGGTGGTGAGGTTTCCCGCGGCGATATCCTCCTCGTCGAATATCCCCGAGTCCAGCAGCAGAGGCCTTCCCTCCAGTGACAGCGTGATTGCGGTGCCTTTTTCAGACTCGATGCGGACTTTCTTCGCATTATCGAGAAACGGCGCAATGGCTTTCTGCCTGCGGCGCATCGCCGGGAGATCGATAAGAACGGCCCGCCAGAAGAGATCATGGTATTCCTCGAAAGGCAGGCCGAAGAATTCAGCCCTCCCGGGGGTTGGGAAGCCCATGCCAAGGGTGCGGAGCTTCCTGGTCTTTTTCATCTCGCTGAACAGCTTCATTATGGGCATTGCAGCGGAGGCCATGGCAAGGCTTCTCTCTTCGGGGAGATCGGAGAGCAGCAGGGGGTCTTCGCTTGAGCCTATGGAGATGACGCAGTCGGTGATCTCGATCTTCTTCCGGGCCGGCAGGGAAGCACGCTTCAGGTATTCCAGCGGCACTTCAAAGGCAACTCTTCTTGCAAGATGATCACTTATGATCTCAAGCATCACTGAAGCGCCGGCACATTGAACCTCCAGGGCTATCTCCTCGAGGAAGGCCGCAATATGAAGGCCGCCCCTCACGCTTACCACTTCTCCCTCGCGGATACTGAGGGCCTTCACCATGCTCCTGGCCACTTCTCTGAAATCAACATTTATCAAGGCGAATCACCGTCCCCTTCTGTTCATGCGAGGCATTTCACCCACCACTTCGGGAGAAATGGCATCGAAACCTCCCGTAAAACAGGGACAGACTCTTATTTTAACTTTTTCTCGCAATTGGCCCGAAGGAAAGTGGCCCTGTTCGAACAATTAATAACCATAGGGGAGCTTCCCGGGTTTTGGTCCCGGGCTTTGGAATGAACATGAAAAAACAGTCGATTCATAAATATACCGGGGTCGCCCTTCTGATGCTTGCCCTATTTTCATTCACCGGTGCACGGGCATCAGAAGCGCAGAATGCCCTGGAAATCACACGCTATAAAATAAGCGCGGCGATACCGGAGGACTGCAGGTCCCTTCATGTAAAAGCCCTGGCCACCATCTCCGGCAGAGGCCACCGCAGTCCTTCCCCTGTAATATTCACCCTGGGTCAGAACTTCAAGGGCGCCCTTGTTGAAGAGGTGGCCGTCTTTGACGGCGCCGGCATGCCCATAGAATTCAGTTTTGCCGGTGGAGAGCTCTCGACGGACTACCCACCGGAATCCCCCGCCGGAGAAAGGCAGATCCTCATTGAATATGATCTGAAAGAAGCGGAAGGCGGCGCGAAAGATCCTTACGGGCCTTTCGCGTTCCGGCTTGCTCCCGCGGGATGCCATATCAACGCGGCAATCACGAGAACTGACAACTGGTTCCCCAGGCTTGGCGGCAGTGAGATAAAGGCCCTCCCGCCCTTTGAGCTCACCCTTGATGTGCCGGGAAAATTCGAAGTGATGGCATCCGGGAGGCTCCTCGGCTGCAGCCAGGAGGGGGGGAGGAAGATCTACCGCTGGGCGGCGTACAAAGACCTCACAGACCGAAGCCTCTATTTCTTCACAAGGGAAGCGGTAAAAGTGAGGAAAACTTTTGATGACGGATTTGCCGTGGATCTCTACCTTCCCCCGGGGGCCCGTGAGGAAAACATACAGACACTTGCAGCAACAATCCACGGGAGTTACCGCTTCTTTGAACAGAGATTCGCCCCGTCGCCCTGCGGCGAGTATAAGATAATGGCCTTCCCGGGGGGCTATTCAGGGCTCTGCAATTCCATGACTGTCCCCCCCTCCCTTTTTACTGAGCCAGTCAGGAACAATGACATGGGCTTCCCCATGAGAACCGTTATCCATGAGGTCTCCCACACCTGGTGGGGAAACATGGCAGTCCCCGATGCTTCAAAGGATTACTGGCTCTTCGAGGGATTCGGGAAATACTCGGAGATCATCGCCCTTAAACAGTGCCTGGGACTTGACTGTGAGCTGGAGAGCTTCCGCCGCCTCAAGGCCCTCTCCCTTCCCTACCTTGACTGTGCACCGCCCGTGAGCAAGGCCCAGACTGCTGAAAACAGGATGCTGCAGACCGTATCGGCCTATTACCGCGGGGCTCTCTTTCTCAAGATGCTGGAGCATATTCTGGGCCCTGAGAATTTCCGCCTGGCCATAAGGGATTATATAGCCTCCTGCAGGAACAGGACTTCCACCACCGGGCGCCTGAGGGCAGTCTGCGACGGCCATAGCAGGGTGAGCCTCAGGGAGGTTTTTTCGGGATATCTCGACGGGCCCGGCTTTGCCCGTTACCGCCTCACCGGGGTGGCGGGAAAGATTGAAAAGGAAGAAATCATTGACACTCTCCTCTTCCTCAACACCGGCAGTGTGCCCATTCACTGTGATGTGGAACTTCCCGAAGAGGGGAAAACAGTGCGGGGAGCCCTTGACGTGGGAAAGGAAGGGGGGCTGATATTTGAGGTGGCGCGCGGCAAAGGGGAGAACAAATGCCCGGTCAGAATCGATCCTGACGGAGTATCCCCGGTCTGCCCCGAAGGGCTGAGAGGATGCGGCGGCATGGCATATTATGAAGGAGCTGCCGTCCTGTTCGGAGATATCATAAAAGGAACGCCCCTCTCAAAAGCGGGAATACACGGGGGAACCTTCCTTGTCAAGATTGACGGCCAGGATCCGCCGATGCAGGATATCTGTGCGCTCAACAATATGCTCCAGCGGCAGAAAGGCACCGCGATGACCCTTACGGTCAGGACGCCCGGAAGCAGCGAGAAAAAAATAAAGGTGAAGTTCTGATCATTCGTAGATCCCCCGGCGGCGCGCCAGTTTTTTCAGCCACTTCCCTTCCAGGGCTTTGAGCTCTTCAGTGCTGTCGCTCCCGGCCTCATCACTCTCTTCAAGATGATCCAGAATCTCGATGGCGAAGCTCTCCTCTCCGAATTCATTCCATTCCTTCTGAAGCTCCCTGTCCTTGTGAACGCCGTATTTCAGCGAGAATCGGCTCCTGTTGATGATGGCCCTGATATTGGGGCTTGACTCGATGAGAAGCTTCCCGTTCCTCACGTTCCGTATCTGATAGATCCCCATTTCTTTGCGGGCCTCTTTGTAGCGAAGCTTTAACTCTTTGTGTGATGGCATCGGCTTATCTCCATTCTCCCCATGGGCTCAGTATTTTACCCAGTAGCGGCTTCCATCCTTTTCCCTGTCGAGAAAGCCGTACTCGATGAGATAGCGCCTCACGGTGACATAGTCATCATAAACGCTTTTCAGGAGTTCGTTGACCTCCTTTTCGGAATAATTCCTCTTTCTCTCGAACCTGTTTGCAATGGCGGTGAGGACCACAAGCTTTCTCTTCTCCTTCCTGGGGAAACGGAGCAGAGTTCCTTCAGTGCCCTCCCTGAAATAGGCTTTCAGAATTTCATCCCGCTCCTTTTCGGTAATGACGTAACGGTCATCAACCATAGTGGCAGTGGGGTGAGGATGAATCAGCCTCTCCCTGCGCGATGCCTTCTTCTCCAGCAGTCCCATGAGGGCAAGAAAGACAGTTGCCTGCTTCTCCCTCTCGCGGAGAAGAAACCGGTGGTTTCTGACTGTCGAGGTGCTTCCTCCGCCGAGCCTGCGGACTATCTCGCTGTCACTCAATCCCTCGTGGAAGAGCTGCAGCATTGTTCTCGCATGGTCAGTGAGGCCGGTATGCCTCCGGTTCATGGACAGAATATATTCAAAGGGTGATCCATGGGCGGCAGTGATATGAAGTGAGACCGCCTTCTCCGCGTCATGCAGGGACGGCCCCTCCTGGTAGATTGTGCCCTGTTCCCAGGCCATCCCGCAGAAAAGGCACCGGTATTCTCCATGGGAGCTGTCAAAAACATGGCCCTTCATCATTTCTTCCATAGAAGCCCTGAAAAAAAGTTCCGCCGGCTGATTCATATTAAACATTTCTGCCTTTAGTTTATTTATTTATAGACATTATATAATATTGTTTACTAATTGTCAATCATGGAACACACTGGGCCTTCAGCTGCGGCTAAATGATCTCTCAACCGGGGAGAGAGGGAATGACAAGGTCAGTGCAGTATATGCCCTGAAAGCACAGCGATGGTGCTCCAGGCTCTTCCCCGGCTCCGGGAAAAGGAGGAATAATGCTGAAAATCATAAGAAACAGCAGTGCTTTTTTCATTCTGCTGGCACTCATGCTGAGCGCGGGAGCCCATGGAGGGGAGTCATACGTGAATGTTCCCCCGACGGTATCAGGGGAATGGCAGGATTTCCTCAGGAAGCTCCCTGATCCTCACCTGGCTCCTCCCTACCCTGCACCTGACGACAGGGAAGGGTGGAAGAAATTTCGCAAAGATGCCGAGAAACTATGGAAAGCCAGCTCAGATGCCGTCATCAAGCGCTTCGGTGCGACAGTGACGGCTGCAGAGAAGGGCGGAGTGCCGGTCGTGGAGGTCAGGCCTGAGCACTGGAAGGACAATGGAAAAATCCTGATATACCTCCATGGAGGCGGCTACACCACCGGCAGCGCGTCATCGACAGCAGGGAACCCCGCTGTTATGGCTTATTACACGGGGCTGCGCGTCATATCAATTGATTACACTGTTGCCCCGGAAGGCACCTGGGACAAGGTGACCGACGAGGTCATCGCCGTGCTGGCAGCCCTCGAAAAGGAAGGGTATCCCCCGGGCAGGACAGCCATCTGGGGCGACTCAGCGGGCGGGGGCCTTGCGGCGGGAGCAGTACTGAAGATGCGGGACAGGGGTCTCGCCATGCCTTCCGCAGCAGTGCTGTGGTGTCCATGGTCAGATATCACCGACACTGGCGACACCTATGCCACACTGGAAAAGGCCGATCCCAGCTATACCTACCCCAGGCAGCTCAAGCACTGCGCCGATGCCTACGCCAGGCCCGGGGACCAGAAAAATCCCTACGTTTCTCCTGTCTATGGAGATTACTCGAAAGGATTCCCGCCGACGCTGATCCAGGGAGGCACCAAGGAGATTTTCCTGAGCAACTATGTCCGCCACTACCAGGCCCTGGACCAGGCAGGAATCCCTGTAAAGCTGGACCTTTACGAGGGGATGATCCATGTGTTCATGGCCATCCTCCCCGATTCACCGGAAGGGAAAAGGGCTCTGAAAAAGGCGGCGCAGTTCATTGACAGGTACCTTTAGATGATGGCATCCAGAGATCTTCCAGCAGGCATGCTTGTCAATAATTTGACATCGCCCCCTTTTTCTGCAATTATTACAAATTCGTAACAAAGATGACGAAAAAATGTCACAATGGCATGACAAGTTAACATTTCTCTTCTTCCATACAATAGCGCCTGCTGCTATAATTAAATAGCCGGGACAATACGGCTGATCTGCTCATTTGCCACATAAGGAGGCCATATTCATGGGAGATACTACAATTTCCGGGTCACCGCAAAGGATTGCATCACCTCAGAATATCAGCGCCCCCAAGGCTCCGGCGCCGCCGCCGGCTCCTCCTCCGAAAACCGAAGCGGCACCCGCCGAAAGCACCCGCCTCTCCGCTGAGACTCAGGGAGCCCCGCAGAAGCCACAAGGCTCAGGAACGGCTTCCAGCATGGCGCATGCCTTCGGTGACGCGGCGAAGAAAGCGCTGGGATTTGACGGCAAGGACGGCTGGGGAGAAAAGATCCATCAGGCAAAGGAAAAGGTGAACAAGCAGGCTGCCCGGGCGGAAAAGAACCAGGAAGGAGTCCCCGAGGAGGATATGAAGAAGCTCAAGAGCGCCGCAAACGGAGGATTCCTGAAGAAAGCAACGGCAGCGGCGATGCTGGGGACCGATATCAAGGGCCTTCCCGATGCCATAAAGCAGACAGAGCAGTGGAACAACCTTCCCCAGGGAGCCCGCGACGCCGCCGTGACAGGCCTCAAGCTGGGCGGCAAGGTGCTTGGCGCCGTTGACAGCGTGGTCCATCCCGACTGAGGGCGGCACTACTTATTTCATTGTATATTTACTCACGCCTGAAATAAGATTTTGATTGCAATGAGCTTTTCGCGTGGCCTGTGGCATGCTCTTGAGCATAAAAGTGACAGCTCCCGGAAAACCGGCGGCTGCCATTGTTTTTTCCGGGAGAATGTTTCAGGGCCTCAGGGGAGAATATATACTCACGCATATCATGAGAGGCTCCCGAGGTGTATCTATGGCCTCCCGGGTAATTCCTGACGGCACGGTTGTCTATAACAAATACAGAGTCCTGAAGTCTCTCGGCGAAGGAGGAATGAACAGGGTCTACCTCGTGGCGGACTTCCAGGGGAAGCCATTTGCGATGAAGGTGACGAGAAGCCCGGGGGAGACAGGCACAACCCTCGGGGAGATCACTGAGAAGTTTTACCGTGAAGTGGAGATCCTCACGAAATTCCCCCATGAGAACCTCCCCGCCCTGGAAGACTATTTCACGTCAGGTGGTGAGTTCTTTCTCGTTGAAGAGTATATCGACGGCATCTCCCTCGAGGATTTTCTCAGCAGGTCGCTCCTTGGCGAGAACGAGACCATCGAGCTTGCCCTCATGCTCTGCGACGTGCTGACATTCCTTCACCGCCGCGGCATAATATTCCGCGATCTCAAGCCTGCCAACATCGTGGTCACCGCGGCGCGCCACCTCAAGCTCATTGATTTCGACATCGCCCGCTTTTACCGTCCTGGAAAGGCTGCCGATACCGTGGCGCTTGGAACCCCCGGCTATGCGGCACCGGAGACGTACGGGAAGTCCCAGAGCAATGCCCGCTCAGACATTTACTCCCTGGGGGCCACTCTCCACCACCTTCTTACGGGCATCAATCCCCAGGACAGGCCATTTCACTTTGAGCCTGTCAAGAAGGTTCGGCATGACATCTCGCCGGGGCTCGCTGCCATAATTGAGAAGGCTCTCAGGCATGACCCCCGCGAGCGCTACCCGTCAGCTTCTTCCATGAAAAAAGATCTCGAGAGAATCCGCCCCGCGGCCGGCCAGGGGAAGACCATCTTCCAGGATTTACTTTCTGCCCTTTCCCTGTGGGCCTCCCAGGTCAGTCAATGGAGCCTGGCGGCTCCCATGAGAATATCCCGCCCGGAGCTTACAGACCATCTCCTGCATGCAGTCCAGGAGGGAAACATCAGCAGGGCGAAGCGCCTCATAGAAGAGGGATGCCCTCTTAACGGGTGTGACTACTTCCGCAATACTCCTCTTCATCTTGCCGCCCAGCGGGGCGACAGGCCCATGGCGGAGCTTCTCATCAACCTCGGGGCCAGGCTTGACCTCGCGAACCGTGAGGGGATGACGCCAAGAGACCTTGCCTTCTTTTCCGGGAGTCCTGAAATCGAGAAGATCCTGGCGAGAAGGAATGGCCCCCTCTTGGTCTACGATCCCTCGGGAATGATGAGAATCCACAAGATGGCAGCCGAAGGAAACATAATGTTATATCTGTTGCTTTACAAAGAAATGCCGAACGAGGCTTCCTTCCTGAACCTCCAGGATGGTGCGGGGCGCACACCTCTTCACTACGCCATTGAGAACAACCGCAACGAACTGGCCGTGGCCCTGATAAACAATGGTGCAAGGCTGGACATAAAGGACCGAAAAGGCGATACTCCCCTCCACCTTCTTCAAAATTTCTTCATGCTGTCTTATCTCTATGAATGTTGTTACAGCTCCAAGATAAACGCAAGCTTTCTTAACGTGGCTGACCGCGAGGGAAAAACGCCCCTCTACAATGCCGTCGTAAAAGGGGAAAGACAAATGGTGAAATTTCTGGTCAGCCAGGGAGCCGACATCAACTGCATCACAAGAAGCAAAGACAGCCTCATTCATGGCGCCATCGCCTCCTACGAGGATGATATTGCCAGGCTCCTCATCAGCAAAGGCATTAAACTGAACCAGAAAAACAGCCAGGGCAAGACGCCTCTCATGCTTGCCGTGGAATGGGAGCGCTGGGAGATCGCAAAGCTTCTGGTAGAAAACAGGGCAGGCATCAACATGGCAGACAGCGCCGGGAAGACTCCCCTTATGGCTGCGATAGAGAAAGGCAAGATCTCTTTCGTGGAAAAGCTCATAAAAAAAGGTGCCGAGGTAAAGACCTGCGACAACAGCGGGATGACAGCGCTCCACTATGCTGCCGAGGGAGGCTCCAGGACCATCATAGAGCTCCTTTTGAAATTCAGGGCACGGACAGACGCTGCCGATCACCAGGGAAGGACGCCTGAGATGGTCGCTCAAAGCGATGTGGCGGCACTGCTGCACAAGCATTGAGAGGCCGGCTCGGCCCCTGTCACGCATACAGACAATTCCCTTTTTCTGCTATAATTATAGTGAAGGACCACGGCTCCTGTGAACAGAAGTTATTTTCACCTGCATCAGGGAAAAAAGGGGTGGGTTACGGTGATGGAAAGGCTTTGTCAAAAAGGCTTCGCCCTCGTGATGGTGCTTATCATCATCATCATACTTGTGCTCCTGGGCGTCGCAGTGGCAGGGCTTTCAACAATGCAGGCCCGGTATTCACTGGAATACAACAAAGAAGGTACTACCCGCCAGGCCGCTCTCGCGGGCATCAGCGAAGCCACTTACACGCTCAACAAATCCCCTGACTGGAGCAATCTCTCGGCCATACAGGGAAACATCCCTGACCAGGCTTTCACCGATGACACTCCTCCCGGCGCCACCTCCACCTTTGCTTACAAGAGGCTGTATCCTGAAAATGATTGTTATTACAGGGTCACCCTGGAATTTACCTCAAGTAATTCAATCTGCACCGTCACGTCAGAGGGCTTCTTTGAGAAAGAGGGCGAGGAGGTCTGGAAAAGCACCGTCAAGGCCACATTCAAGAGGAGCGCAGCTTTCCATTACGCCATCTGCCAGTACGACTTTGACTTTCCCATGCCCGCCACCGACCCCGGCTTGTTGATGACCCTCGCTGGGACCATAAATATTGAAGGCGATGTGGGCACTCTCCTCGACGAAAAAGCCACCATAATGGCCACTTCCCCTGCCAAGCCTCTTACAATCTACAAGAAACCGGGAAGCCAGGTGACTCTCGCTCAAGGGTCATTGAACACCACCCTGGAGACAAAAGCGGATCTTGCCATGCCCTCCCCTCCAATTGCGAGCTACCCCTTCGAGGATCCCTCGGCCAATGCCGCGCCCGGTGAAATCCTCAGAATTGGCAGTGTACAGGGAACGGTGGAGTTGACCACAAAATACACCTACCTCACAGAAGTCGCGCCCGGCACCAGGATCAACATCAATTCGGCAACAAAACCGGTATATCTCATCATTTCAGAAATAGCCTCCGGCAACCTCGCCAATGTGACAATCAACGGCGATGGAAAAGCCGACGACCTCATAATAGTGAGGGAGGGCTCTCACAAGCCTCTTCACATAGATGGAGCTGCGCTTGTGAAAGCCCATGTCCAGGCCCACACTATCACCGTTGCCGGCAATGTGGAAGTACATGGCTCCCTTAACGCCCTGCAGCTCGGAATGTATGGCGATACCAAGCTTTACGGCTCCGCGGTAGGACTCAAGCTTTCCATCGCAGGCAATGCCATGATAAAAGCCGGCAGCGGAGGCGGCACTGGTGCCGCGGGTAAGCCGACAGTCACCTCGTGGGAAGAGGACTGACCAAAAACAGTATCACAGGGAGAGCGATGCACAACAAAGCACCGGAGAAGTACAGAACGGAAAAAAAGAGCCCGGGGGCTCCGAAAGAGGAGCGCTTCTCCTATGTGATCAAGAACCTGAGGCTGAATATCGAGCGGGGCGAGGTCAAGGCCTCGAGCCTCCAGGACGCCATAAGGAAGATTGAAAACAAGGCTTTCCAGATCATCTCCGTTGAGAGGGCCCGGAAGCCCTTTGCCGTTCAGCTCAGAACCTACCACATTGAAAACATCACCTTTCTTTTCAGGGAGATCTCGATTATCCTCAAGAGCGGCCTGACCCTCCAGAGGGCTTTCATCATCCTGAACGAGCAGGCCGAAAGCGCCGGTGCCCGCGAGATTTTTGCAGCCATACAGAAATCCCTGGAAGAGGGAAGGTCCTTTTCCGAGTCCCTGGGCCTCTTCCCCGGCATCTTCACAAGATTTCACCGCAGCATGGTCCGCGCCTCGGAGCAGGGAGGCTTCCTGCAGCAAAGCATCGAGTACCTTTCCGACGTGCTGGAACGGGAAGCGCACCTGAAGAAAAAAGTGAAAACCGCCCTCATGTATCCCCTTATACTGATAACCCTCTCGCTCATCGGCGGCTTTCTCATCTTTTCCTCCATTACCCCTCACCTCGAGACGCTGGTAAAAGACCTGGACCTTGAGCTCCCCCTTTTCTCCAGGATAATGATGGAGCTCTTCGGCCTGACCAGAAACTGCTTCATCTTCATCCCTTCTGTGGTGGTGGCTCTCTACATCCTTTACGCCCTCTGGGCTTATATAGGAAACACGAGAAGAGGCCAGCTCTGGTGGGAGAAGTTCGTGCTCTCCCTCCCCGTCATCAAGGAGCTGAAGGTAAAGGCAGTGATCACCCATGCCCTTATCACTCTCTCCTCACTGGTGAGCTCGGGAGTCCACCTTGTCGAGGCCCTCATGCTCGCAGGAGAAACGTGTGACCACTATTATATCGGCGGGGCCTTTCAATCCATCGCGGAAAACATCAAGGAGGGACAGACCATCTGGGAGAGCATGGAGGCTTATCCCGCCTTCTTCCCGCAGACCCTTGTGGCGATGGTGAGCGTCGGCGAGGAGACAGGAGAGCTTGCCGAGGTGCTCTCCAGGACAGCGGCCTTTTACGAGCTGGATTTGAATACGAGCCTTGAGAGCTTCACCAAGATCATCGAACCGGCGGCAGTGACCTTGCTGGGCGTCATGATAGGGCTTATGATTCTTTCATTCTTTGTGCCCGTCTATGCCGCCCTCAACAGATTCTGAAGAAGGGGAGGAGAACGATCTCCGTGCTGAAGGCTGGGATTACAGGAAAAAATATGACTGGCTTCACCCTGGTGGAGGTGATAATTGCCCTGCTCCTCTTCCTCCTCATTATCTCGTATTTCCTTCTGCTCATCCCTCTCTCACAGGTAAGGATAAAGAACTCCACCCACCAGGACGTGGCCCTCACGCTGGCCGAGGATATCCTCGAGAAGGTCCGGGTGATGAAATGGAGTGACATCGACAAGAACAGCACTTATGACGGCACCACTTTCAACAATCACACCCCTGACCCGGCCACGCAGCAGTACGCCGGAGCGGCATTCTATCCCCCCGTGCCGCCTTACCGCCTTTATACTTACCGTATGATGTCATCAGACAAGCCCCACAGTGTCGATTACCAGTTCAATGTCGATACAAGATATGAGCCCGGCTCCACAGAGCTTATCAAGGTGACGGTGAAAGTCTTCTGGCAGGAGAGCACGGGGAACAGGGGCTCCCTGCAGATAAAGCAGTGCATGCTCTCTTCAAAGATATGCAAGAGGTGAGATAATGGACCGTTTCTCCAGGAAGTCCCGGGGTGCCACTCTCGTTGAGCTTATCATAGGTGTGGGCCTTATGGCCCTTATCCTCACCTTATGTTCAGCCCTTTTCGTCTCATCATGGAGACGGTTCCACGAAACCAACGTGATGAGCGACCTTCACAACAGTGCAGTCATCGGGCTTGACCGGTTCGGGAGGGACCTGAGGGAGACGGCAGCCTCGTCGATGATATATGACAACGATGGGAAATACTGGATCCTTGCCGAGGCAAGGAATAATGGGGGAACCTACATGAGAGACACTGGCAGCCAGGCGCAGTGGCAGTACTGGGCCTGCTATTATCTCTTTGAAGACAGAAGCCTCTCTCCGGCCGATGGCGGTGAGAAAATATATCTCCTCGCGAAAAAGAAGGCGCTCTTCGACGCCACTTCCGCCACGGGGCCCGCGCCGGCATCTTTTACCAGCGATATCAGCGGCGCCGTCATCGTGGCGAAGAACGTGAAAGCCTTCAGCATGAGCGGGAGAAAAAACTCCCAGGACCTCTACACCTGCAGGCTCTCCATCGAAACCCTCAGGTATTACCAGGGGCGGAAATACAATTTTTTGCTGGACAAGGCCTTCACCCTCCCTGAGCTCACCCTGTCGGCCCCTTCGCCTTCGCCCTCGCCCGGGCCCGGCGGCAAGGATTAGGGAGAAAACCATACCTGTCAGCGCGGGAGAGGAGGAGACTGGCGGCGAAAGCTTCAAAGAGGAAATAAAGAGAATGGGGTGAATGTATCTGCACTATCATGTACTCTGGAGCATAAGAAAGAAGTGACGCATCAATGAAAAGGCTGGTATTTTTTCTCATTCTTCTCGGCGTGCTTTTCGCAGCACCAGGACCCTCGCAGGCAAAAAGCGAGTACCTCCTCTTCCAGACGATAGGCGACCCCGACAAGGACGGCGTGCTGGAGACAATCCAGATCACCTCCGGCGAGAGCGCCGACCCAAGGAAAGAGACGTCCAAGAGCTTCAAGATAAGGAAAGAGGGCAAAATCGTCTATGAGCGTGATCTGGGCACCGCTCCCTTCTCTGTTGACAAGGAAGCGATGCACGGAGGCCTTGACACGGGAATCCACCTCAGGGTTTCAAAGGGAAAGTATCCCGAGATATTTATCGTCTTTTCGGCAAACTCCGATTACTGCTGCTGGTTCCAGTTTGACGGGAAAACCTACAAAATCAAGGCCCCGTGAGAATGGCCCCATTTCATTTTTCGCGGAAAAAATCCTTCACCCTGTCTTTTATCTGATGGGCTTTTTCCTTTGCCATATGGAAACAGCCCTTAATCTCGTCCTTGTCGGTACGCCATGTGCGGTACACCATCCCTATGCCTGCCGCCCCCATTACAAGTGTGGAGGGGAGGCCCGAGAGCACGCAGGAAAGGCTCATTGCCGCTCCCACGCCCATGTCAAGCGCCCCCAGGACCTTCAACTCCTTCTCGCCCTTCTCCACGCCTTTTTTATAGAGCCGGGCGCCAAGGGCGACATCAAGGGCGCCTCCCGCCACGCCAAGAGCAGCGCCTATGGCTCCCATGAGGGGAGCCTTGGCCGTTATGCCCTTGAGGGCAGGGCTCCCTTTTTCAACAAGAGAAGCTGCCCATCTGGTGCCCGCAAGGTCCTTAAGGCCGAGGGAGAGATGGCGGAGTCCCCATGAAGCGGCGCTCCCATGAGACATCGCCAGGTCCCTGTCCACGTGCCTGTCATCCTTGTAATCCCTGTAGATGCCCGTAAGGCCCAGGTCGGCATTGAGGAAGCCTCCTGCTATCCTGAGGCCCGGCGTGAGCGAAAAGGCCGTCTTGAAGACTGTCTCGAGGGCATGGAGCCCATGGTAGGTCCCCCACATGGTCTGCTTGGAGCCCTTCAGAAACTTGACACGGTCGTGATCCTTGAGGCCGCTGTAAAGCTCCTTCACGCCGGACACCATGAGCGCACCGGCAATGAGGGCGTTCAGCTTGTCAAAAATGGGGGAATCTTTCAGATTGTGGGCAATATTTGCGCCTATGGTGGCGCTGTCATTAGTGCCGTCACCCTTTTTCAGGATATCGAGGGGCTCCCCCCCTGAAAGCAAAGGATTCTTCCCCGATCCATGGGAAAGAGGGCTTCCCTGGCTTGAAATCCTGTCGATTCTGTCCATAAGGTGCACCAAGCCTCACATACTGTTCCATCTTAATTGTAAAGCCTTCCTGCTATTATCTCAAGCTCTCTAATGTTAACTTTCATTGAACATTCTGCAAGACTGCGGCTTCCCATAATGCTGAATCCCGCCAGGATGCTCCGGCCAGGAAGAGAGAAAAAGTTCATTCATGAGGATAACTCCGGCATAGGATTCATTGCTGGAGCCTGATCTCCTTCACCCCGCCGAGGCCCTCAAGCTGAGCGCCCAGTTTTTCCCTGTCGCCCACGACGAGAATGGCAAGCCGGTCCGGATGGAGATATTTCCCGGCAGCCTTTTTCACCTCTTCGAGGGTCACTGCGTTGACCTTTGCAGTATAGGTCCTGTAATAATCACGGGGCATCGACCGGACCTCAAGTCCCATCATATCGTATCCCAGGGAATGGCTGTCCAGGTAGTGGGCAAAGCGGTTGACAAGGGACTCCTTTGCCCACCTGAGCTCCCCCTGGCTCGGGGGAGAGTTTTTCATGGCTTCAATCTCGCTCCTCATCATATCGATCACTTTCCTTGTCGAGGCTGCTTTTGTCTGGGCAAAACAGGTAAAGGCGCCTCCCTGGGCATAATCCATATTCAGGAGCGAGCTCACATCGTAAGCAAGCCCTTCGTCGCTCCGTATCTTCTTCATGAGGCGCGATCCAAAGCTGCCGCGGCCCAGGATGTAGTCCATAACCTCCAGGGCATAGCGGTCGCTGCTGTAGCGGTCCACTCCCTCGTGGCCGATAAGGATGATGCTCTGGCTCATATTTTTCTGCAGGTGATAGATCCCGCCGCTCTTTGAAAGCTCAAGCTGCTGAGCCGGCATCTTTCTGCCCTCGCCTGGCTTCCAGGCACCGAAGGTCTCCTCCAGAGTCTCAGTCATCCCGGCGGTGTTAAAATCGCCATCCACATAAAGCCAGGCATTGTCAGGCGTATACCTGGCCCTGTACCACTCCTCCACGTCGGCCCTTGTCATCTTCTGGACCTCGGGCCAGCAGGGATCATTAAACCATCCATAGGGATGATCGCCGAATAATATGGTGGAGAACTCTCTTCTGGCGGCATCGGAAGGATTATCATTCTTCCTGCGCTCATCCTCCCTCACCTGGCTTTTCCGCAGGTCGAGGCGGTCCTCCTGGAATGACGGCTCAGTCACTGCCTCGACAAAGAGAGGGTAGCCCTTGTCAAAGTTTCTCGAGAGAATGGAGAAGGCGACGTCCGTTCTTTCCGGCGAGTCGGGGTATGCCGAGAAGCTGGCCCCCAGCCGGTCCAGCGCCTCATCAAGGCTTTCAGCGCTTCTCTTTGCCGTTCCTCCCCCTCTCAGCATGGAGGTGGTAAGCCTGGCAATGCCCTTCTTGTCCTTGGTTTCATAAAGTGCACCGTCCTTGAAAATGAAATCCATGTCGATAAGGGGAAGGGAGTGATCTTCCCTGAGATAGACCACCAGGCCGTTTCCCAGCACAATTCTTTTGATCTCCTTCCCCACCTCGGGAAAATTCATCTTCAGGGGAGGGAGCTGAAGCCTTGCAACCCTCCGGGCACCAGGCGAAGAGCGCAGCACTGCCGCGGCTTTCTTTTTCTCCTTGCTCTCATGGGCCGTCTCTTTCGGCGACTGCTGCTTCACGGGGGGGGTGGCTTTTTCGGCCTGCCCAGGTTTTTCCCTGGTAAGGACCGCGACGGTCCTGTTTTTTTTCGTGAAGTACTTCCCCGCCGCCGCCATGATATCATCAGGTGTCACCTGCCTCAGGCGGGAGCGCTCGTCAAAATTCCGGAAATCGCCTGACCGGATAATCTCGCTGCCCAGCATATAAGCCACCCTGGAATTCTGCCTTAGGGAGTTGATGAAACCCATCTCCATGAGGTTCAGAACCTTTTCAAGCTCATATCCCTCGACGGAGGTCTTCTTCAATGCTTCAAGCTCTGCGGTGACGGCGTCTTCCACCTCCTGTGCTCCATGGGGCGCAAGAGGTGTCGACGATATCTCGAGAGCGGTGGCAAAGCGGTCCACATTGAAATATGAGTTCACCGACCGGGCGACCTTCTTCTCCATCACAAGGCTCTTTTGCAGCCGTGATGAGCGGCCCTGGGTGAGGAGACTGGAGATTACCTTGAGGACGTAATAATCCTTTGAGCCAATGGGGGGGCCGTGGAAGCCCATGATGAGCTCGGGGCTCGCATCGGCCTCGATGTCTATGCGCCGCTCCCCCCGCTGCTCCTTCTCAAGTATTACGCGCATATCTGGCTTTGCTCTCGAGGGAAGAGGCTCAAAATACTTTCTCATCAGACGCTCTGCATTTTTCGCGTCAATATCGCCGACGAGCGCCACAACGGCATTGCTGGGAGCATAGAGAGAGTGGTAAAAGGCTGCGGCGTCTTTTCGTCTTACCGTGGAGATATCAGATTCATAGCCGATGACAGGGTTCCTGTAAGGGCTGCTCGAGTAGAGCATGCTGTAGAATTCCTCCCAGAGGCAGGCCGATGGGGAGTTCTCGCGCATCCGCCGCTCCTCGTTCACCACATCGCGCTCAGAGTAGAACTCGCGTAACACCGATCCGCCGATGCGGTCGCTCTCTATGGCTGCCCAGAGCTCAAGCCTGTTGGCAGGAAGGGCAACAAGGTAGCAGACCACTTCTGAGTCTGTGAAGGCGTTGAAGTTCAGGCTGCCGTTCTCGCTGTAAATCCTCTGGAGCTCGTTGCTCACGATATACTTTCTTTGCATATCGAGAAGGGCTCTCATCTTATGCTGGCATGCCTGCATCTTAGCTTTGTCAGGCCTTCCATAGGCATTTCTCTCTTTTTCCTTCTCCCTGTACCACTGGTCAGCAAGAGCGTCAATCTCCTTCATAATGGGCTCCTCAGCCTTGTAATCCAGGGTGCCGAAATCCTTTGTCCCCTTGAACATCATGTGCTCAAGAAGGTGGGCGATGCCGGTGGAGCCGGGAACCTCCCTTATGGCACCGGCATCAAAAAACATGTAAGCCGAGAAGGCCGGTTTGACACGGCTCGGCACCACGATGAATCTCATGCCGTTTTTCAGCGTAAACTCCTTCACATCAAGCCTGATGTCCTCGGCACAGGCCCCGCAGGCGGCTGTAATCATTATAAAGGCAAGCGCTGCAATATATCTCTTCATTTCACACCTCACCTGAAAACGTTTCCCTCCATGTTCCGCAGCCCCGGCGGCGATTCCTGTAACAGCTCTGCAGCGCAGGTTTCCAGCAAGAATAATAATTTAACAAAGAATGCGCAAAATAGTTTCTTTTTCAGCTATTTTTCAAGGCTTTTTAATCTATCTTTCAGCGGGCCGCTTGAAAAGATGGTAAGACAGGAAATACATGGAGTACTGATATGAGCGACGAAATAGAACCGGTTGAATCGTGCGACGAGGCGGAGTCAAGCGACTCCTCCTACGACAATTCATATACCAGCAGCCCGTCTTCCGCCAGCCAGGCCCAGTCGGCTTCAGCGGCCGATGAGGCCGGTGATAAAACCTCTGATGCGGATGAGGTGAATGAAGCCGGGGCGGCACCTGCCTCCCAGGACAGCATATCCCTCTCGAAGGAAGTCTCCCGCAGAGACAGCGTGGATGCTCCAGCAGAGTCGGGCGAATCAAAGGAAAGCTCCTTCAGGAACGCCTGGTCATCGTGGGTTCTCGGCGACAGCAGCGGCGAAAAGAAGGATGCCGCCGCCGCAGATGAGAGCAAGGCCGAAGGCACTGAGGGGCAGGCGGAGGATCCCTCCAGGAGCGGTGAAGCAGAGAAAGCGGGAAACGACGACGGAACCGGCAAAAAAGCCGGCGAGACTGAAAAGGACGGGAAGTCGGGCGAAGCCAATGATGCCGACAAAGCCGAGAAGGCTCAGGAAGCTGAGCAGAAAAAGCTTGAAGACAACTACAAGGACCAGGTGATAGGCCTCATGAGGGAGATGGTAGGCCTTCTCCAGACCATGGTGCAGGCGATGGGCGGCGGCAGCGCCAGCAGCCCCGACAGCGTGAAGGCTGGCGGCGCCGTTGACAGCTCCTCAAAGTGGGGCGACCTCTTCAACTCGTGGGGACAGGGAGCCGAGGGGAACTGCGCGGCCGTGTCCACCATCAAGGCAGCCATGGACAAATACGGCGGCAATGTCTTCGACAAGGTGGAAGGCTCCGCTGCTGACGGCTACAACCTCACCATGAAAGACGGCACCAACCTGAAGCTCTCCCCCGAGGAGCTGCAGACGGCAGACCGCATGAGCAACTTCAAGGGTGAAGGCGAAGCCAAGGATTATGCCACCATGTGCTACGCCGCAATGGCAAAGAGAGCCCTCAACGAGGGCGACGAAGGGTCAAAATCTTATGAGCGCGCCCTTCACAGCATCAACAATGGAGATGACCCTTATCACAGCGCCCATCTCCTTGGCCTCGAAGACAATGTGCGCACTCTCTCCGAGTCTGAGCTCTCCCAGGCCGACGGGGCAGTGGCCTGGAGCGACACCCATGCGGTGTACGTGGACAGGGGCCTGACCGACGGCTACGGGAGCGCCAATTACTATAACGGGACCGACACGAACGGGAAGCGCCTCTATGGAGGGTTTGTCTTCGGTTAAAAACCAGGCGCTGGCGCAGTTTTCCGCTGCAGCCCCGTGCTATCAGGCTTAGTGACCACTTCCGTAAGAAACCTGGGTTTCCCGGGTTTTTTCGGTTTCATGGCAGGAGGTAAAAAGCCCTGCAGGATGAACTCATGGAAAGGGAGGTGGGACCGATGCCCCATAAAAGATTCCTTTTCCTTTCTTTTCTGTCTCTTTTCCTGGTCCTGCTCCTCTTGCTCATGCCTGAAGGCGCACCCTGCAAAGCTGACGCCGGGAGCGCCCCGCAGATCGTCCAGAAGGGCATGACCCTCCAATCGAGCGGCGAGATATGCGTGGTGGACTACTCTTATCCCCAGCTTGCGGGTCTCAAGGACAGAAAGCTCCAGGCCAAAATGAACACCATGCTCAAGGATTTTTTTTACCCCGGGAACCTTGATGAGAAGGAAAAGGAGTTCATGAGGCTTCCAAGGAACAGGGACAAATCATCATGGACAGAGATTCGGGACTACTCGGCCGAGATCATCAAAGGCGCCATCCTGAGCGTCCATTACAGCAGCATAGGCTACCTCAAGGCCGCGGCCCATCCCACGAAGCTCTATGCAGCCCTCACAATTGACCTTGCCAAGGGAGGCACCATAACCCTCAAAAGCCTGTTCCGCAAAGGGGCGCCTTACCGGGACAGGCTCAGTGCCGCTGCGAAAAAGGAGTTCAGGGAGGGGATTGAGCCTCTTGAGAAATGGAACGAGAAGGATTTTTTCCTCACAGATGACTCGCTCATTCTCTTCAATCTCACTGACAGCTATGTGTCACAGGGAATCCACGCTCCCATAAAATACAGCGAAATGGCAGACATCCTGAGCCCCGAAGGTCCCCTCAGGAGCTTCGCAGAGCCGTCAAAGCCGTAAAAAGCCTTTCTCTGGTGACTCCACGTAAATATCCCAGCAACGGTAAAGAAGATCGCCCGGCCGGCAGCGCTCTCTTCCGTCAGACCTGATGGACCGGCTTTTCTCGCCGGCAGCCTGGTGCCGCTCTGAAAGACTCTCGACCCGCCCTTGCTCTTTTTTCAGTTCCGCCTGCTGTGCCGACATTGCCTTCCACCGCCTTCCTGCCTGATAGGTAAAGTATAGCAGGGCGCTGTTTCAAGCCTTTTGCCGAATTGTTAAGAGAGCCGGCATTTATGTAACAATTGGGGGACAGGCTGTCAATATTTGCAAATCGGCAGCAAATCTCTGCAGCCGCTTATTTTTTCCTGGTCCATACCCCCACGGCCACTACGGCGTCCTTGGCCGTCACGTGGCGGTACACGACCTCGAGAGTGTTTTTGTCAATTATGGTCCCGTCCAGAAAGCCATCCTCGTCGGCATAATACATCTTCTTATTGTCTCTGCCGATGATGGCGATGAATTTCTCGGTGGCCCTCGGTGACTTGAAGGTGCCGTGGAGCACCCTGCCCTGCTGCTTTTCAATGGTTATCTCAGCGCTCAGGGTGCCGAATGGCTCGGTATAATGGGTCTTGGCGCCGGGCTTTTCACCTTTCACCATAACACCGCCCTCTGCCTTGGCGGTCCACGTGCCTACCAGGTTCGGGATTTCCTGGGCTGCGAAGCAGGCCGCCGCGCTGAAGAGGAACATTACCAGAAGAGCGCTCCAGAGGATTCTTTTCATGATCACAACACTTCCTTTCATATATGATATTGGCATGTGAGCAAAGGGTACTGCTCCGGAATATTATAGCATGTTCTGTGAGGTTATGTACCGGTGAGAGGAAAAAACTATAAGCCCCTCTATGCTCCACGGCAGACCCGCGATTGGCCCCATCGGGAAAAATCGCACGATCTTATAAGTCAATGCGGCCACTTGACAAGAGAGAGAGTATTCTATAAAATGAAGCTGAGCAGGATCAACAAAAGATGGTCACTATGGAAGCTATAAACCGATCCCCCATTTCTTGCACAAAAAAGCCCTCAAATATAATTACCTCTTCTCTTGCCGAGAGGAAAGAAAAACCCTCAGCTCCATCGCTTCTTCATGACGAGGTGCACCTGGGCCATAATCCTGATATGCCGCAGGCGAAGCGACTCTCTTTCAAGCCCTGTTCGGCTCTTAAATCTCTCCTGGGCCCTTCCCTGGCCAGACTCTCGATCATAGGCTTCGGCCTTCTCTGTGAGTTTGGCTCCATTGCCGCTCAACCCCTCAGTAATGGCAATCTCCCCGGGGGAGCAGGGAATGAAAATATAAAAGACAGGATAGAAACGGTTGTTGAGAAGCCTGAGACTGTCTATGACAGCATCGCGGGAAAAACAATCGCGAAGTGCGCCTCCACTGCTGCAAAGAAGCTGCATACCACAGGATATTGCTACCGGGGAGTAAAAGCAGCTCTTCAAAAATCGGGAATCACCCTCACAGGGAAATTTGCCTATCAGGGCGCCACTCAACTGGCAGCGCAGGATTCCTTCAAAGAGATCCCCGTCAGCGTGAAGGATCTGCAATCGCTGCAGCCCGGCTCCGTGGTGGTCTGGAGCAAGTCCAGGGAGCACCCTTACGGGCACATCTCCATTGCTCTCGGAGACGGCAGGGAAGCAAGCGATCACATTGAAAAACAGATGACAGAGCGGGGTCACTCCACCTTCAGAGTATTTATTCCTGTGAAAGATGCTCCCCTGGAGAGGGAGCCTGCGCTTGATTACCTGATTGCCCTGACGCCTCATGTGAGCGTGCAGGCCTCACGTTAGCTCCGGAGCCGCCGGCGGCGGATTAAAATGCCAGCTCTATGCAGTACACCACGGGGTTGAGCTTCCGGGCCGCGGGATCTGACGAAGAAAGGGTCCCTTCCTTTTCGATCCCAAGCTTTTCTTCCCCGGTAAGCTTGCCATAGCCCTTCGCATGCATGGGTGATGCAAAGATGACCTTCACGCGGGGCATCGATCTGGTGAGCTTTCCCCCGCCCCAGTCAAGGATCTCCCCGCTGCGCTCTCCCTCGAAGGACTGGAACCGGAAGGCTTTACCGTTGAGCTTTTCCAGGGTGGCGAGGGTGGTGCCGAGGGTGATGCCCTCCCTGGTGTGCCAGACCGACTCAAGCCCCCTGACGCTCATTGTCTTGATGCGCCTTTTTTCACCGAAGATGATGGTGATTCGCTTCTTCGGCTCCATCATGAAGATCGTGGCCGAGGGGAGGCCGCCCATCTCCCCCTCGCCGAACTCCTCAGGCTTCACGAGCTTTTCAATGGCGGGAGCGCCGAGCGATGCCTTATAAGGACCGAAGCCTTCGCCGGGCAGGATGACATAAGTATCGGGTACGGCCTGCAGGGTGCCGCAAAGCAGCAGCAGAAGAAAAACCAGGCATCTTTTCATGGAATCCTCCAGAGGACATTTCCCCATCTTTTCGGTGAGCTTCGGCTCCACTCCTTTCATCCGCCTGACCCTGCCCTTCCCGGAAATATCCCTGACAGCACATTGAACAATAAATCCTGAGCACAGGATATGACATCATAGTACTCAGAAGTAAAATGGGTGCCAGTATGGAACTATATCCGGCAAGGAGGAATGATGGGAGACCTCTGGGCAGCCATCGCCGTCATGACGGCTCTGAGCGCAGGGATATTTCTGCTGTGCAGGCGTGCCGCTTCGGGACTGACGGGGCGGCAGAGAACCGGCAGCATTGCATTTCTTCTTTTCATGGTCATTGCTTTTCTCGTGTACGCAAGAGACTGCCTGCTGGCAGCCCTGCTTCTGCCATGGAGCAATGTGATGGTCTATGCAGACTGGACTCCGCTCTTTGCCGCGGCAATGGCTGGCTGCGCATGGTACAGCGTCGGTGAGGCACCATGGCAGAGAGCCCTCTGGCTTGGTCCCCTGGCATTGATGGCACTCTGGCTCTCATTCGGCCACCTTTTCGAAGGACCGCCCGCCTGCAGGGACCGCTGGGATGAAGGGATATGCAGGCAGACATCGCCGGTGACCTGCGCTGCCGCCGCCGCGGCGACACTCCTCCGGCACCGCGGCATCGAAGCCACCGAGAGCGAGATGGCAAGGCTCTGCCTCACGGGGAAGAGAGGCACCTTGAGACTGGGAGTATACCGGGGACTGGTCCTCAAGACCGCCCGCACCCCATGGAAAATCGAGATTTTTTATGGGAACGGAAAAAGGCTCCGTGAAGCCGGGAGCGACCCCTCTCTCCTCTTCCTTGGATTGAGGAGGGGCCAGAGGGCAGATCCCCTTTACTCGAGGGAATGGGGCTGGACGCCTGGCCTCCAGCATTCAGTGGTGCTCTTCGGCTTCTTCGGAGAAAACAGGATCGAAGTCGGTGATCCCTCATATGGCATGGAGCAGTGGTCCGACGAGGCCCTTGATACCCTTTGGGACGGGGTGGCTCTCCGCCTGGTGAGGCGCTGAGAGGCCTCATGGAGGCAGGTCCTTGAAGATCCATCGCTGGTCTGTTATAATGTGAGTCGTCGCCAATTTTGCCCGAGAGGGCCTCCAAGGCAGAGATCCCGGCCCATGCACTGAATCAATGACACATTACAGAGTCACACCTCCTCCCGCCATAGGCGGGAAACGCCACTTCCTCTTCACGTGGCCTTACCTGCTGGCTCTTGGCGGGTTCTTCCTTATCTCCACGGGAGGCCAGTTTTTCATCCTTTACCCCCTGGAGCTCAAGGAGATGGGCAGAAACGACATGCAAATCGGCTTCCTCATGGGCCTCACCTCCCTCGCGGCCTTCGCGGGGCGCCCTTTCTTCGGAGGATGGATAGACAGGAAGGGCAGGAAGCTTTTCATCATAATCGGTTCCTTCACCTCGGGAGCGCTCATTCTGCTCTATCCCTGGCTTCAGGCCTCGTTCTTTTCACTCTCCCTTCTCAGGGTGGTCCACGGCCTTTTCTTCGCCCTTTTCTTCACGGCCATCTGGACCTGGATCGCCGACTACGTGCCACAGGACCGCCTCGCTGAGGGGATTGGCATTTTCGGCATCGCCGGTCTCTCCTCCAACGCCACCGGCCCCCTGGCGGGGGAATACATGATGCGGCTCGCGAACGGCAACAGCGCATTGTTTTTCGGGGGCGCCTCGCTGCTTGTGCTGCTGGGAAGCCTGTGCACACTCTTTCTCCCCGCGGGAAATCACCACCCCGGCAAGGCACAGAGCGGGTTTTTCGGTCTTCTCAGGCGCCCCGAAGTGCTGGCCGTCGTGTTCATCGCCGCCGTGTTCGGGGCCTCCATTGGAGCCATTCACAACTTTGCCGCGCCGTACCTCAAAAGCGCGGGCCTCGGGAGCGCTTCGTCATTTTTTCCCTATTACGCCGCCGGCGCCATTCTCTCCAGGCTCGTGGCGGGGAGAGCAGCAGACCGCTTCGGCCGGGTCACCGTCATAATCCCCGGCATCTTTTTCCAGGCCCTGGGCCAGCTTGCCCTTGCGGCCCCCTGGCACATCCCCCAGGCAATAGGCTTCTTCCTGGGCTGCGGCCACGGCATTGTGTACCCCGCGATGAACGCCCTCATGTTCGAGCGCGCCGGGACCGGCGACAGGGGCTCCGGCAATGCCCTCTTCACTGCCGCTGCCGATGCCGGCTCCTTCGTCGGCTCCTTTCTCTGCGGGGCAATCGCGAGCGGTTCGGGCTATGCGGCCATGTATATTTTTTCCGGCATTGCGGCCCTGGCGGGTCTCGGGCTGTACCGGGTGATGGAGACATGGAAAAGCAGAGCCGGGGCACCAAAGAATGAGGAGCCGGCTGATTGATACAAGCCCGATCCCTCATGGCACCTGACTTGAATGCTCCGTTACTGGCTCTTTTTCAGAGTCTTCATCTTTCCCTCGAGCTCCTTCTCGCTCCGCGGCGTGTAATTGGGGCCGTAAAGCTTCCTGAGCATCCTGATGGTCTCCTCGGGGGTGAGGCCCGTGTTCTGCTGGTGACGCTTCCAGAATGAATCCCACCAGTCCGGGGGCTCGAACTTGTCGCCGTCATACTCGGTGGGACGCCCTGTTTTGCCGCCTGTCACGAGGCTCCCCACGTAATCTGCCTCTTTGTAAACCTTGTTGATCTGGCTCGCTATATCGCTGATATCTTTTTCAGAAACCACGCCGTTGCTTGTGGCCTTGTAGAACTGCACGGTGACCCTCACGGGGAACTTTTCATCACGCTCTATGGAAAGGTCGGCCAGCTCGGTGAAAGGCCCCTCAATCTTGCCATGGCCTATGACGGCCTCTTCCACGTCGCTGCGGGAGCAGGTCGCTTTGCAGGGAGCACCAGGGGCCCCGCTGCTGCATTCCTGCCCTTTAAATCGCATGGGATTCTTCTGTTTGAGAGGCACCTGGACAAGGAGCACCATGTTGAGGCCTCCCTGGCCTGCTGCTTCGGCGCTCTTCCCCGTTGCTTTCTGCGTGCCCCGCTCTTCCTTGTAATCACTCAGGCGTGTCCCTGTGAGGGAGGCGCGCTCCCCCTTCTGGTTGAAGAAGAGGCGCTGCCCCCAGGTCATCCCCGCGGCAAAGCCGTCGCGCTTGTTGTCAATGACGGTGGCGCTTGTGCCCTCGCGGGTGCAGAGGATGGTAAGAACAGCCGGATCGCCTTCATAAGACTGGTAATTGAAAAGAACGGGATTAAACTCTGCAATCCCCTTTTTGGGCACGGGGAGGAAACAGGCCTGGGCGCTCACCAGCACGTGGGTATCGCGGGAAGGAGCGAAAAGAGACTGGCCCTTCCCCTTCCATGATTTGGAATCAGTGAGATACTGCCTGATGTTCTTGAGAAAATTCGAGAGGGTGACCTTTTTCAGCGGGAGCCCCTTCTGGTTTCCCACGAGGAGGTAGAAGCTGTCGGGCGATATGTCGCCGCTCTTGTCTTCAAAATTGGGGTACCTGATGACAGGCATGCAGGTGAGCTGGTACTGCTGCGTCGAGGGATCCTGCTGCTGCACCTGGATGGTCATGTCGCTGATATTTGGGCCCACGGACGAGCCCTTGTAGCGTCCCGTGTCCTCCCACGTGACATTCAGGATCTGGAGGCCATGGCGCTGGGCAAGCTTCTGGGCTTCACCATTGCCTACCATCGAGGCGCACTGCTGGATGACTGACTGGTAGGCCTTGTAGTCCTTTTCGGCCGGGGCGGTCGTCGATGACGGCTTCTGCCCCGCCGGGACCGCTTGAGCGGCGAGAAGCATAAGAAGTGTGAGCATGAGTATTCTTTTCATGGAAAGCTCCTTTCATAACTCTATAACCTGATAGTAGCCCTGGGAAAAATTTTATTCCCCTCCCCCGGCCCCCTCCTTCCCCTGAAGGATGCCATCTCCTGCCATGGAATCTTATATTTCATGAAAAAAGTATTTATCATCGCCGCAGCTTTCCTCCTGCTCCTCTCAGCCTGTGACGCTTCCCTTGAGGCAAGTCCCCTCTCCCCATCTCTCAAGCCCGTTCCCCCTGAGAGGCTCAGCGGCAGCCGCCTTTCACTCGGTACATACTCAATTGCCTCACCGGGTGCAGGCTGGAAGTGGTACTATGTGAAAAAAGCCAAACAGAGCAGTGGAGTGAATGCACCCGAGGAACCTACAAATGATGAGCTGGCGCCCGGAGAAATCTATGTCGCCGTGAACACACGGAATGATGATTATCTGGTGTTCATGATGGTCCGGCACCCTTCATCGCAGGACTTTACCAATGCAGAACGATTTATTTACAAATACATGGTGCTATCCCAGAACGTGCTCTATGAGAAGCCTTCCGAGTTCAGGAGCTTTCTCTCTTCCCGATCATGGGCTCAGATACCCTACAGAGAGGGCTCCACCCGGTTTGAAGGCGCGATCATCAAAGCAGAAGATAGGAGCCGGAAGGTTTATTGCACCGCAGGCTACTGGAGTGTCGCCATGGGCAGGATGGTATTCATCATGGGCGCCTTCACTGATCCGTCACGGCTCCCCGAAGTTGATGCCTTTGCAAGGTCATTCACCGACATGGAGATACTGGCCTGGGAATCATGCACCGGATTCTGCATCGGCACCATCGTGGCAGTGATACTGGTTCTTGTCGCCTGGCGCCTGTATACCCTCTTGAGAAGGAAAAAGCCTCCTGAAGGCGCGTAGCTTCTGGAGCGGCCCCATCTCTTCCTGTTACAGCTTCATCCCTTTCTTTTCCAGCTCCTCCCTTATCACGAAGGCATTCCTGGGCCTTCTCCTCGGGTCCTCCTCAAGGCAGCGGGCGATGAGCTTTTCAAGCCAGGGCGGCACTTCCCTGTTGAATTTCCTGAGAGGGGGGAAATTGAAGACAAAGCGCTGGGGGTCCTCGTCGGTGAGGAGCGCATAGAGCGTGGCGCCCAGGGCATAGATGTCGGTGAGATGGGTGGTCTGCTTCTTGCCATACTGCTCCGGGGCGGCAAAACCGGGCGTTCCCATTATAAAGGTGTCTTTAAGCTTGAAGTCGCAGAAAAACCTTGCAATCCCGAAATCTATGAGCTTGACTGCCCCGTCGGTGGAGACCACCAGGTGGGCGGGCTGGAGGTTCTTGTGGACAATGGGCGTCTCCCTGTTGTGTAGGTAGTGGAGGGTCCTTGCAATATGGCGTCCCCAGTGAATGACCTCTTTGACAGGGAAAGGCCTGCCGCGGAGCTTTTTCATCACCTCGAGGGTCTCACCATCGATATACTCCATCACGAGGTAATGCCAGGAGCCCAGCGAGAGGCCCTCGGTAAAGCGCGGTATCCCCGCTTCCTCAAGGGAGCCCAGTATTCTCAGCTCGCGGACAAAGTGATCCTTGGCCAGGTTCTTCTCTTCGCCTTCAGGCATGCCGCTCCATATTTCCTTGATGGCGCGGCGGTTTTTTGCCGCCTTCTCCTCGGCGAGATAGACAGTGCTTCTCTCGCTCTGCGAGAGCACGCCGATGACTTCGTACTTTTTCCCTACGGAATCGCCTTTTTTGAGATTTGCCTCTGCCATGCCCTTCCCCCTCTCATGTGCTCGAAAATGAAATCCGGACCTTGAAAGAATTCTTGAAGGGATTGATGATATTCCTTTCAGGAAAGGCAGAATCCCGGCTCACGGCTCCGCTCCAGAGCCGTACAGGAAATCACCCTCACTGCATCGAATCATGACTGTTGTGCCCTGCAAGGTGCATTGCAGGCACAAGAAGGAGGATATCATGAAACATTTCGCATTCATTACTGTCCTTCTGCTGTTTTTTTTTCAATGCAGGGCGGTCTTCAGCCAGAGCCCCGAGTTCCCCCCCGATCCCGCAGGCAGGAAAGTGATTGACCGTGACTGCCTTCGCATGAACCCCGGCAACAAGCTCCTTGCCTTCTATGCCGTCATGTACAACACGGAAAAGGTGACCGTAATTGACATTTATCGCGGAGCTGACGGCACGAAGCATGTAGAATGGAAAAAGCTCCTCTCCTGGAAGCTCATGTTCCAGGGCTCGCCCATCCTGCTCCGTGAGCCTTCACTGGTGAGGATCATCTCCCGCGACGACGAGGAAGTGATATTTTACTTCATAGATGACCTGAAATACCGGGAGGCCAAGGTCCATCTCGAGAAGGTCTACCATATCTCGACAGGGGCCTTCTCCGAGAACTGGAGCGACTGAAATAAGACCTGCACTCACAAGGGGGGAATCATGGGAGAAGAGACAAAAGGTGCTTTAATAGAGCTCTCCACCGGGCGGCTCGAGGGCTCGGGCCGCGAGATGATTGCCTATGGCATCAACCATACGGGCCAGATGATCGGCGCCACTGCCCAGGCAGTGATGGTGGCCGCGGGGGTCGAGGTCCAGGACGCAGCCCGGGAGCAGCTTTCAAAGACAGACAGGAAACTCGGAACGGTGGTAGTGACACCTTCCTTCGGCCTTGAATCCACGGGAGTGAAGTGGATCGCCCACGTGGTTTCGACTCCGAAGCACACGCCGGAATCGCCGGGATGGCTTGTGCCGGCCATGGGCCGCATCCTGGATGAAGCATTGAGGCTCCAGGTTCCGGCTGTGGCCCTCTGTGCCCTTGGCACGGCGGGAGGCATCGCCCACGAGACGGCGGCGCAGCTTCTTGTTGACGTGGTAAAGGCCAGGCATATCGAAAGGAAGGGCGGGTCTTTTCCCCAGGTGGTCTTCTGCCTTCCCGACGCGCGGGTTCACGAGGCCTTTGCCCGCCGCCTCAGGCGCTGATATCTCAAAAACCGGCGCAAGTCTGCCGGGAGGGAATGAGCCCATGGCGGTGAATTTCATCACAGAAAGAGCATGCTCAAGGGTGTACCAGACGGTATCATTATACTCAAGAGCATATATGACAGAGATAAAGCAGGAGTGACCATGAGCAGAAATAAACCGCTTACTGCCATTGAGAGGCCCTTAAGGGTAAAGAGACGAAAGGCCTTCACCCTCATAGAGCTGATGATCGTGGTGGCCATCATCGCCATCGTTTCGGCCATACTCATCCCCAACTTTCTCAGGGCCAGGGCAAGGGCCATGAAATCCAGCATTGACCTTGAGACCTCCAAGGTTGCCCAGAAGGCCGCCCACCCTCCCGGCGAAGAGCTGAAAAGGCCCCAGGACGGCATTTTCCCTGTAACAGAATCAGCCGATATCTCCATAAAAATCGCATCAAGCCACAAGAGAATCGGCATGGATGTCTATACCCGCTATGAAGCCCGCTACAAGGGCAGCTTCATCCTCTCTACACCGCAGGAGACCGGTAAAAGGGTAATACTGGACTTCAGGTTTCCCGAGTATACCACGGAAGCCCGGGACGTCTCCCTGAAGCTCTCATCGAACGGCACCGAGTATGAGCCTGACAACGTCATCTATGACGGGCAGGGCATATTCTGGGCAGGCAGGCCCATAGGCAAAGACCCGGGCACTGCCGATGGAAAAGGACCTTCAAATACCGAGGCGAACAAGCCTTCTGAGCTTTCATGGACTGCTCCCGTCACGGCCGATGTGACCTTTGTCTCCCAGGGAAGGGACAGCTTCAGGTATATGCTCCCCCCCTCAAACAGGGTCAAGGCCATATCCATCACGCTTGATATGGAAGGAAATCCTTCGTTCTCCATACCTGACTACGCCCTCCAGCCCACCGCCATGGCAGGGAACACCATTACATGGAAATTTGACAACCTTGTCACCTACCGCCCCATCGTGATTGAGCTCCCCGCGGCCCAGAGCCCCATCGGGAGGGTGCTCCTTCTCTGCAAGCTCGTGGCCCTGGCGGTGTTCCTTTTCGGCGCGGGCTTCTGGTATCTTGCCGAGCTTTACCAGCCCGGCGGCCTGCACCGCTTCAGGTGGGCCCACTTCCTGCTTCTGGCCCTCACCTACTCGCTGTTCTTCATCATATTTGCCGTCCTGGGCTTCAGGGGCGACGTCTCAACGATGAACGCCATGCTCCTTGCAGCGGCGCTCTCACTTCCATTCCTCGTGTTCCATGTCTCATGGATAATAGACATAAGGTTCGCCCTCACCAGGACTCTGCCCCTCGCCATATTTACCCTGGGCCTGGCAGTCAACGGCGTTTACGGCGGCCCGCTCAGGGATTATTTCTATATCGCCTCTGCCCTGCTCATTGTGGGCTTTGCCACGTTTACCCTGAAAAAGCTGCTGGCAAACAGGGAAAAATGGACAGAGACCCTCGAGGGGAACGTGGAGGAGGATCTCAAAAAGCTCGGCGAGGACATTGCCAGGGCCAGGGAGCTTGACAGGAAAGCAGGGGAGCTGACGGCGGGGATAAGGCATGGCCGTTCCCCCGAGCTTGAAAAAGAACTGGCCGAGAGCAGGAAGCAGCTCAAATCTTCTCTCGACGAATATGACAAGCTCCCGGTGGAGCTCTCCAGAATGAGAGGGGTAAAGGATTTTTACAGCCGCCAGGACATGCGTACCAGTATCGAAAACAGGATTAACGCCTGCAGGAGCTCCCTGCCTTTTTCAATTGAGTCCGTCGAGGAGGATATAAACTCCCTGGCCTCGGATAGGGGAGCAAAGGGGGAAAAGCCGGCTCCTGGAGGAGGCATCCACTGCATGCAGTGCGGGCAAAGCGGCGAGGATACGCCCTACTGCCCCTACTGCGGGACCGTGCGCCCCACGATCATCGCATGCAGGAACTGTGGAGAAAATATAAGGCTGCCCCTTCATCTCATGGAGGGGCATGCCCTTCCGCCGTCGGTCTGCTGCCCTGCATGCGGCACCGAGAATCTGCTGGCGGGCGGGGAAACACCTGAGGGAGCTCCCTGAAAATTTCCGGCAGGAAGGACCGCCGCAGGTCCCGGAGAATACTTTTACCATTTCGTGAATCTACAGAAAGAGGGCTTGCGATGCAGACTGGCACTTTCTCATGCATCATGGGATTTGTAATAGGCTTTTTCCTTTTCATCATGGCATGGAATGGTATAAAAAAGCTGAAGAAGAGCACTCCCCGGGTTGCTTCAGAAGAGGTACCGCAGGAGCCGAAAATCCAGGAGTCACCTTTCTGCGGGCAGTGCGGGGCGGCGATGAAAAAGGGCGATGCCTTCTGCGGTTCCTGCGGGGCCTCCGTGAAATGACCCCGGAACTCTTGAGGGCATGCCGAACAGCATGAAAAGAAATTAGAGGACAAAGAAAATATTAAGAGAATTAACGACAGCACCTGTAACAAAAATTTTACTCACTTTCTGCCAGCATATCAAAAAAGGGGATAATCCATGTTTGACACCGGGGAACACGAAAGAAGAAGAAAACAGGCTGAAAGTCTCGTCAGAAAGACCATCTTCCTGAATGACCAGCTGAAAAGCCAGGGAGCCCGATTCCGGGTCGAGGACGAAGGCTGCCCGCCCAAGGTGATAAGGGGCGACATCGCCACGCTGATGAAGAAAAACTCGGGGCAGAGCTATAATAAGGGCGAGATAATTCTCTTCCGGAGCCAGGGAAAAGTGAAGTACGCCAAGGTGAGGAAGATGAGATACGGCAGAAGGATTGATGATGTCTCGCTGATGGTGGAAATGCCCTCTTCCGAGTACATAGAGGCCGTCCCGGGAAGCCAGGTCATAGGAATGATCGTTACCGTTGAAAGAGAAGGCAAATCCCTGTCGGTACGCCCCAATTTCCTGGAGAACCTCTTTGACTGGTCATTCAAAAAGTCGGCTCCCCAGAAGCCCTTGGTGAGAATGACGACGAAAATCCTCTCTCCGGCGGAAACGGTTGAGGAAGAAGCCATCAATATCTCCTCATCGCAGGAAGCGGCTCTCCCCGAGGCACTGCTCCCTTCCCCCGCTGCTGATCCGGTTAAAGGCGCGCCGCTGATGACTATAAGTGTTGATAACAACACCCTCCTTGCCGACGGTAAAAGCAAGTGCTTCATCAAGGTCTGCGCGATGGACAAGTCCGGGAAGCCCCTTTCAGGGAACATCTCCTTCTCGCTCAGGGATGAAAACGGGCGCCTCAAAGATGAGGCGGGGCAGCTGGTAAACGGCGAGTTCACCAACTGCTACACTGCCGGCACCGACGTGGGAACGCAGGTGATCTCGGCAGTGCTTGAAGAGGCCCCCGGCGATCCCCAGAAAGTCTCCGTCAAGCTGATAAAAATAAACAAGCTGGACCTGGAATCAGATAAAAAAGAGTTCTCCCACGGCGATACATCGGGCATCATCATCAAGGCATCGCTTTTTTACAGCAACGGGAACCCTGCCGCCGGGGAGGCCATCAAGTTCAGGATCATTGAAGGCGACGGCACCATCGATCCCATTGCAAAGACCTCTGAGCAGGGAGGCGCCACTGCAACCTATCAGCCGGGCAAACATTCAGGCAAGGTGACCATAAAAGGCGAATCAGCAACAACGCCGGGTGTTTCCAGGATTATTGAGTTCGAGCACCTGTCAGTGTAAGACTTACGGACTGGCCAGAGCCTTTTTTACCTCTCCAAGCACGTACCGCATGAATTCATCGGGATGGTGCTGTTTCCCAGGTTCCCGCACGGCCATTTCATTCCAGCGCTTTACCATGGCATGATAGGCGCGGTAATCACTGTCCATTGCTTCTATGGCCTTTCTGAAATTCTCCTTCTCCGCATCACCGGGCTCCCACCGTGAGGGGCAGAAGACTTTCTCGATGTGGCGCAGCTTACCCTTGACAAGCTCAAAGGGGTACCCTCTGCAGACATTGGGGCGGAATGGGTGAATGGCGCACTTTCCTCTCTCTTCAGATTTTTCAAGAAATGTGCATGCGCCTTTCTCCTCGCTGGTGAGGCTCATCTTGAGCCACAGGTCTTCCCCGAGGGTGAAATGATAGTCCCTGCCCCCCTCCTCCACATCGCTGTAAAGGTTCACGAACTTTGAAGGGTGAAGTCCGGTGTGCTCCACGATCCGGTAGAGATCAAATCCATTGATGAACACGGTGTAATTCTCACAGCAGTTCGTGGTGCAGGAAGCGCAGATATCTTTCATAGGCGGGGCTCCTTTTTCACCTATTATACCATAGTGTGATGCTTATAATAAAACAAGAAGCCGCCCAGAGAGGGCGGCCCGGGGAAGGCCTGGAGCGTTGTGCTCCTTATTCGGAATCTCCGCCTCCGCCGCTCTGCGGTGGCTTGGGAGGCTTGGGGGGCTTCTGGCCCTGGGTCTGGCTTGTGCCGCCGTTCTTCAGATTATCAAGAAAATCCTTGTAATTGTCCCACTTCGAGCCGTAACCGCCTGAGCCGATTCCTGATATTGCATCCATTTTTGTTGCCTCCTTTGTTTTGCTTCTTATTCCCTGCATTCTCATGATACCAGGGCTCCCTCACAGGATCTCCAAAAAAAGCTCATAAAAAAATAAAAGAGGTTAAAAAAAGGTAAATTTCATTTCCCTATTTTCACTGCATGAAGACATTCTTGTCGGGAGGAAAATAGGAGAATACATCAGTCAGCCTGTTGGTGGTGATTTCGCGGTAAATATATGACTGGGAGGCGAGGGTAAAGGACTTGTCTTTCAATGAATAGAGAAAGGTTCCCTCCTTGCTCATGTAATCGCGGGGCACTTCTTTGAGATAGCCCGGGCAGAGATCTTCAAGCCGCGGCGGGTAGGATCCCCTGTCACTTTTATAAGCCTGGAGGGCCGCCAATATCTTGAGTGCGGAGATCCTGGTGAGAATGAACTTCTTATGGGCAAGGGCGCGGGTGACATTGGGATAATAGATGGAGCAGAGTATCGCTCCCTTTTTTTGGAGAGCCGCGAGATCGGCAGTGAGGTTCAGGCCAAGATCGGCAGGCATGGAAAGAGTTTCAAAGCAGGGACGGTACTTGATAGAGAGGTTCATATAAAGCTTCTTCTCGCGCAAGATAATGATCTTGAGCTTTTCAGGGCGGATATTCACGGGAAACTGCTGCGCCCTCGCTGTCTGGCCTGTCATCCAGTAATCAAAATTGTTTATAGTCCTGGTGTATTCCTCATCCATGGCGTCGAGGAAATTGCCGTCTGCGGCAGGGAGGCTCTCGAGCCGGGCAATTATATCCTTGTAACAACTGCTTTTCATGCCGCCCCCGGCAAGCAGGCAATGAAGAGGCACGTCTCCGATAGCCTGAATGGCCACCGATATCATCTGCGTGATGAGATTGCCGCTCATGGCAAGCTTTGCCCCGAATTGTATGTCGAGAATGTAGCATTTCACCGCCGTTTCAGGATTTTTCTGCATTTCCTGGTAGAGACCGTAAGTGGCGAGGCTTTGAGCCAGTGCTCTCAAGGCAAGGTAATTGCTCACCGGGCCGTTCAAGCCGTAATCTCCCCGTGACGGGATGATGAATGAAGGCTTTTCGAGAGTCTTTTCAATCCCGGGAAGAACCTGGGAGAAATCCTTCAAGGCCTTCTCAGTCTTCTCCCTTTTCTTTCCAAGGCTCTTCCCGATATCTCGGGGAATGCCTTCACAGACCTTTGACAGGCTCAGGTAAGGCTCCTTTAGCTTTTCCGGGGCATTTTTCTCACAGAAAGGGGCAAAATCATAGTAGCCATTCTTATCCGCAGGGATGTTATCCTCATTCTGGAGCCTTTTCATTGTCACCCGCAGGATCTCCTCGCACCGTGCCCTGTCCGTGAGTCTCACATCAAGGAAAAAGTAGAATACCATCACGGAGATTCCCACGATGGCGCAGAGCACTGCCATTACTATCGTGACAATCTTTGCAGCTCTCGATGAGCCTTCCTGCTCCTTGCCGGGAACTCCCGGTTCATCCTCCTGCTCCATTGCGATTCCTCCCTGCTCATCCCCATCGGGGCTTTCCTCAATTCCATTCGATTCATCTTTTCCAATACCTTTATGGCATATATGGCTGAAATGGCAGGCCTGTCGGCCCTGCCGGGAAATTAACGCTCTCCCGGAAAGAATTAACTTTCTATTCAGTATTTTGAGCTTTTCTTGAGCTCCCCTTGTGTTTTTTTTGAGGACCGGCCGTTACAATGAAACCATAGCACGCAGTTGAAGGAGGAAGAAAAAAATGGACTTGTTAGGCAGCATTGGATCAATCGGTTCGGCAGGCTCGTCAATAATTCAGCTTCTGCAGTCACTGGCATCACAGGGCAGCAGCGACTCCCAGCAGGCGCCGCCCCCTCCGCCTCCGCAGGAGAGCTCTGACTCAAGCTCCTATTACAGCCCCACGGACTCCTTCGAGTCTGATGATGACTCGCTGGAAGACCAGATGGCCCAGGACGCCAAGGGCCCCAAGCCGGAACTCAACAAGACTGACGATGGCCCTGCGGGACCGGAAGGTGATGCCCCCGGCGAAGGACCCGGCGGCGGCGGTCCTGGCGGACCCGGCGGTCCCGGCGCACCGCCTCCTGGAGCTCCCGGAAGCGGCGGGCCCCAGAAGCCCGGTGATCCCACCTAGCCCACTAACAAAAAGAAGGGCCGTTGATGGACAGCGGCCCTCTTTTATTTTGCCGGCTCCTGTATGACTACGCCCTTGCTCCGCTGGTAGTAGATTGATTTCATGCCGTACTGGTAAGGCCTTGGGCAGGAGATGATATAGTCCTTGGTGCTCTGGAGGCGCTGATAGTTGAAATACCTCCCCGAAAGGGGGCAGCGCAGGCTGTTTTTGAACTCGTTCACATCGGCTTTCTTGACGTATTTGAGGAACTCGTCAGTGTAAAACTCGCCTGATGTCGGATACTTCCCCTTGTGGGCGTTCGCCCAGAGCTCCACGGCATTGGCCAGTGCCTTGATGCTCTTCGATATGGTGACCACGTCGTCATTTTCAGAGGCGGCAGGAACAGGCGAAAAGAGCGAAGACGACACCAGGACTGAAATAAGCACTATCATGACAAAGATTTTTCTCATTGATTTCTCCCCTCCTTTATTGAGCACCGCCAGTCTTCCCCGGATTGGAGGCGCTTTATCAGTTTTAGTTCTTAGCAGAAGTGAAAGATCCTGCCATCAGCGCCAAGGGGATAATGAGGGACCGGCGTTCTTCGGGAGAAAAAATCCTGAAGCCCGCTGCCTCAATGAGGAGATTCATGAGGAGAAACCTTTCCCACTTCCCGAGGAGGGGCATGAAGGCCTCCCTCCTTGCGGTTCCGGCAAAGACCTGGAGCCTTCCGTCCCTGAGGGCTGCCACATAATAGAAGCCTTCTCCCTCACCGGCCTTTTCAGGCTTAAAAACCACTGCCTTCTCATAGCCCCGGGACCTGACCCAGGGAAGGGCTTCCCGCAAGGGCAGGAAGACTATGGAAAAAAGCGTCTTTCTGGAAGCGACGAGATACAGGAGGCCGGGAGGCGCCTCTGAGGGAAGGAGCTCACCGGATCCCGCGGAGCTTTTCCCATGGCTCATGGTGAAATCCCCGGCAGGATGCTCTTTCATGTGCCTGCTGAAAGAGAATGGTGGCAGCGGCATCTCCGACACGGTGAAACCTTGAATCCCGGCTTTCTCGAGGTCACCAAGCGAGAGGGGCTTCTCAGGAAAGCCATAGAGCTTCTCCCGCTCCGCATACCAGGAAATATAGCAGGGACACACTGTTTCATCAGGGACCTCTCCCCTGGCAAAGAGGGCCCTTGCCGCGGAGGAGCTCAGCTCCGGGATATCGACGTCAAAGAACCTTACCTTTCCCCTGGCCTCAAGGTCCTTCACCCCGGCGGTAATCACTTCGGAATAGCCCTTCCTCCGGAATACGGCAACAATCCTGTTCTCTCCGGCGGAAGGGAGCCTTCCGCTCTCCCTCATCCTGTTGAAGGAATCGGTGCCACAGAGATGAAAAAAAGCATTTCCCTCTTCGCCTTCAAGCTCTCTGATTCTGGAAATGAGTACCGTGAGGTATTCAGTGCCCCCCGCCATGTAAGCCCTGGGGAACTCCTCCCTGCCAGGGAGGCAGAGTGCCTTGTGCCTCATGACAACCAGCTCCATCATTTCATAGCGCTGCGCAAAGGAGGATGCATTGGGCTTGTGAGAGGGCTCGTAATTCGGAAGCATGTAAAGCCTGTCAAGGTCAAGGAGCTCGACGGCCTTGAGGGACAGGGCAATATGGCCCTGGTGGGGGGGATCAAAGGTTCCCGAGTAGAAGCCGATATTTTTCGCAAGTGCCCGGGAAGGGGCTGCCGCGGTAAGAAAAAGCCCCGCGATTGCAGCAATGATAATAAAGCGCTTCAATGGAAGGCACTTCTCCTTTCTCATTCTCAGAATGTCACAGCCGTGCCGGGAAGGAGGGCTTTTATCTTCTTTTTCTCCTCGCTTGAGAGAGGATTCTTTATAAGGTGGAACGTCCTGAGGCCTGTGAGCTTTCCAAGGCTCCCGGGAAGGGCGGTGAGCCTGTTCTGATCAAGTGCGAGGAACTGCAGCTTTGAGAGTCCGCCAATCTCCTCTGGAAGGGTGGTGAGCCCATTCCCTCCCAGGTACAGGAATTCAAGCCTTCCAAGCTTCCCTATCTCTCTTGGCAGCGCCTTGATCTTGTTGCCCCGCAGGTCAAGCGAGGTAAGGCTGGAAAGGTCACCTATCTCGGGAGGGATGCCTTCGAGCCTGTTCCACATAAGCTCGAGGGCCTGGAGCTTCTTCAGCCTGCCGATCGCCGGGGGCACGGCCTGGAAATGGTTTCCCGTGAGGTAGAGGGTCTGGATTGAAGGAAGCCTCGTTATCACTGAAGGGAATGGCGTCATCTGGTTATGCTCAAGCCAGAGTGTGTGGAGGCTCTTCATCTTCTCGAAATCATCAGGCAGCTTTTTCAGCCTGTTATGGCGGAAGCTCAGGTCCTCGAGTGCGGCAAGCTTCCCGAACCCGTCCGGCAGCTCTGTAAGGTTGTTCCTGTCAAGAGAGAGAACTTTCAGACGCGCAAGGCTGAAAAGCTCGGGAGATATTCTGGTGATGCTGTTGCCGCTAAGGTCAAGGTTTTCAAGATTCACAAGCTTTCCTATCTCCGGAGGGACGGCCTTGAGATCCTGGTAGCTGAGATCGAGCTCCTTGACGCTCTCAGGGTTCTTCAGGGCCTTCGCAAGAGGCGGGGGAAGAGTCCCCTCCCTGCCTGGTACTTCAAGAGAGCCGGCCAGAAAGGCACAGGCCAGAATTCCCGCTATAATAAGAATTTTCCAGTTCATAGGGCACCTTTTCCTTATCCCTTGTCTACTCGGGTGGGAAGGCGTCGCGGGGAGCGATATCCCTCACTTCCTCCTGCCTCACCCATCCCCCGTATTTGCCTTTGTCTATGACAGTAGTCACCCTGCACCAGCCGTCCCTTATCTCCTTCATCCTCAGCACTTCGTCCTTGTTGGTGGTGATATCGCGTGTGGCAGTCCTGCTGGGTGCGCGCATTATATCCACCTTCCCCCGGGCTATCTGGAAGTAGGGGAGGCTCCTGGGGAGGGGTATGTCAAAAGCGATGACAGGCTCGCTGAAGACAAGATCAAGGGCTTCACCTTTCTTATGGGGGATGGCATAATAGAAGAGGCCGAAATCATTGAGGGCCACGTCGTGGAATTCACCCTTCATTTCGCCGTTGAACATCCCCTGCACAGTGCCGTCATCGCGGCTGTAAAAGAGCATGAACTGGTATCTCCTGGCGTCCTGGCCTCCCTGGACCCGGTATTCTTCGTATTCCCATTTCTTTTCATAAGAGCCCATCCTCAGCGTACCTGGCTTGACATACTCAATGGTGACGGCCCTTCCATTTCCCGACAGCAGCATCATCCCCGCCGTCGAGAGCTCATTTTCCCTTGCCTTGTCCTCGACGGTGATACCGGCAGTGACGCTCGATGCAGGCGGGTAGAAGACACTGGAGAGCAGCCCTGTCCTCTCATTGCGGTCGTCATTGCCGACGCCGAATATGGCAAGCTCATCGCCCTGCGGCTTCACGAAAATCCCGGAATTGATATTCATCCGCTCCCAGAGGTCCTGATCGCCGAGGATTACCTGGGGCCTGGCGTAATCAAAAGTGCGCTCCTTCATCGTTTTCCATGCCGCCGCCTGCCACGCCGGTGCTTCCAAGGCGGCGGTGCCGGCGGTGCTAGTTTTGCTGGTCGCTACCGGCGCGGAGTGCGGATAGAAAAACACCACGGCAGAAAGAGCAATGGCGCATGCTGCCGGCACAAGCACAAAAGGCAGAAGCGTAAGCTCCCTTGGCATCTCGTAAGAGAGGGGGAGCTCCAGAGTCCCCCAGTTGGTCTCAAGGGTGACTGCTCCCTTGTAAATGCCGCGCGGGAGGCTGCCTGCCATGAAAAAGAGGCTCACGCATGTGAGGTGGCGGTGCTCCCGCGCCTCAAAGAACTCGAGGGCTGTCGAGCCCCGCGGCGCCCTGTCATCGGGGCGGTATTCAAAACGCTTCACCTTGAGGGGGAGACCCTCATCGGTTATTGGCTTCATTATACGGAGCTCTATATACTGCTCCTCGTATTCCCTGATCCTCCCGAGGCGAATCTCCCTGAGGCTCTCGCCTTCGCGCTCCACGGCGAGGCTTCCAAAGTCCGGCATCTCAAGTGCCTTGATGACGGTCTCAAGGCTGTAAAGGCGGTTCTCAGGCTCCAGGGCCAGGCAGAGGGCCAGGACGAGCTCAAGTGTTGATGAATATTCGGGCTTCATCTCCCTGAGGGGGATGAGGGAGTCAAATTTCTTTCTCTCCAGGGCCTTGGGAAGGATTATCCCCGTGAGGAGGTAATAAAATACCGCGCCAAAGGCATAGACCTCTGAGCGGGGGCTTATATAGCCCTCGAGAGGAGTGAAGGGGCTGTCGTCCCCCGGGAAAAGGACTTCCTGCCAGCGCTCACCCTGGCCGGGATTGAGGATCCTTGCCTTTTGAAGGTCTACGAGGTGGAGATCGCCCCGCCCGTCTACTATCAGGTTCTGCGGGGCCAGGTTATGGTAGAGGAGCTTTGCGATCCTGTGGGTATTGAGGTAGATGAGGGCCCCGGCGGCCTCTTTCATCCACTTGATGACCAGAGACTCCGAGAGGGCCTCCTGCTGCTCCACAAGGTATTTGAAATCCTTGCCCTGCTGGTAGCTGAGCACGATGTAATAGGCCTGGCTGTCTTCGCTGAAGGAGACAAACCTGGAGAAGGCCGGGTGCTTGGTCTCCTTGTGGATCTTCGCCTCGAGGATCACCTGCTTTTCCAGCGCGGCACAGTAAGTATCAAACGCCGCCTCCTGCGAGAACCCGCCGAAGCGCTTCCTGAGGTCTGCGTCATCATTGAAGGCTGCCCGGAGGGCTTCCTCCTTCCCCCCGGAGAAGAGCTCCTTCACCCTGGAGTGGGTGGGTTTCCTGATGACGCGCAGCACGTAGAAAGTCCCGCTCTTCGCTCCCACCACGCGGTAGGTAAGGCTCTCCCTGCCCCCGAGGAGGTCAAGCACATTGTATTTAATGCCGTTCAGTTCTATGGATTTTCCCTGGGCTATCATGGAAACCCTCCGAAGAGATATTATTCCACGGCGCCCATTTTCCTTTTTCCGGGGACTTTTCGCTGGTTTTCCGCAGAGAGAAGCCAGGGCATTCTCCCGGCAGACAGAAATGGCCTGTGTTCCGATACACCTGTAGAGGCAATTTGCAGATGTTTACTGAAGAGGAGAATAGCCGCTGGCAAAAGTTAACATTTATTTTACATCATGAGGGCAAAGTGCCGTGGCACTCATGGGAAAAATGGGGTATGATAAAGATGAATCACTCTGGTAAAGAGGTGCGCCCATGATTGACGAGATCAAGGAAAAGAAAAAGTCGGAAGATGCCGCTGCCGTAATGGCGGGTTTTTATAACGCCCTGATGGCCCAGCCCCCCCAGGTGAGCATGAACCAGGAGGGACCCGCCGAGAAGCCCGACGCAATAGTGATAAACGACAAGCAGGGCTCAGCAGTGGACCAGGCAAGGCTCCTCAAGGAGCAGGCCCAGAGGCTCCAGGCAGAAAGCAAGAACCTTGACGCCCAGGGAGGCGTGAAGTCCCAGAAGGGCTCAGAGCTTGAAAAAGAAGCTGCCGAGGCCAAGGTCAGGGCCGAGGCCGAAGAGGCTGAAGCCGGCAAGATGACAGAGGCCGCCGAGAGCGACAGCAAGGAGGCGGCGAAGGCCGAGGACCGGGCCCAGGAGGACCTGAGGGCCTCCCAGGCGGGAAAGCAGTCCGGCGAGGCCGGGATCGAGAAGGCCCATGTGAAAAAGGAGCAGGCCTCTGAGCTTATGATGAAGGCCCGCATGAGCCAGTCACAGGTCGATGAGCGGGTCGCCGAGTCAATGATGGAAGAGGCCGGGAGGCAGGAGCAGACCGGGCAGGGCGACAAGGCAAAGTTCGAGAGGAAAGCCGAGAGCGCTATGGCAGCGGCAGGCGAAGGCAAAACGAAAAGGACCAGGGCCGAGTCAAAGAAGACTTCATCGGAATCGGCTAAAACCAGGGCAAAAGGGAGCAAGGACGGCGCTGAAGCGCAGCGCTCCATGGGGGAGAGCCTCAAGGATGAGGGCGCCTCCCTCACCGCCAGGGCGGGAGAAAACCGCGAGAAGGCGGCTTCTCTTGAGTCAGATGCCGAGAAGCTCATCAGGCAGGCGGCGGAGCTCCCCTTCTACTTCGCCCAGTCAGGCGAGGTCTTCGACAAGGAGTAAGGCTTTCGGGATTCCTGACCGCGAAAAGCCCTTTTCAGGGCTTTTTTATATGTCCCACCCGGTCACTTCCCTGCGGGGACAGCAGGAACCACCTCCACAAGCTCCGGATTTTCGAGACAGTACACATCCAAGTGCGCTGAGCCTTCAACTCCCGCCGCAACCTTGTGATCATTACTGCATCGGACACCTCAATGGCTGAGTAAAACACACGGAATCATTCGCGCTTTGCAGATCTTGCATAGTATTCTGACATGTGAAATTATAAAGGTCGGATCATTGGTATTCATTGAAAGAGTCTGAAGGCCTGAAAATATTTTTCTGCCATCGTCTTTTACCAGTCCTCCCTCTGCGCCCTCGCACAGGAGGCCTTTTCTCTTCGCTGGAGGGAGATTCAGGAGTTTTAAGCCAAAAAATCACAAAATATCCCTTTTCGCCCCTCTGCCGGGCATCCAGCGAAGGCATTCAAATTCAATAATGACAAGCATTTCTGCACACGACCATTTTGACATGAATACATTATTTTTGTATAATATTTATAGAGATACATAAGTATCCAATTAATATACAAGACCTCATGAAAGGAGGACTGTCGTGAATACCGGTGCGATCCGCGAGTATCCCGGCTATGAGGCCACCATGGAGGGCGGACAGATCTTCAAGGCTTGTCCCGGCCTCCCGCTGGTGACGTACGGCGCCGACGAGGTGCTCTCGCGCTCGAACTGTCGCCATATATTCCGCGATCTCACCGGGGAGGTCCTGGACTGGAACCTCTGGTGCCTCTCTCATGCGGGGGTGAAGCTCGATCTCCTTATCGGGGAGGCCCTTCTCTCCCTTGACGGGAAGCTCGAGAAGCTCGGCTATGTGAGAGTGTCCGACTTCGTACGCGAGGAGCTTGGGATCTCATCAAGGAGCTGCTATGAGCTTATGCGGAACGCGAAGGCCCTTCAGAAGCTCCCCCTCATCAGGGAAGCTCTCGAGAGTGGGAGGCTTCGCAAAAGCGCGCTGCGGTATCTCTTCCAGGTCGTGACGCCCGAGACCGAGGCGGAGTGGCTCTCAAAGGCCATGAGCCTCACCGTGCGGGGTCTCGAGGAGGAAGTGCGTCGCTTCAAGATTCAGAATTCACAAGGAAAGGAGGACATTGATTCTTTTGGACCCGGTGAGGGCGACGATGAGGGCAAAGCCATTCCCGTGAGCGTGAGGGTTCCTCTCGCCGTGGCCGCAAAGTGGGACCGGGCCCTCGAGGTCTTCCGCAGAGTGGAGGAAGCGGAGCTCCCTTCGGAGAGCTTCGTGGAGGCTCTTCTTGCCGAGTTCGCTGCTTCGGTGCCGCTTGTGGCCATCGGGGCGCAGGATGGAAAGGCGCAGGGGCCTGAAGTCCGTGAGGCTTCCCATGGCGACTGCGCCACCCACGGCGATGGGGCACATTCTCGGAATGGCCTTGATGCTTCCGATACAAGGGAGAACGGAGCCGATCCCACCTTCGGGGAGAAAGCCCTTCTCCTTGGTGCCCTGGCGGGTGCCATCGGCTCCCTCGATGATGAGGCCTCCTTCGGCGAGCGGGAAAGAGAGCTTGCCCGGCAGGTCCACAAGGACCTCGAAGAGGTGTCGCACCTCTGGGAGTTTCTGCCCTGGAAGCCCGTCACCGTGGAGCTTCACCGGGAGTTTCAGGCTCCCGCAGGCTATTGCTCCGATGCCGATACCGCCGTCACCCCTGACGGGTTCCTGGTGCATCCTCCCGCCGATCCCTTCGAGACGGTCGCAAGGCTCCGGAAGATGGCTTCCCTGCGCCACTCCCTCTCCTTCTACCAGGGGAGGCTCCTGCGGACTCTCAACAATTTCGGCCTCTACAAAGACATGCGCTTCCTCTCCCTGGGCCATTACACCAGGGAGCGCCTCGGGATGTCCCGGAGCACCGCGTATTCCTTAATCTCATTAGAAAGGGGTTATTTAGAGTATCCCGATATGCTGGACCTTGTGCAGGTGGGAAAGCTCACCCCCGAGCAGGCGCGGCATCTTGCCAGGGTATTCATTGAGGGGACCCGCGTCAAGGAGGCGTGGCTCTCCTACGCCCAGGAGGTTCCTGCCGCCACCCTCATCCAGGCTGTCGAGGGGTTCCTCCGCTTTGCCAAGAGGGCTGTCCACAAAAAGTGGGACATTGAGCCCGAGGTCTTCGAGGTGGCCGTCACGGGGAGATCCGTCAAGAGAGTTTCCATTGCACTCTCTAATGCCACGAAACCCAGTGGGGACAATGGTTTGGTCGCCGCAGTCCAGATGTGTACACACGAGCCTTGGCCCCCCTCACGCCAGGATGGGCTCACCCCCGCCATCTGGCAGGTCACCGGGGGCCGGGAGCACCCCGAGCTCTCCGAGATCCTCTCCGTCTTCTCGGGAGAGACCCCGAAAGAGGGGACCTTCGGGTCGAACCTCTCGGACAGGGGCGCCCTCATCCGCTTCTTCATCAAAAAAGACCTTGTTCCCCTCTGGAACCACGCCGTGAGGCTCTGGGGTGGAGAGGACCTTGCCCTCTTCATTGAGGCTCTCCTTGACACCTTCCTTGCCGCCTGGGACCTTCCCGAAAAAAGGGATCTCCACAGCCGCGTTCTCGCCCGGGATCACTACCAGTGCCAGGCCCCCGGCTGCCGGTGCCGTCGGAATCTTCATGCTCACCATATCAAATACCGCTCCCATGGCGGCCCCGACACCGAGGGCAATCTCATCACCCTCTGCATTGCCCACCACCTGCGGTGCCTCCACGAGGGCTATCTCATCATCAGGGGCAGGGCGCCCCACCGCCTCACCTTCATCTTCCCACGCGGCCGGAGAGGCCTTTCACCATTGCAGAAGTGGGAGGCTGCTCCTGCAGAGCTTTCGCTTTGAGGCCATGGGATATTTTCCTCTTCGGGCTGGCAGGGAGTTCTGCACATACAGGGGGACAGAACCTGACTTCGTGGTATAATTGACTCATGAACTTTGTCATTCTGCTCATAGGCGGCCCTTTAAGTTGAACAGTGGTGCGACAAACTCTCACCCGGGATGAGAAACAATTTTCCCTTCCGGGGATCTATATAAGAGAAAGCTCTTGAAAGGTGGTCAAAACTATGAAGCGTTATGCTTTGGCAATCACAGTGCTGGCTCTTCTTGTCATCGCGGCTGCCTCACTCGGCGCAGCATCAAGGGAGAACAGGCCGCAGAACATAATCCTGATAGGGTGGGATGGCGTTCAGAGAGAGCACCTGAAAGAGTGCATAGCCAGAAATGAAATCCCCCACCTCATGAAGCTGAGCTCCGAAGGGGCTATGGTGGACATAGACGTGAATGGAGCCACCGATACCAAGGCCGGGTGGGCGCAGATCCTGACAGGCTATAAGCCGGAGATAACGGGGGTTTACAGCAATAAGAACTATCGTCCCATTCCGAAGGGATACACTGTGTTTGAGAGGCTTGAGAACTCCCTTGGAAATAATGCCATCGTCACTGCAGCGATAATTGCAAAGAATGGGAATGTAGGGGCCAAGCCAGGGCAGCCCTACTTTTACACAAAGGAGGGCATGGATCTCTTCATAAACGCCCTGGGGAAAAATGAAGCGGTAACCCGGAAAGCTCTTGAAACCATGGAGAAGTATAAGAACAGGCCCTTCTTTTTCTTTATCCATTACGGTGAGGTGGATCATATGGGACACAGGCAGGGTGAGAACTCCAAGGAGTATAATGATGCCATTGTCTCTTGTGATACGGCGCTTGGCCTGATCGTGAAAAAGCTCCGGGAGCTCAAGCTCTACGACAGGACTCTTGTCTATGTCACGGCTGACCATGGCTTTGACGAAGGAATGACGCACCACCATAACGCACCCCGCGTATTCCTTGCCACCAACGACAAAGGGGCAAAGCACCCTGGGCACAGGGAAGACATAACGCCCACCATAGTCAAGCGCTTTGGCCTTGACCTTAAGCAGATAAAGCCGCCTCTTGACGGCAAGCCCCTCGACAGATAGGATTCTGCCCTGCCCCTCCATAAAGCTGGAATACGGCACTGGAGAATATTTGCCCATATGAAGCCTGGATTCAACAACCGCTGAATCCCGGTTTCCAGCTTCTTTTGAGGCCGTCATTATACAGATTCTTTATGGACTGGCTCCTCCTCCATGTGCTATAATTATAAAGCTGATGATAATAAGGCCAAAGAACGGCGCTGCTTGTGAGCCCCGCCAGGGGTGGCGAAAAGGAGATCCTATGAAAAAACCGCTCAAAATTCTCCCTCTTATTGCCCTGGCTTTGTTGATTATGAAAGGAATGTCTTTTGCTGAGGAAGTCCCTGGCACCACTCTGGCGGCCCTGACAGACGTGCAGAAGTATGACCGGGCTCTTCACATCATGGCAATGCTCATGGCGGGCTTCGGGTTTCTCATGGTGTTCTTGAAAAGATACGGCCGCTCAGCGCTCACGGCCACCTATCTGCTGGTGAGCACTGCAATCCCCCTCTATTTTGTGGTGGGAGCGCCAGGCAGACTGATAGACAGGCTTATTCTTGCTGAATTTGCAGCAGCAAGCCTGCTCATCTGCGCCGGAGCGGTCCTCGGCCGCCTGAAAATGGGCCAGTACATTTTGCTGGCTTTGCTGTTCGTTCCTTTTTATGCCTTCAATGAGAAGATCCTGAATGGTGGAATGGGCCTGATAACGGGAAAATTCATTGACACGGGGGGCTCAATCGCGATTCATGCCTTTGGAGCCCTTTTTGGCCTTGGAGTGGCGATGGCGATGACTACCCAGCAAGAGAGCGAAGCGCCGATTGAGTGTGATGAAACCAGCGAGCGGTATTCCCTGCTGGGAAGCATGGTGCTCTGGATATTCTGGCCAAGCTTCTGCTCAGCCCTGGTTGCTCCTGAAGCGGTGCCCAGAACGGCAGTCAACGTGATTTTTGCGCTGTGCGGCTCCACGCTGTCTACCTACTTTGCCTCAGTAAAGCTGAGAGGCAAAATCTCTGCGGCAGATATAGCCAATGCAGCACTTGCAGGCGGTGTCGCCATAGGCTCGGTCTGCGACAGCACTGTGCCGACCTATGCCTTTGAAATCGGTATTTTTGCAGGCATCATCTCAACATTCGGCTTTGCGGTGATCCAGCCCAGACTGGCGGCTCGTACCCATAAAATCGATACCTGCGGAGTCCTTAACCTCCATGGATTGCCGGGAATATTCGGCGGGCTCGCGGCAATAGTCCTGGTAAAAGGGATACAGAGCGAGTCGCAGTTAAACGGCATCCTGGCGACAATATTCATCTCGTGCATTGCCGGGCTCATCACGGGGAAAATCGTTTCCTTCATGGGGAGAAGAAAAGAGCCTTACGTGGACTCTGAAGAATTTGAAGGAGCCTGATGACACTCATGCGAAGATTTTTTCTCTCAGCTCTGTGCCTGGTGGCTCTGCTGGCCATTTCTTCCCAGGCAGCCCTTTCTGCAGGAGCCTCCGACACCTGGAAGATCGACCTCCAGAAAGGCTCATACGGACCGCTCCAGCTTGGAATGCCGCTCGATGAAGCGAAGACCACGGTCAGGAAATTCTTCAAGGACGCAGACATCAGGCCTACGGGGATACTCTGCGAGATAATCGCCCGCGGGGCGGGATGGACTGTCAACATGATGTTCGAGAACGGCAGGGCGTACGATCTTATGCTGAGCGGCAGCTTCCCGGGGAGTTCACCGGAGGGCATCACTTACAAGAGCACCCAGGCCGAGGTAATGAAAAAGCTGGGACGGCCTGACAAGGTCAAGAATGACAAAGACCTGGGAACCACCACCTTGATTTACCTCAAGCCCAACTGCCGGCTCACCTGGTCGTCCATGGGATCAACTACCTACTTCTCACTCCGCTTCGTACCGCCAGGCCAGCGCACCGCGTGGGATTGAGTGCTTTCAGATTGTCCACTGATTGTTAACACCGGAACTCTTGAAGGCGCTCACCCAGAACGCCTCATTACAGGCCTCTTCACTTTCTCTTTTGATCTGATGCCATATAGAGAGTTCTTGCGCTCACTGTCTCCATGGAGGATATTTTTACGATCCTGGGAAAAGAACTCTTGAGAAGACCTGCGCAAGGAGCACACCATGGGACAGGATATTCTTCCCCCGGACAAGATGGTCACCGCCATCGAGGAGAATATCATCACCACCTACTGCACTCTCAGTCACATGCCCGGTGCTACGATCCATTCCGAAAGCGACATGGTGAGCGTCATCACGGGTGTCCCCCACCCCATCATGAACAACCTGCTCCGTGCCCGCTTTGATGAGCCCGCCATCGATGAAAAGATCAAAAACGCTCTGGAGCCATTCAGGTTCCGCAGCCTTCCCATGGTCTGGTGGGTCGGCCCTTCCTCAAGGCCCTCTGACCTGGGGGCCCGCCTCGTGCAGGAGGGGCTCAGGCACGACAGTGATGCTCCCGGCATGGCGCTGGATATCGCCCTTCTGAACGAGGAATACCCCGTGCCCGGAGGGGTAAAAATCCAGTTCATCGAGGACCGCGATCTCCTGAAGACCTGCATCACTCTCTTCTGTGAAGCCTTCAGGCTCCCCGAGTTCATAGGGCTGGCATTCTACTCCTTCTTCTTCATGCTCGGCTTCAAGACCACCACCCCATGGCGGAACTATATCGCCTTCCAGGAGGGGAAGCCTGTGGGGATCTCCTCGATGTCACTCTGCAACGGCATCGCCGGTATCTGGAACGTGGGCATCATACCCGAGGCACGCCGCCATGGGATCGGGACCCTCCTGACAGCAATCCCCCTCCAGGAAGCCCGCAGGCTGGGATACCGGATCGCCATTCTCACCTCAACGCCTGTGGGACGGAGTGTCTATGAGCGGATGGGCTTCAGGGAATACTGCAGCTTCTCCCTTTACGTGCTGGAGCCGCCTTCTCCCCCTTCATGAGGAGCGGCTCCCTCTGCTTTGATCTTATCAGAAAAGAGGAAGAGACCGGTGGACAACCATAACGGGACAGGACCGGAAAGAGACGGGAGCCCCGTGGCTCAGGGCCGGGAAGGGCCCGAGCAGGCAAAAGGCCGGAAGGGGGCACCGCCATTGGCCACCCCGCGGGGCTTCTGGAGCAGCTACACCGCGATGCTGGTCAGCATAGTGATGCTCATCATCGTCTCTCCCCTCATCGACAGGAACTTCATAGGGCTCATTATCCTGGACCTGCTCTTCGGCTCCATCGTTTTCATGGGCTTCGCCATAGTGCTCAAGGAGAAGCGGAGGTTGCTTACAGGTGCCACCATAATAGCCATTGCCCTCATAATGGACCTCTCAAACCTGAATGGCACCACCAGCACGAAAATAGTCATCACCTCGTCTGTTGAGCTTATCTTTCTCGGCTATATCTCGTCGGTGATACTCGCAAATGTCCTCAATGCGAAGCGCGTCACCGGCAATGAGATAAGCGGCGCCATCTGTGTCTATTTCCTCATGGGCATAATGTGGGCCCTTATTTACTACATGATTGAATTCACCTGGCCCGGCTCCTATTCTTCGCTCCCCTCGCGGAGCGTCAACGATGCCATAACCTTCAGAGTGGCAATGGACATTTTTTCCTCCCTTCTCTATTTCAGCTTCATTACCCTCACCTCCGTGGGATATGGCGACTGCGCGCCTCTCACCATCATGTCCAGGGGCTTCTCCACCCTGGAGGCCGTTATCGGCCAGTTCTTCATTGCCCTTATTGTGGCGAGGCTCGTGGGGCTTTTCCTCCTCAACCGCCAGCAAAGCCTCCGGGAAGCCTGTGAAGAGACGCCGGCCGGAGAGAGCGCCACTGCCGAAGAGGCTGCCAGTGAAAGCGCTGCCGCTGCACCGCCGGCCGTCACAAGGGGAAAAGAAAACAAAGGCTCCTTTCATCTGTCGCCAACTGATTTTTTCAAGAGCTCCTCTTCGTGGCTCTTTGTCTCCCTTCTCATCTATCTGGTTTTCTGTCCTCTCCTTGTCAAGGAGACAAAGATGCCCTTTCTCTTCATACACGTGATATTCTTCGCCATCATCATCTCGGGCCTCAGGCTCATGCGAAAAAGCTGGGCAATGATGACGTGCCTCATTGTGCTCATCGGCACTTTCCTGATAATTGATTACCATATCGTTACCGGTGAGGTGCTGGGGCTTTTCCTTCCTGGAGCCCTCATACGGCTTCTCATAATTATTCTCATCATGGGCGGGGCACTTGCCACGCTTCGCCACCGCGAGGAGGTGACTTATGATCATATCATCAGCGGCGCCTCGGTCTATATCCTGCTGGGCATCCTATGGTCAGAGATATACTTCATGATCGAGCTCAGCTCCCATGGATCCTTCCTCTTCAACGGCGTTCCCTGGCATAATTACGGCACTATTGTGCTGATGGAGAGGCTCAAGATGACCCTGCTGTTCTTCAGTTACACCACGCTCACGACGGTGGGATACGGCGACACGGTGCCCTTCACCCACGTGGCGAGACTCTGGACTTACCTTGAGGCCGTGACGGGAGTCATCTACCTCGTGGTCCTGCTGGGCTACCTGGTATCAGCGAGAGTAAGCCAGGCCTATGAGAAGTCTTACAAGAGACGATAAGGAACGGCAGGCGATGAGTCAGCGCTTTTTGCCCTCCGGGGCGGGGAGCTTTTCGCAGGTGAAGTCCCTGCACATCCGGGGCCTCTTCCTGTAAATGGCGCAGGAGCCGTCTTCCTTCAGGTGAGTGCAGGGGGAGTCAAACCAGACCTGGAGCGAGCGGCCCTTGAGCTTTTTCACCGTGACGCCCCTGTGGTAGCTGAGCCACTGGACCCAGTCCCTGTCTTTCACGTCCTCGAGGATGATGTAGAAATTGCTGCAGCAGTTTGTATCGCAGCCCTGGCAGGGGCTCTCGCCATAAGTTTCCATAGTGATCAAAAATTAAAGAGAGAGCCGCCTCTCTCCTTCTTGTGCCTCCTTCGGACTGCGGTGCACCGTTCCCCCGGGCCCTCTCTTCAATGCCTCGCCCTGGAACGGAGCCCCTATCCCTGCCCTTTGCCGCCTCCGAATATTCCCCCGATGAAGTCACCGATACCCTTCACTATGCCGCCGATAAAATCGCCTATTCCTTTCACCACCTGCCCTATGCCGTCGGCCACCTTGCCCAGGAAGGGCATCTCCTGCTTCTCAGGAAGGCTCTGGTCTTTTGAGCTATTCAGGTAGTTCTCCACGTAGGCATAGAGCTCGGGGTCCTTCTCCTTCAGCATCTGCCTGGTTTCCGGCGAAAATTCGTAGGCCTGCACTCCGCATGCAAAATATTCCTTGGAGTTGAACTTGTCCCACTGATAGCTCTCAAAACGGTTGTTCTGGTCCTGCCCGGCGCGATTCCTATATGCCTGGTACATGTCCTGAAGCTTTGGATCCCTGTCGGTGCCGTAGATGGGGAGGAAGCCGTCGGGGTAGAGCATGTCGTCAATGGCATGAGCCGTCTCATGGCGCGCCGTGTCAATTCCCGCCAGGGAGCCCAGCGTGCCCGGTTTAGAGCCCATCTGCTCCTGCTTGAGCACAATTGCATTGTCCCTTGGTGTGTAATATCCCTGGAGATTTTCGGACTGCCACTCCTTCATCCCGCCGGGAAAGCCGTCAGGGGGAGGGTTCCTGTGATCGACCATGTTAAATTTCAGGCCGGTCCTCTCAAGGTTGGTGAGGGTGTCTATGTCATAAGCGCTGAGAGCCATGGCAAGGTTTTTCTTCTCCTCATCGGTGAGGGCCGTGAGGCTTCCGTCCTGGTTCATGTGGCTTCCCATCCTGTCGGCAAATCCCGCGTACTGGGGTATGTTCACGTCGGGGCCGAGAAAGATCCCCTTGGGTGCAGCGTTCCCTTCCTGGGGCTTTGCGCCACCCTTTTCCTGGGGGCCTGCTCCTTCCTCTTCCTCAAGATCCTTCAGGTCATCGGACTGCGTATAGGCATCAGCGGCACCCCGCGGCTTTTCAGCCTCCCCCGCCTTCTCCCCCGCGGGGCTGCGGAACTGGATTGTCCTGGTCTGGGCGATTCTCTCGAGAGCAGTCCTGTAATTATCATTGATTCCCGTCATCATTAGCCCTCCTGCACTGGTTCTCCTGTCTTGAGTATCACTGCAAAAATGGCATGAATAAACGAAATTATGTAAAATACCCGTAAACTCTCTATGAACAATTTGTAAGCAGAGTATGAACTTTTCTTTGTCGTCGCTTGATTTTTTAACATGAATGTTAAAATCCTGTTACTGCTGTTAAAATTCTGTGACCTTGAAGGGAAGTTTTGCTGCCCCGCGCCTCTTTTAACATATTTTTGACGGCTCTCCAGGAAGTTTAAGATTTTATCAACAAAACGGCAACATCTGTAAGTGAGCCGTAAGTTTTCTGTAAGGCCTTCGTGAGCCCCATGGGGTATCATGGGGGCAGAAAGAATTAAAGGAGGAGACTGAAATGGCACAGATAACCACACAGCCCCTGACCACGGTGAACGGTCAATACGGCGGCACCACCCAGTACGGCGGTTACAAGGCCGTCTCAACGGATGGCACCGACACTTCAAAAGGCGGGGTCATCAAGCGGGTCAATCCCAATGGTGGCACCCTCAACGCTGCCGGAAACGTGGCACAGAACGAGAACGGCGCCCGCGGCTCAGGCGCCGCAAATGTCAATAACCAGTATGTCTCGGGCAAAGGCGCTGCAGGCTTCACTTATGACAAGGCTTCAGGCTCCCTTGATGCCAAGGGTGCTGCCTCATGGACCAACAAGACCACCGGCGAGTCCCACACGGGCTCCTTCGATGCCGATCTCACCAGGGGTCAGGGTGGAACCGTGAACGTCACAAAAGACGGCATGAGCAAGACCTACAAGGTCCCGCCGCGCCCCGCCTTCCAGCAGAACAGCGGCGACACCAGTACTGACAGCACATCGTACCCCGTGAACACCAGCACCTCCACCGTGATAAATGACAACGATATATATAATATCAATATCTACGGCGACAATAACAACGTCACTATCAACGACGGCGGCGACTCGGTGTCCATTGACAATAATGCCGCCACCACTTACACCGATGAGAACGGCAACGACGTGACGGTGACGCCCGACAATTACCACGTAAGTGTTGATGAGAACAACGTCTCCACGACAACGACACCGGGCGGCTACCAGATAGTCTATAACCCTGAGAGCGGCGAAGCCACGATGACCGATCCTGCCACGGGCGAGTCATCAATGATCTGGGGAGACCCCCATGTGACGGAATCTGACGGCGGCCAGTGGGAGTGGGATTCAGCCACCAGCACCTACGTGCTCCCCGATGGCACCAAGGTGACCATGAACTCAACGGGAGGCACTGAGGAGAATGGCTACGGCACCCTGGAATCAATGGACATATACTCGGGAACGGGCGACACCCATGTTTCAGCAAGCGCAGAGGGCACCGCGGTAACGCATGACGGCCAGACTGCCGACCAAGCCCAGGCTGACGGCGATCTCTACATGGGAAGCGACGACCTCACCGACTGGTACTCGGTGGCGGACCAGGAAATGGCTGCATAGCAGATCCATTCGGCTTCCATGAATTCTGCAGGGCAGGCGGCATAGTCCGCCTGCCCTTTTTGCTTTTCCTTGAACCTCTTTTTCGGGCAGGAAGCTGTTAATATTTTCCTTCCCTCTTCGTCTAAAAAGGTGAAAAGGGGCAGAAAATTCAATTAGTGCTTATCGCGGAAAAAAGGAGCCATGAGGCGCAATGGCCGATTACAGGGAAAAGGAAATGACGGCACTCTTCAATGACCACTACAGGAAGGTCTATAACCTCTGCCGGCGTCTTGTAGGAAATGCAACCACGGCACAGGACATGGTCCAGGAGGTTTTCATGAAGGCCTTCAGGAACCTTGGGAGCTTCCGGGGCGAGTGCTCCCTCACCTCGTGGCTTTACTCCATAGCAACCAACCACTGCCTCGACTGCCTGAGACGCGAGCGCCGCTGGTATGAAAAGATACCATATCTTGCCGGCGCCGGGGAGAGGCAGGCCAGGCCCCTGGAAGAAGAAGTGGCCCACAGGGAGCTCGGGCGCCTCATCCTGGAAAAAATAAGCCCTTCGCACAGGGCGCTTCTTGTGCTCAAGACTTACCTTGGCCTGAACTACCAGGAAATTGCGGCGGTAATGAATATAACTCCCGGGAGCGTGGGCGTCATGCTGACCAGGGCCCGCAGGGAAGCTTTAAAAATTGCTGAAAAAGAGGGGATCACCGATGAAGTGCGGGGACTTTGAAGAAAGAGCCTCATGGTTTCTTGACGGCGAAATGGATGGCACTGAGAAGGCCGCATGGGATGAGCACCTTACCTTATGCCCGCAGTGCAGGGGAGTGCTCGAAAGCTACAGCCGCGTTGATTCCATTGTGTCTGCCCTTCCAGAAGAGATTCCACCTGCTCTCAATCCCTTTGACCTTATGGAGAAAAAAGGAAGTGTCCTTGGAGGAAGAGTGCAGTGCTTTCTTCGTTTCGCCCCGGTCTTCGCGGTGATCCTCGTGGTGGCAGGCGCCCTGTTTTTCCTGAAAGGCACAGCTTTCTTGCCGGTGCCTTCTCCCTCTCCTGCTGAAGGGGGGGGCCATTCACTTATCCCCGGGGAAGCCCCGGTCTTTGACTATCACGTTGAGCTCAACGACTCGCAGTATTCCATCGCCCTTTGGGGAGAGGAGGTGAAAATGGTCTCCCTCTATCTTGCCGAAGAGGGAAAGGGGGATATCACCATGTCATTTGAGGATCAAAGAGAAAAAAGGAGGACACGATGAAGAGAAAAATCACCATGCTCGCCATTGCAGCGGCTCTTTTGCTCACCGGCATTTCTTATGCCGCCGACTTCCCCTCCCAGGACTCCACCGGGCCTGAAATAATGGCAGGCGCTCCCCAGAAGCCCCAGGGGAAAGCCATCCTTATCGAGGTGAAGATAGCCTCCGAGGTGGAGGGCCACTCTATAGTGCTCTCGCCAAAGATCATCACTGTCGAGAATAAGCTTGCCACCATCAAAGTAGGCGATCAGAAAGCCGAGCTTAATGACAGGCCGGTGAAAACCGACAGGGAAGCAAAGCCGTCTCAGAAAAGCTTCCTCATGGTGCTCCAGGTGACGCCCCAGGTCGTGGAGAACATCACGCCCCCCCTTATAAAAATGGATATCAAGTTTTCCCTCACCCATGGGAGCTTTTCGACGGAGCAGTCATTTCAGACGGTGGTCCAGAACGGCGATTCCTTCCACTATGAGTCATCTGACAGGACAAAAAACCAGAAGCTTGGCCTCATGATAAAGGCCTCGGTGGCCGGGGATAAAGGAGGCGCCCCGCGCGAAGGGGAAAAATAGCCTTCCCTGTTGAATTATACCGGCGCCGCGCTTCCCTTCAGCGACTCTTCCACTGACACTGCAAGGGCCACCGTGGCGCCCACCATGGGGTTGTTCCCCATGCCCACGAGCCCCATCATCTCCACATGGGCCGGCACTGAAGATGACCCTGCAAACTGGGCATCGCTGTGCATGCGCCCCATCGAATCGGTGAGGCCGTATGACGCCGGGCCTGCCGCCACATTGTCGGGATGGAGGGTCCTTCCGGTGCCTCCTCCCGAAGCCACAGAGAAATAGCTCTTCCCATTTTCAGTTGCCCACTTCTTGTAAGTGCCCGCGACGAGGTGCTGGAACCTTGTGGGATTCGTGGAATTGCCGGTGATGGAAACATCCACTTTCTCGTGGATCATGATGGCCACGCCCTCGTTGGCGTCATCGGTGCCGAACACTCTCACCAGGGCTTTCTCGCCCTTGGAAAAAGGCCGCTCCTCGACAATAGTCAGCTTCCCTGCAAGGTAATCGTATTCGGTCTTCACATAAGTGAAGCCGTTGATGCGGGCAATGATGTAGGCGGCGTCCTTGCCGAGCCCGTTCAGGATGACCTTGAGAGGCTCCCGGCGCACCTTGTTGGCAGTCCTGGCAATTCCCAGGGCTCCCTCGGCGGCGGCGAAAGATTCGTGGCCCGCCAGGAAGCAGAAGCACTTGGTCTCCTCCCTCAGCAGCATTGCCGCAAGGTTGCCGTGGCCCAGGCCCACCTGGCGGTCATCAGCCACCGACCCTGGAATACAGAAGGCCTGGAGGCCTGTCCCCATAGCCTTGGCCGCCTCTGAGGCCCTGGAAGCCCCCGTTTTCAGGGCAATGGCCGTGCCCAGGGTGTAAGCCCACACGGCGTTCTCGAAAGCGATAGCCTGCACGCCCTTCACAATCTTATCGACATCGATTCCTTTTGAGAGGCAGAGCTCCCTCGCCTCTTCAAGGCCCTCAAGGCCGTAAGAGGCGCAGCATTTCTTTATCCCTTCAATCCTTCTCTGATATCCTTCAAACTGTACCATTGTTCCGCTCCTTTCCTTGGGCCTTCAGCTATTCATGGCGGGGATCGATGACCTTGACGGCCTCTGAGAATCTCCCGTAGGTGCCGGTGCTCTTATCCATCGCCGCCTTGGGATCCATGCCCTTCTTAATATCCTCCATCATCTTCCCGAGGTTCACAAACTTGTACCCGATCACCTCATTGTGATCGTCAAGTGCCAGGCTCAGCACGTAGCCTTCGGCCATCTCGAGGTAGCGCACACCCTTTTCCCTTGTGCCGTACATGGTAGCCACCTGGGACCGGAGCCCCTTCCCCAGGTCCTCGAGGCCTGCTCCCACGGGAAGGCCTCCCTCGGAGAATGCCGTCTGGGTCCTCCCGTAGGCGAGCTGCTTGAAAATCTCCCGCATGGCCACGTTGATAGCGTCGCAGACCAGATCCGTGTTGAGGGCCTCAAGCACCGTCTTCCCCTGGAGGATCTCCGCCGCCATCGCGGCAGAGTGGGTCATGCCCGAGCACCCTATGGTCTCCACGAGGGATTCCATAATAATACCATCCTTCACGTTCAAGGTGAGCTTGCATCCGCCCTGCTGCGGAGCGCACCAGCCGATGCCATGGGAAAGGCCTGAGATATCCTTAATCTCTCTCGCCTTCACCCATTTCCCCTCCTGGGGAATGGGGGCGGGGCCGTGGTCCGGCCCCTTCCTGATGCAGATCATCTTCTCGACTTCCTCTGAATAGAGCATGTCTTCACTCCTTTCTTGCGGTCCTGCATAAGAGGTGAGCAGGTGTTTCTCCGATGCCGTTACTTTCCAATAACGTGAGTATTATACCAGATTAAAGGTTCCGCCGCAATGCCGGAATAAGAAGCCATCATCCTGCGTGAGCGCTGCGGATTTCAGGAAAAAGCTTATGCGGGAGGCTCATCCTTGCAGGGAAGCGTAAAATAGAAGGCCGCGCCCCCGTCCTTTTCCGCATGAGCCCATATGCGGCCGCCGTGCCTCTCTATTATGCGCTGCACGATGGCGAGCCCCACGCCGGAGCCCTCGTACTCACCGGGACGGTTAAGGCGCTCAAAGACTCCGAATATGCGGTCTGCGTCATGCATGGCAAAGCCTATCCCGTTGTCCTTCACAAAATACACATTTTCGGCGCCTTGCCTCTCAGAGCCGATTTCAATCACTGCCTTCTCCCGCGCTGCGGTAAATTTGATCGCGTTTGATATCAGGTTCACAAAGACCTGCCTGAGGAGCGCGGGATCTGCGAGGCAGGAAGGAAGGGGGCCTGTGCTGATATCTAGTGTCCGGCCGCTCCATTTGCTTTTGAGATCGTCCAGGATAGAGAGCACAATTCCGGAAAGCTCGATGCACTCCTTCACCACTATCTTACGGCCGGTATTGGAGAGTGAGAGGAGATCGGCTATAAGCTTCTGCGCTTCGCGTGCACTCTTATTGATAATCCGGATATGCTCCTGCTCCTCATCGGGAAGATCGCTGACTGGGCCATCCAATATCACGGCCGAGAAGCCTTCAATGATGGAAAGGGGAGTCCTCAGGTCATGGGAAACGGAATAATTGAAAGCCTCAAGCTCCTTGTTGGCATACACAAGATCGGCAGTTCTCTCGCGGACGCGCTGCTCAAGCTCCTCATTGAGCCTGAGTATCTCGTCCTGAGCCTTTTTTCTCTCGGTGTGATCCCGGATAATCTGCTGCACTATGGGCTTCTTGCCCACCTGCGTCATGTTGGCAGTCACATGAACCGGGATATGCTTCCCTGAAGAGGACTTCACTTCAAAATCGCCGTCAATAACGGCGCCTTCTTCGGCAAGCTTCCTGAATTGCTCATGGACCTCTTCCCTTGAGGCGGGGCTGTAAATCTCATGGAAGTCCAGGCCTATCAGGCTGTCTCTCCCGGTCTCCAGAAGGTGCGCCGCGGACCTGTTGCAGAGCTCAATGGTGCCGGTCGCCGGGTCCATCCATATTATGGCATCAAGGGCATTCTCAAAGATTAGCCTGAAGCGCTCCTCGCTTCTGCGCAGCGCGTCTTCGGCCTCCTTGCGCTGCAGCACGATTGAAGCCTGGTTGATGAAGGCCTCTATAAGCTCGATGTTCCTGAGCTCACTTCCCTTCTCCAGGATGAGGGCGGCGCTCCCGAATACCTTCCCTTTCCTGGAAAATCCCATGACATGGACGTTTCCGAAGGAAAACCTCTCCTCGATGAAGCGGCACACCTCCCGGGGAATCCTCTCGAAGGCCAGGTCAAATATGCCCCGGGGAGGGGTGACAATCTTGCAGGAGAGAAGGGGGGCGACGGCCTCTTCCGTCATGGGCATCTTCATGGCCAAGAGGTCCACTCCGAGCATGGCCTGCAGCTCCCTCAAAGGCTCTTGATCGCCCAGCACCACTTCAGGGGAGAAGACTCCCGATTCCTTGTCGCAGGAGCTCACGAAGGCAAAGAGGGCTCCCGTGATCTCCCTGAGCTTTTCACCGATGAAACGGTACACGGACTGCCCTTCAAGAAAATCCACGAACTCCATGGCCGTCCCGGAGAGAAACTTGATGTTCGCATATTCTGACTCCTCCAGGCGGCATTCCATCAAGGAGAGCTCTGCCTTGAGGCCTTCTATCTTTTTTTCCAGTGAGCCTGTTTCCCTCTGCAGACCCTCATGGGCCGGATTGTCATTACTTTTCCCCACCGCGACATCCTCCAAAGCAAACCGGGAAAAACCATGAACAGGCAGGGTTGGTGCCCATCCATGGTTTCATCCCGAAAAATGAAAACAGAAAATAAGACTCTTCACTTGAATTACCCGGAGAGCAGAGCCTTCGATAACGTGAAAAAGATCAGAATTCACTGATTACGCCGGTTATGATGCTGGATAAAGAAAGCATAAGCTCCAGCAGACAACAGAGAGTGAAGTCTTCTCTGCTTATTATTTGGCTTTCTTTACTGGCGCTGCTTCTGCCGCTGGCTTCGCTGCTGGCTTCGCTGCCGGCTTTGCCGCAGATTTTGCAGCAGCTTTCTTCTTTTTCTGCACATTTTTGGGATTCTTGTCCCCCATCGATATCACTCCTTCTTAGTCAGTCTTACTCAGAAGAGTAGCATATATAATAAATTTTCCTCTCCTCCGGGGAGTTCCTTCCGACTTTCGAGAGTTTTTTAAGAGAGGGTTTCCTTCCTGGGTTTTTCGTGGTTGCCATACTTTCTCTTTTCTGCTACAATAATAGCTCACTAAATTTGCAACTTTTGTTTCAGGGAGGGTCCTTATGAGAAAAACAGCAGCGGCACTTTTCATTCTTCTGGCACTCATCGCCTTCGGGCAATGGAGCATCCCTGCCTTCGCGGCAGGTGACGACACGGTGGAATTCAAGGGGACAATCGGCGAAGAGCTCAACAAGATCGATGTCGATCAGCTCGTCGATAAAGTTTCGCAGGTCCTTGAAAAATACAAGTGCTCCGACGATGATGTGGCACTCCTCACGGACACCACGGAGGACTTCATCAAGTCCGTCAACGACTACCTGAAGCACCTCAAGGCTGCGGATCCCGACAAGTTCGTCGTTGCGCCCCACGATGCGCTGAGAGAGTTCTGCCTCAAGCTCGAGAGCTTCCTGAAAAAATACAATGTCACCGTGGAGGACACCCTTCTCGTGGGAGGCTCCCTCACCGATGTGGCGATGAGCATGAAAGAGGATGCGGGTGCCCAGGGCGACACTGCAGGGGAAGGTGCAAAGAACATCGCATCTAAAGAGGAAGTGGACGGCGTTTTCAACCTGCTGCTGGAGTTTTCAAAAAAGCATAAGATCATGGCCGCCGACCTCGTGCCCGTCATTTACCGCATCAGCGATATCGGCCTTACCTTCGTGCAGAACAAGGTGAGCATGAAGAAACTCAAGGAGGCAGGGGGAAGGTGGAGAAAGCGACTCTACGACCTTGGCGTCTCCAAGGAGCAGGCTGACGGCCTCTACGATTCCCTCGTGGCCTTCATTTACAAGTATCACATAAGCCTCAGGGAAATCGTGCGGCTCAACAAGCAGATAAACAAGGCGCTGAAGGCCGGCAAGGAAGAGCAGAAGCAACTGGAGCAGCAGAAGCAGCAGCAGGAGCAGCAGGAGCAGCAGAAAAAGCCGGAGGAGCAGAAGCAGTCATAGAGCACCGATGAAAGATTGTGTCAGGCGAGAAGCTCAGCGGCTTTCTGGCGAATCGTGCCCTCTATCTGGTCCTTGAAAAGAAAGGCTGCAAAGGGAAGGTCTCCTTTGATATCAACACGGGAGGCCCCGACAATAATGGATCCCGAGATGCCGAAGCCCATGATGTGAAAGCCGAACCGGCATGAGTGATCATCCCATTGCTCAGAGAGCCTGCTTATCTGGTCGCCATACTCCTTTTTCATCTCCTGGAGGAACTGATGCATCTTCCCAAGTGCCTCAGCTACAGGGAGTCTGGTATTCAGTGAAACATGAAATCCTGCCATGGCTTCACTCCTTCTGGGGCTTGAATGTGACCATGAATTTTGTCCCCGCGTCCGGGTAGATGCCAAAGGTTCCCTGAATCTGGCTTGCCAGGTCTGATACGAGCTGCAGGCCCAGCGTGGAGGGGTTTTCAAAGTCATAATCGCAAGGAAATCCTACACCGTTGTCGCTGACGGCAAGAGTCACCGTTCCATCTTCTGACTGGGAGAGGGCAAGCCGCACTGCTCCCTTTTTCTCACCGGGGAAAGCGTGTTTCATCGCGTTGGAGAGAAGCTCATGGACTATGAGCCCCAGCGGTATCGCCGTGCTGATGGTGAAAGAAAGGCTCTCGGCTTCCACGGAGAGGGTGACATTGCTTCTCCCGTAGGAAGCATTGATAAAAGCCGCAAAGTCCCTGAGATACCCGCTGAAATTCACCAGCGAGAGGCTCTCTGACTTGTAAAGCTTCTCATGAACAAGGGCCATGGTCTTCACGCGGTTCTGGGCCTCCCTGAAAACCTCTTTCACCGCAGGGTCCTTCAAATTGCCCGCCTGGAGGCTCAGGAGGCTTGAGACAACCTGCATGTTGTTTTTCACCCTGTGATGGATCTCCCTGAGGAGGACCTCCTTCTCTCTCAATGATGACCTTATCTGCTCCTCGGACTGCTTTCTCTCGGTGATGTCATCAGAGATGCCCAGCAGAAACCGGGGCCTGCCTTCCTTATCAATTATGGGGATCTTCTTGGTGTGGAGAATTCTTTCGCCTTTGTTCCGTGTATGGATCTTTTCCTCGGGAATGTCGAGGAGCTGCCCGCCGGCAAGAACCGCCCTGTCCTTTTCCACGAAGAAATCGGCTTCCTCCCGGGGAAAGAAATCATAGTCATTCTTCCCGTAAAGATCGTTTCTCTCATAGCCGAGAAGCTCCTCGCCCGCCTTGTTGAAACGCACGAAGCGGAGCTCCCTGGCGTCTTTCACGAACAGCATGTCGGGAATATTTTCAACGACGCTCTCCAGAAACTCCTCGCTCTCAATGAGAGCCCTCTCCGCTATCTTGCGCTCCGTAATATCCTGCAGGATGGCGGTGAAATAACCGACAGCTCCATCCTTCTCCCGTACGCATCGCACCGCCAGATCCACATGCACGGTCTCTCCGTCATGGCGTATAAAGCGCTTGTAAAGGGAATACCAGTCAATTTCACCGGCCAGCAGGCGGTTGAACTGCTCCACATCAGCAGAGAGATCATCGGGGTGCGTCAGCTCGGCCCAGGTGAGGCTGCAGAGCTCTTCCCTGGAGTAGCCCAGCATCTCACAAAGGCGGTCATTCACTTCGAGCCAGCCTTTTTGCGGCGACGTAATGGCAATGCCGAGAAGAGGAAGCTGGAAGTAGCTCGCGAAGCGGGCCTCACCCTCCTTTATCCTCTTTTCCTGCTGTACAGAGAGATCTTCAAGCTTTTTCCTGTGCAGGGCCATCTGGATTGCAAGGGAGACCTTCTCCTTGTGAAAGGGCTTTTCTATGAGCCCGTGGCAGGCTTCGGCGTTTACCCTGCCAAAGGCCTCTCCATTGCTGGAAGCGGCAAGAAATATGACGGGAATGCAATACCCCGCCGCGAGCTGAAGGGCAGCCCCGGCTTTGTCGAGATCACCGCTCATCTCGATACCGGCAAGAATCACGTCGGGCATGAGCTCTGCCGCCTTCGCCGCCAGCTCTCCCGGTGAAAAGACCGGCAAAGCAACGTCATATCCCATGGCCCTGAGGAGCGACTCCAGGGACCGGGCTTCAGAGGCATCGCTTTCTGCAATCAATATTCTTGTCATACCTTTTGCCCTTCACCTTTTTAAAGCGCCCGCCCCCCTATTCCATCCTTCTCACCACAGGAGCAATCATCCTTCATGAAATCGGAAGTTTTCACTTTATTCTGAAGGGTCCGGGATGTCAGGGGTTTACCTTGGGAGAAATACTATATATAACGTCTTCAGAGGCAAAAATCTCCTGGAGGAGGAAATGACCATGAATCCTGAGGCAGATATCGGCATTATGCTCCTGGAGCAGGGCTTTATCACCGCAAGGCAGTATGAGCGCGCCCGCCACCATGCGAAAAGAAGCCGGGTAAGCCTCCAGGAGGCGATACTTGAGATGGGCCTTCTGTCCACAGAGGAAATCGATGAGGCCGAGGCGCGGAGCATGGGGCTGGAATATCTTTCCCTTGAAGAATATCAGGCCGATACCGCCCTCTCGAAGGTGCTGCCAAGGGACATTGCCGATCTCTATAACGTGGTTCCCCTCTCGCTCCACAAAGGGGTGCTGAAGGTGGCGATGCCCTTCCCCGGCAATCCCTTCGTCATCGATGAAATCGAGCGCCTCACATGGCTTGCCGTGAATCCTGTAATCTCCGCTGCAGAGGAAATTGAGAAGGCACTGATAAAGCTCTACGGGGAAAAAAGCAAGGCTCCCGTTCCCCCCGCCGATCATGCACGCCTCATATGGGCGGCACCCCGGGACTCCAGTGAAAGGAATATCGAGAGAAGGGAGTGGAAGGACGTTCCTTCCGTCACCTTCACCGTGGCCGACGTGGAAATGGCAACGAAGCCGCTGGGAGAACGCCGCACGATCGACCTGCTCAGGATGCAGTATCCGGACCTGGAGGCCTGCGCCGACTATTTCCATCCTGTCGTCTGCTCCGGCCACGTGAACGTCCTTCTCCATGCCGTCTATCTCGCCTTCGTGGAGCACCGCCCCCTTGTGCTCTCACCCGATATGATATGGCTTTCCATAATCCAGGGACTCTCACAGCATGTCAACAGGGATCCTGAAGCGGCGCGGTGCCACTTCGTGAAGCACCGGGGGCAGATGGAACTCATAGTAAGGCGGGATGATTTCTGCATGGGGTCTCTTGAAAACCCATGGGAGGATGTCTTCAGCGAGTTCAGCAGGCAGATACGGAGCCACCTGAACGAGGAGATGAGGGACTTTCTCGTCTGCACTTTCAGCACCACGGGCAGGATGGAGCGCGCGGCCTTTGAGGTCGCCCTGATGGACTGCGTGCAGTCCTTCTTCCGCTACACCTTCTGCTGCCTCTGCGGCATTCCCTCCGTCACCCTCGAGGGCACTGCCGCTGACTGGCTTGAAATAAGGAACAGGTTCGATACCTTCAGGAGATTCGGCCTGGATTTGTGGGTAGAGAAGCTCCTTCCCGTGCTGGATCATTTTGTGAGGGCATCGCAGGGCGATGTAGACCGGGGCTTCTGGAGAAACATCTACCAGCGCCACCGGAGCGAGTCTGACGGCTACGGCAATGCAATCGAGACCTTCAGCGGGTGGATCGGCTCCTTCTTCCCCTATATCGAAGGCAAAAAGGAAAACCCCCTTCTCACATGGCATGATCCTGATCCCTCAGAAACCGGCATCACCATTGATTCTTTCCCCCTTTCCCTTTCAAAGGCCCCGGTGAAGTGTGTCCTCAGCGGTTACACGGGAAAGATGGAGTTTCTCGCGGGGATGGTTGCCATTGAACAGCACCCTGAAACCTGGGCTCTCAGGCCGAGGATTGGATGGCTCGTGAACCACGTTGAGCCTGCACTATAGCTCCAGGGCCATTTCAGCGCTCCACGGCACCCTCTATCCTCAAAAGAAGGGGATCCGCCGTCGATCCCCCCGAGGCGCGGAGGCGCTCCAGCTCCTCCCTGGCGCTCCGGTAATCCTCCCGGCCCGCGAATATGAGGGCCCTTGCTTCATAGGCGGGGTAAGCCTTCGGATTTACTCTTATTATCTCTTCATAGCATGCAAGCGCTTTCTCAAGCCTTCCCGTTTCACGGTAAAGGCTCGCCAGCGTGTAGCGAGCTTTTTCGGCAACGGCAGGGTCATCACCGACAGCCATCGTGAGGTCCTTTTCCGCTGCCTCAGTATCGCCGCCCTTCCAGCAGAACTCTCCCCGCATGAGGTAAATGAGAGGCTGGGATCCGCCCCTCCTGAGGGCCTCGGTCATGCTCTCCCGGGCTTTCCTGTAATCCTTTCTTTTCCCGTAAAGAAGGCCCTCCCTGAAAGCGGCGGCTGGCGGGCCGAATCCGAGGGCCACGGCGCGGCCATAGTCCGCCAGGGCTTCGTCTTCGTCGCCAAGCTTTTCATGGCACACTCCCCTGTTGAAGTAATGGGCGGCAGAGGAGGGGCTCAGGCTTACCGCCCTGTCCAGGTCCGCCAGGGCGTCACGGCAGGCTCCCCTGGCAAAGAGAATCCTGGCCCTGTCTGCATGGGCCGTATCGCTCCGGACACCCATTGCGATGACCCTGTTGAGATCGTCCAGTGCCCCGTCGAAATCGCCCTTCCTGATGAGGGCCTCGGAGCGGTTCAGGTAGCCCACGGCCTCGCCGGGATTCTTGGCGATAAGGTCGCTGAAAAGGGTTACAGGGTCGGCCCAGGTGCGGCAGCGCTCCCTTGTCGCTGACGAAGAGGCGACGGCCGCTGCGAGCAGCAGGAGCACCAGGACCGTTCTCTGGGGCCTGCCTGACCTCTCCCACAGCAAAGCCCCTCCTTCAGCAACTATAAAGAGAAGGCCGATGAAGGGAATGTAGGTGTAACGATCGGCGGCGATGCCGGGCGGGATAGGCGTCAGTTGGAGAACCGGCACCAGGGTGAGCACAAAGAAGAGGAAGCCGAAAGGCACTTTGCCCGTGTACCTCCCTGCCAGCGCCACCGAAGAGGCGATGCAGAGAAAGATGAGGGTCCCGTGGAGAAAGAGGGAAGGGAATGTGGTGCCTTCAGGATAGGGATAGACGCACATAAGGTTCACCGGGGCGATGAATTTTCCGAGATAGAAAACCACAAGGGAACAGGCTACCTGGAGCTTCTGAAGGATGCCGAGCCCGGTGCCGGCGCCGGCGCTCCTGGGCCAGATATGAAATATGACGAGGAAGGCGAAATAGATAAGATCCATGAGGATAAATGGCACCTTTTCCCGGAAGCTTGAGGCAGAGAACTTCCGCTTCTGGAGATAGTCAAAAAGAAAAAGAATGGCCGGTAAGGTGAGCGCCATGGGCTTGGCAAGGAGCGACAGCAGAAAGAGAGCCAGGGAAAGGAAGAGATGCGCCTGCTTCCCCCCGCCCCGCCAGAGGAGCCAGGCGATAAGAGAAGCAAGATAGAAAAAAGCATAAAGCACATCCTTCCTCTCGGAGATCCATGCCACTGACTCCACATGGAGCGGGTGGATGCCGAAGAAAAGGGCCGCGATAAAAGAAACAAGTGGCTTCCGGGAAAGGATGAGAATGAGCCAGTACACCAGCATGCAGTTCAGGAGATGGAGCACGAGGTTGCCTGCATGGTACCCCCCCGCGTTTTCCCCGTAGAAGGGATACTCAAGGGCAAAGGACAGGATAGTAAGGGGCGTGTATAGGGACTTTGAGAATGAGAGGGCAAAGGAGCCCGGGGAATCAGCAGGATTGAAGATGTCGGCGGCACTCTGCCAGGTAAGGCGTTGCACCGCCTCGTTGTGCACCACGTAGTCAAAATCATCCCATACAAAGCCGTTTTCAAGAACCGGGAGGAATGAAAAGGCGGTGACTGCGACTACCACGCAGGCGAAGACGAGGTTGATTCTCCTCCATTCCATACCTAGGGGTTCTTTCATCTTTCAAGGTTATCCTTCAGGGTGAGACAGCCTGGAATGCAGTATTTACGGGGGCATGAAGGGAGAAGGCGCCTTGAGGAGAAACTCATGGGGAGCCCCTTTATAAAATCCCCCTCACAGGAAAGGAGAGAAAGAATGACTGATGAAGAAAAAGAAAAAATTTTCGTGGAGCTGGTGAAGTACAGCTGGGACCGCTACAACGAGATCTTCAGCAACCAGAAGCTCGATGAGATCTTTCTGGGATCCGTCATCACGTCGAACGTGAAGCGCGGCTATTCCCTCATCGATCTCAACTCCGACGGAGTGAACCATTTCCTCCGCTTTGAGAACCTCACTGATAAGACACGCCTCATCTTCCGCCTCAACAACCTCTCGGAGGATCTCACGGTGGCCAAGGTCCAGGGCCACATGGCCGACGTGGTCATCGGCTACGGCGAGAAGGTCTCCGACATCGGGGCAGTGTGGAACACCTTCAAGGCGGAAATCAAGAGCACCTTCATCATCAACAAGGAGCCCGGCGTCATCACCTGCGACGCCGACCTCACGGGCGGCTACATTTATGCCCAGATCCCTCTCATCTTCAACCTGGACCTCTATATCAAGCACACCTACCATGTCAACATTGACCTCCTCAACAGCCATATCGACGCGACGGTGCACTCCCTCAAGAAGTACCTTGACGGGCGCCTCGCCATCAAGGTGTAAAAGAAAGGAGCCATGAAATGGGCATATTCTCTTTTATCTCAAATTTTTCCCATCACCAGGAGATTCTGGAAAGCAAGGACGAGATAATGATGGGAGAGATTATCACGGCGATGACAGAAATGGGCTACCCCGTAATCGGCATCATGTCGAACAGTGATTTCCAGCAGATCCGCTTCAAGACCGTCGGCGACGAGGTCCTCTACTCCATCATAATCACCCTCGACCGCAAGACAGGCGGCCTTGCCTCCAAGGTCGTGGGAAACATAGCCACCCTCACCTTCCAGGCCGAGGTGAAGAACTTCCTTGCCGATCCCGACGACCTTATCCACATGTTCAGCACCGATATCAAGAATATCCTGAAAATCCCCCTTCTCGGCGACATCAAGATAAACCACGAGCTTAACTCCATCTTCGCCACCAAGAAGAATGTCATCCAGATAGACACCTTTCTCGACGGCACTTCCACGGCCGAACGAGATCAGCTCAAGAGAACCATCACCGATGCAATGACAGTCCTCAAGGACAAGCTGGCCCAGTACAAGAAAAAGTCATCCATTGAGCCCGGGGCGGGGGTGGCCAACTAGCGGTGATAAAAGGGGCCCCTTCCCGGGACACCGGGGGGGGCTTTTCATGCCGGCTCAAAGACGCCCCTGCACACCGCGGCGCCTTCCCTCACCATGACTTTCCCCCTGGCGATTACCGTGTCAATGGAGAGGTCATCGCCCTTCAGCAGAACCAGGTCGGCATCGCAGCCTGTCACGATGCGCCCCTTGCCGGGGAGCTTCAGAAGGGCCGCAGGTGTTGAAGTGACCACCCTGAGAGCCGTGGCAATAGCGACTTTCTCTTCCAGGATGGCGTCCCTCACTTCCCTGAAAAGAGAGGCACAGGTGCCCACGGTGAGGCCTTTCAGGTGCCCCTTCGCATCAAACTCCGGAAGGCTCCCCTGCCCGTCAGAGCTGAAAGTGATGCGGCCGGCGTCCACGCCCTCGTCAAGGCATATCCTGAGAGCCTTCGACGTCTTCACCTCGCCCTCCTCGAGGAACTGCCCGGTGGTGCTGGTGGTGAAATCAATAAAGCCTCCCTTTTTCGCATACCCGATGCCGGCCTTGAAGAGATCGGGATTTCTCCCGATATGGGTAGGCAGGAACTGTGAATAGGGGATCTCGGTGGTGTCCACCAGCTCCTCCAGCAAGGAGAGCATTCTTTTCCCGTCACCCATGTGGATGTTCACTATCCCCGCCTTCCCTGAAAGCATTCCTGCCACGCGGGCTGCCGCGGCAATCTTCGCTATTTCTTCCACCTGCGGCTGCGAGGAGCGGTGATCGGAGAGGGCAATCTCGCCCACCCCTATTATCTTGTCCACAATCATCAGATCATCTTCTATGCTTCCCGTGAGGGTCCGCACAGGGACCTGGTATGAGCCCGTGTAGATGAATGTGCTTATCCCCTCTTCCTCGAGGGCCCTCGCCTTGGCGAGGAGCACTGCCATGGAGCGCATGATGCCGTCGGTGCCCAGGCAGCCCACCACGGTAGTGACACCAGCAGTGGTGGCGTCAGAGAGCCTTATCTCCGGTGTCCTGGTTTTGAACCCGCCTTCCCCGCCGCCTCCCGTGATGTGAACGTGGCCGTCGATGAAGCCCGGAACGACAAGCATCCCTGCTGCATCAATCACTTCCACGGGAAGGGGAAAGCTGCCGCTTTCAATCAAGTCGGCGATATGAATGATTTTTCCGGCGGCAAAGGCGATATCTTTTTTCCCAAGGCTCTCAGGTATATAAACTTCGCCGTTTTTTATAAGGGTCAGCATGAAAGTCACCTTCTTTCGGGAATCAGTTCCACTGGGCAAGCACGGGCCAGACAAGGAGCGCCATGGCCAGCAGCACGTAGAGGGCCAGGAGGGGGAGGAACCACTTGATCCAGCGGTTCCATGGGATGCCTGCGAGCCCAAGGATTCCCATGGTGACGGCGGAAGTGGGAAGGACCGGGTTCACAAGCTCGCAGAGCTGGAAGGCCAGCACGGCCGTCTGCCTGGTGACGCCCACAAGATCGCTCAGGGGCGCCATGATGGGGATGGTGAGGGCTGCCTGCCCGGTGCCCGAGTGGACAAAGAAATTTATGATGCTCTGCACGAAGAACATTGACCAGGCCGTCACCAGGGGCGGGAAATGGGATATGAAAGATGCCAGGTAGTAAAGGATGGTGTCCAGGATCTTTCCATCAAGCGCAATGATCAGGATACCCCTGGCGCATGCGATGATCAAGACGGGATTTATCATGTCCTTGGCGCCGGCCATGTACGACTTGGCGATGCTGTCGGAGCTGAGGCCACCCGCATAGCCGCATATGATGCCCAGGGCGAAGAAAAGCGCGGCGATCTCCTCGATGAACCATTTGAATTTCAGGATGCCTACGACAAGGAGCACAATGCCCGCGAGAAAGATGAGAAGGATGGCCGTGTGGCGCGCCGTCACCTCTCCCCCCTCGTCCTGCTGGACATGGAGCTTTTCCCTCTTCTCCTGGTCCAGGTCATAGACGGGGGAGATCGACGGGTCCCTGTGGACCCTCGCGGCGTACCACATTACAAAGGCTATTGTGACTGCCGTCGTGACGGACCAGACGATAATCCTGTAGGGCAGGCCTGAATAAAGGGGGAGCCCTGCAAAGCCCTGGGCAATGCCCACGGTGAAGGGATTGAAAAATGCCCCGCCGAAGCCCGCCGCGGCGCCCAGGAAGGGTATGGCCGTCCCCACGAGGGAGTCGTACCCCAGGGAGAGAGCCAGGGGCACGATGATGAGGATGAAGGGCATGGTCTCCTCGCACATGCCGAAAATGGCCCCGCCAAGCGAGAAGAGCATCATTATCACGGGGATGAAAAGGACCCTGAGCGTGCTGTTCCTTCCCAGGTGGAGAGCCGTCTGCTTTATGAAAGCCGCCACGGCCCCTGTCTCCTGGATCACGCCGAAAGCTCCCCCGATTATGAGAAGAAAGGCGATAATCGACACGGCATCGGCGAAGCCCTTCACCGGCGCCGTGAAGATCTGGATGCTCTGGGGCACGTGCTCGATGAACCTGAAGGACCCCGCCACGGGCACCTGTTTCCCATGCGACTCGATCCTGTCGTATTCGCCTCCGGGGATTATCCATGTGCAGACCGCCATGAGCATGACGGTATAAAAGATGAGGGCGAGGGTATTGGGCATCTGGAAGGCCTTTTTCATGGTCTCAATTCTCCTGGGAAGGTCCCCTCATTTTATCAGAAAAGCGCCTTGAGAGCAAGAGTGCCCGTTTTTTACCACTTACTCCCCCGAAATTACCTCTTGCCGGAAAGAACTTTATCAAAAGGGCATCTTCCCTCATAATAGAGACAGAATATTATATTGAAAGAAGAGGTGGATCACATGGACGTTGGCAAAGTCGGCGGAAGCGGGAATGTATATCAGCCCCCGCAGGATAAAGGCGAGGCGAAGAAAGAGGCTGAGGTCCCCAGGGACGGAATGGACAAGGGGTGGAAGCCCGGCGGTATCACATGCTACATGTACAGCAAGCTTGCGGGAAAAAGCGATGCAGACCCCAAGCTTCTGGCGCAGTATAAGACGGAGGCCATCAACAACGCGCTCAACGACGGCTCAATCACCGTCGATATGGCACAGAAGCTGAAAGCCGAAGAGTAATGTCTTAGAATGCATGCCATCAGGGAGGGAGAGCATGGCTTTCCCTCCTTTCTTTGTTTCATGCCATCACAATCCAGGCAGGTGCACTATGGAAGAAGAAAAGGCAGGAGGGCCTGTCTATATCCTGGAGCTCACCCAGCGCTGCAACCATTCCTGCCCCCACTGCTTCAACGTGTGGAAGCTCGGCGGGCCGTACCCTGAAGAAAAGCTGGACACCGAAGGGTGGAAAGGCCTCGTCGGGAAGCTTAAGGAGGAGACAGGGTGCCAGTTTCTCACCCTCTCGGGAGGCGAGCCCCTGCTGCATAGGGATTTTTTTGTCATCCTCGCCCATATCCACTCCCTCGGCATAGGGACTTCCCTTATCACCAACGGCTCTCTTCTCACCGGCGAGAAAATTGGGAAATGTATCGACCTGGGCGTTGAAATCTTTGAGCTTCCCCTGCTCTCCAACAGGAGAGAGGTCCACAACGGCATGAGCGGAGCCCCTTCCTTCGACAAGGTGGTCAACGCCGTCGCCGACATCAAGGAGCGTGGCGGAAAAGTAGTCACTGTCTTCGTGGCGACAAAGAAGAACATCGGGGACTTCGAAAAAACCTTCGAGCTTGCCTTCGCTCTGGGCGTGGACGGGATTATGCTCAACCGCTTCAATCCAGGAGGCGGCGCCGTGGAGATCATGGAGAGCCTCCTGCCCTCCATTGAGAGCCTGCGGAAAACCCTGGACTCCGCGGAGCGCCTCTCTGAAAAAACCGGCATCCCCGTGAGCTGCGCCATTCCCATGCCCCCCTGCGTGTTCCCCATGGAGAAGTATCGCCGCGTGGGATCAGGATTCTGCCCCGTGGGGACCGACAGCGCCTATTACACCATAGATCCCTGCGGTAACGTGCGCCCCTGTAACCACAGCACGGTAATCCTCGGCAACCTGCTCGAAATGTCCGTCAAGGAGATTCTTGAAAGCCCCCGCCTTAAAGTTTTTATCGATGCCATTCCCCCCTTCTGCGCACCCTGCTCTCTGAAAGAGACCTGCAGGGGAAGCTGCAAGGCCTCGGCGCAGGTCTGCTACGGCGACCTCATGAGGGAAGAGCCTTTTCTGGTCCAGGCGGCACGGGAGCTGCCGGCGCTGGCAAAGCGCTGAGGGGAGAATCTGCTCGCGGGCTGCCTCATGAAGGAACATTCCCAGGGCAGGAAAAATCTTTATAACAGGACTGAAAAGAGCTCCCTCTCATGCCTTTTCAGGAACGATGCCTCCCGAGCGCGGGCCCATTTTCCTGGAAAATCCTGCACCTTCCGGACTCCCAGTCCTTCACTTTCTTACGGCCTGACCATTTTCTGGAGGCAGGGTATACTGGAACAAGAGAAAGAGGTGGCACATGGGAAGTCTTTTCAAGGGAAGCGGCGCCCTGCATGACGCTGTCACGAAAAGCGACATCGGCAAGGTGACAGAGATCCTTGCGAAAGATCCCCGGATCGTCAACGAAAAAAACAAGGAAGGCCTCACCCCCCTTCACCTTGCCGCCCTTGAGGGCAACGTGGTTCTGCTGGAGCTCCTGCTGAAAAAAGGAGCCCGGATCAACGAACTCGACACCGGGAAGACCGGAAACACTGCCCTGTTCCTCACTGCAAGGAACGGGTACCTGGAGGCCACTGATTTTCTTCTCTCCATGGGCGCTGACATCAACATCAAGGGAAAAGTCGGCATGTCGGCATTGTTTGGGGCCGTGGCATCAAAAAAACCTGAGGTGATAAAGCTCCTCGTTGAAAAAGGGGCTGATATCAATGCAGTCACCGATCAGAATGTGAACGTGCTCGAGCTGGCGGCAGTCTACAAGGATATACCGACGGCCGAGCTCCTGCTCTCAATGGGGTCCGATGCCGATGTGAAGAATAATGCCATCAAGCAGCTCTTTCTCGCCGCAGCCGAGGGTGGCAGCAAGGCCGTGATCGAGACGCTCATCGCCAGGGGGATGCCCCTTGACGTGGCTTATGACGACGGCCTCGTAGCCCTCCACCACGCGGCCTGCTACGGCTACATGGACATCGCAAAGCTCCTGCTGGACAAGGGCGCCCCGATCAATGTGAAGGAGCCCGCCGAATGGAAAACGCCCCTCCACTTCGCCGTGTACAAAGACCTGAGAGACATGGTGGCCTTTCTCATCTCCCGGGGCGCCGATGTGAACGCGCAGACCAATGAAATGATAACGCCCCTCCATATCTCGAAAAGCGGCGCCATCGCGGAGATGCTGCTGGAGGCGGGCGCCAACGTGAACACCGAGACCACGCAGCATATGACGCCTCTCCTCTCATCGATTGCCTATGCCGACACACACCAGGTGGAGGTGCTCCTTGACTGGGGCGCCGATCTCAATGCGAAAATACAGGGCATGACGGTCCTGCAGTTTGTCAGGTCGGGGAAGAGAAGAGATGTCACCGCCCTCGTGGAGCAGTTCAGCTCCGGCGCGAGGCGGCCCACGGGCGGCAAAAAGCAGGGCGCACAGCCGGGGGGACCCCAGGCAGCGCCTGGTTATAAGCCAGCCCCGCAGAGCCCGCCGGGCTACAAGCCTGCGGCCCAGCCGGCGCCGGGGTATAAACCCCAGGCAACCCAGGAGGCTCCCGCGGGAGCACCTCCCAAGGGCTTCCAGAAGTACATCAATCCAGGGGCTGCGGCAGGGCAGCAGCCCGCCGCGGCAGCTTCCGAGGCCGAGGAGCTTGCGCGCTATGTCACGTGGGAAAAAGAGAAGAAGGAGATGCGCCGCCTTGAGAGGGAGAAGGATACCACCGACTACGACAGCCTTTTGAAAGAGCTCCTCGGGAAAGTCCGCAAGAGCGATCCTACGGTGGACTTCACCCTTCTGCGCAAGGCTTACTCCCGGTCATCGCTTTACTCCCCCTACGACATGCAGAGGCTTGAAGACACCAAGATGGTGGACGCCCTGGGGAACCAGGGGCAGTGGAATAAGCTGCTGGAGCTCACCCGCCATATTTTCTCATACAACCCCGTGGAAATCAACTCCCACTTCTGGAGTGCCTTTGCTCACAACAAGACAGGCAACGCCCAGATGCAGCAGTTTCACGCCTATGTCTACAAAGGGCTTCTCAACTCCCTCCAGGCCTCAGGTGACGGGAGAAGCAAGGAGACGGCGTACCAGGTCATCTCCATCAAGGAGGAATACGCCGTGCTCGAGAACATCGAGGGCCTTTCCCTGGTAGGGAGGCAGAAAATAGAGGACGCCGCGAGCTCCTATGATGTCTTCGAGGTGCAGACCCAGGCGGGCCGGGAGACAGTCTACTTCAACATTGACGCCCTCGCCTATCACTGAGGCAAGGAAATCCCCACCGGTGAGTCATCACGGTTATCAAGGACAGACCCTATGGCAACAACTGATTCGTCTTCGGAAAACCCGACCCTTTCAACGGGGAGAGGGCAGACAGGCCCCGACGGCTCCGGGCCATCCCTCTCCTACAGGGGTGACATACCGGAAGAGGACCTGGCCGCCGCCGAAGGCCGGGTCCCGGCCAACTGGCAGCCTGGCGACCTGATCCTCGGCCTCTATGAAGTCATGGCAGTGCTGGGGCAGGGCGCCTTCGGCACCGTCCACAGGGTGCGGCACCGCCTCTGGAACAGGGACATGGCGGTGAAGTCCCTGAGGCCCGAGTTAATCGGGAGCCCCGGGCACCTGGAGCTTTTTCTTAGAGAATGCGAGGGCTGGGTCAACCTGGGGCTCCACCCCCACGTGGTGAGCTGCTTCTACGTGAGGCTCCTGGGAGGCCTCCCCCGGATCTTCAGCGAGTTCGTGGCTGGCGGGACCCTCAGGGACTGGATGAAACAGGAAAAGGTCTATGAATTCAGGCTTATCATCGATCTTGCCCTCCAGTGCCTCTCGGGCCTCGCCTATGCCCATATGAAGGGCCTTCTTCACCGCGACATAAAGCCTGAGAACTGCCTGGTCGCAGAGGGAGAGAGGCCGGGCCTCAAGGTGGGCGATTTCGGCATCGCCTCAGGGCTCTCGGCAGCCGGTGCTTCGGGCGGTGCCGCCGCTTCAGGCAGCACAGGCGCACAGGGCGGCTCACATGGCGATGACGGGGGCTCCATCGGCACCCCCTCCTACATGCCTCCCGAGCAGTGGTCCAGGCAGTACGGCGCAATAGGGCCCTGGAGCGACATATACGCCTTCGGCGTGATGCTCTTTGAAATATGCTGCGGCGCGAGGCCCTTCGACAGCGGCACCGAGGCCATGGAGCTCGTGCGGGCCCGGCACATCGGCGTGGCGCCTCCCGATCCCGCGACGCTGAGGAAGGACATCCCTCCGCGTCTTGGGGCCTTCATGCTGAAATGCCTCGCCAAAAATCCCCGGGACCGCTTTCAGAGCTGCAGCGAGGCCCGCGGCGAGCTCCTCGCGATATACCGGGACTTGACCGGCGAAGAATACCCTGAAGAAGACATCAAGGCGGTGAGGCTCCTTGCCGGCACGCTGAGCAACCGCGGCATCTCGCTCATCGACCTGGGAAGAGGCAGTGAAGCCCTCGGCGTCCTTGGTGAAGCCCTGGCCCTTGATCCGGGCAACCTCCATGCCGTCTATAACCATAGCCTTCTCTGCTGGTATATCGGCAGGATTACCGACAGGGCGCTGCTGGAGAAGCTTGATGCAGTGAGCACCACTATGGTGAGGGAAAAGGCTTTCATGAGGGGCCTCATCAACAGGGAGCGCGGCGATGATGAGGCCGCCCTTGCTGATTTCAACGCCGCGGAGAAGGGCGCCCCTGCCGATGAGCTTGCACTCATCCAGGATGCGCGGAAAGAAGTGCGCGAAGGTTACCGCCCCGTGAGGACCATCGAGTGCGGGGGTGCTTTCCCCCTGGGAAAGATTGCCCTCTCCCCCCAGGGCACCATAGCGGCAGCATGCCACCTGGAGCTAAATGAGATCCGTGCCTGGGACACCGCCACGGGGAGCCTCCTCTGGAGCAGGGGAAACAGGGCCCCTGTGGTGCAGCCGGAAGGTGAGTTCTTTCCCTTCTACTTCCCGGGCCTTGAGTTTACCGGTGACGGGAAGGTCCTCGTGGCGGCCGTCTATGATGGATCGCTTCTCATGCTTGATGCGAAGACAGGATCACCCTTGAAGACTCTGAAAGACAGAACCATGGGAATCTATGACCTCGCGGTGTCAAATGACGGGCGCATAGCGGCGACCCGGACGATGGGCAACCTCAAGAGCAGTGGGTGCCTCACCATATGGGACCTTGAAAAGGGAAAAATCATCCACTCCCTTCACGAAGCGACGGATGCCGCGGGGAACCTTGCCCTCGCCGTCGAGGGAAACCCTCTCTTCTCTTCGGCTTTCAATGTGGTGAGGGTCTGGGATACCAAATCAGGGGGTTTGGCCAGGGAGTTTTCCGGCGCCCGCGTGGCCATTTCCAGCGCCGGCACACTGGCCCTCACCTATCAGGATGGTTTTTTCAGGCTCTGGGATGTCCTCGGCAGCCGGTGCATCAGGACCTTGAAAGGCTCCCTCTCATCCCGGGAGCTTGTGGCCACCCACTGCCTGCGCCTTGCCTTTGACCACCGCGGCTCGGAACTCATGGTTCTGGACATGGAGACCCTCCAGTGCCTCAGAACCCTCGAGCTCAAGTCCGTCGCGGGGGGGATCACGCTGGCGCCCCGCTCGTACTTTGCCCTTGCCTCTACGGAGACCTCCCTTACCCTGTGGCGGTATCCCCAGGACCCCCGTTTCCCCGGGGCTTCCTTCCTCGTGGCTTCCCCCGGCGGGAGCGAGGAGGCCGTCAAGGCGGAAAAGGAGCTAAAAAAACAGCTTTCATCAATCTCGGCAGCCCTTGAGCAGGGCGCCATCACTGCGGCAGTGGAGGCCTATGAGAGGGCGAAAGCCATCGAGGGATGCGGGCGCCTCCCCGAGGTCCTGCAATTCTGGACCAGGCTTTCCCGGCTTTGCAGGCGCGGCGCTCTCAATGACTGCTGGGAGGAAGGCGCCGTGACAACTCCCCTCCATCTCCTCCACCGGGGGGCTCTCACGCGCAAGGGGAGCTTTGCCGTCTTCATGGGCTTCCTGGAGACAGCCATATGGGATCTTTCGACAATGAAAGAGGCGGTGAAGAGAAAGGATCCCGCCGTATCGATCGGTATCGATCCCGGCGGGGCGAAGGCCCTGGTGATAATGGGGAAATATGATCCTTACGGTGGTGTCATTGAGACCGCGGAGAAGGACAATCCGGTCTATCTCTGGGATATTGCGAAGGGCCAGGTCCTCAGGCCCCTGGGAGCGCTGGGCGGCGCCGCGAAAATCAGGGCAGGCCAGGTAAAGGCAGCATTTTCCGTTGACGGTATGAGGGCAGTCCTCTGCCATGACGGCAGGCTTGCCATTTACGATCTCCTAACAGGCCTGAAAGCAGGAGAAGTGGAATGCGCCCTCCCCGAGGACCTCTCTATCTCTCCCTGCGGCAGGATGGCCCTCGCCGTCATGAAGCAGGGCGGCGTCTCTTACACCTATTTTATCGACGTGGAGCATGATGTGCCTGTCCACACCATCATGGGCCTCGGGGAGATCCTTGCATTCTCCAGGGATGGCCTCTTCTCTGCGGCGCTTGACGCTGGCGGCACGGCCCTGCTGTGGAATGTGAAAACAGGGGGCATCGTGCACCGCCTTGAAGGGCAGCAGCCCGGCATCACGTCAATGGACTTCACTTCAGACGGCAGGGCTGCCGTGTCGGTGAGCCTCGACGGGTCCTTCCAGGTATGGGACACGAAAAGCGGCCGGTGCCTGAAAAGCATCGGCGGCGGGCGCTCCGAAGACTTCCGCATGGGTCATCCGGGGGTGGCCGTCTCAGCCCGGGGAGACAGGGCTCTTGTGTGGGACAAGAGGGGCTTCAGGGTTTTCCATCTTGACTGGGCGCTTGATGCCTGCGGATCCTCACCATGGGACGAGGGCGCGCGGCCTTTTCTTGAGCTCTACCTCGCGGAGCATGGGCTCACCGGACCCGGTACGCCGCAATTCAAGAGCCTCATGGAAGCTCTGGACCTCGCGGGCCTTGGAGGAGTCACCGCCGAAGAGCTTGCAGAAAAGCTCCGGGAAATGAGCGTCGCGGGAAAGGCAATTCCGCTGGTCCAGAACACCGGTGAAGAGATGACGTGCTGGTAGGCCAGGGGAGCTTTCCCGGGTTTTCGAAGCTAGGGAGCGGTCCCGGGTTTTTCTTTTTTACCGCTGAAGAGGCAGCAGAGCAGCACGGCCGTCAGAGTTCCCACCACTATTCCGTTTGAGAATATGAGCTGCAGGGCTTCCGGGAGCCTGGAAAATGCCTGGGGGGTAAGGGATACTCCAAGGCCTACGCCAAAGGCGACGGCGGCCGTGAACTGGTTCTCCAGGGCGGAGAAATCAACTTCCTTCAGGATATTGAGGCCCGCGGCTATCACCATGCCGAACATCACCAGGGCGGCGCCGCCCAGCACGGCTTCGGGAATAGACGCCACAAGGAAGCCGATCTTCGGGAAGAGCCCCAGGATAACCAGGAAAGCTCCCGCCAGCGCCACGACGAAGCGGCTTTTTACCCTCGTGAGGGAAAGAAGCCCCAGGTTCTGGCCAAAGGTGACATAGGGAAAGGAGTTAAGGCAGCTTCCCAGGATGACGGCAAGCCCTTCCGACCTGAGGCCCGCGGCGATCTCCTTTTCTTCAACGGGGACGTCACATATAGAGCCCGCCGAGATGAACACACCCATTGATTCCACGACATTGACACATGCCACGAGGATCATGTTGGCGATGGCTATGAGGTCAAAGCGGGGCATGCCGAACCAGAAAGGCCTGATGAAGGCCACCCAGGGCTCGGCGTCAATTCCTGCCAGGCTGATTCTCCCCATGAAGAACCAGCAGGCCGTGCCGCCAATCATCGCCGTGAGGACGGCAATTGAGGTGAAAAATCCCTTCCCGAAGCGGGTGATAAGGATGATGACCAGGAGGACCGATATGGCCGTGATAAAATGCACCGGGGCGCCGAAGTCCGGAGAGTCGGCACCTCCCGCGGCCCACCGGAAGCCCACCTGCATGAGGCTTGCGCCTATTATGACCAGCACCGTCCCGACTACGAGCGGGGGGAAAAGGGGGCGGAGCCTGCTCAGGAACTTCGCAAAGAGCAGCACGAAAAGCCCGGAGACAAGAATGGAGCCGTATACATAAGGCATCCCCAGCGTTTTTCCCACGGTGATCATGGTGGAGAGCGAAGCGAAGCTCACGCCCAGCAGCACCGGAAGCCTTATGCCTATGAACCTTGTCAGCCCGAGAGTCTGCAGCAGCGTGGCGATTCCGCAGGTGAAAAGATCCGCATTGATGAGCATAGCCACCTGCTGCTTCGTCAGGCTGAGCGTTGAGCCCAGGATGAGCGGCACTGCCACGGCGCCGGCGTACATGGCAAGCACATGCTGGAAGCCCAGCACGGACATTCTGCCGGGCGGCAGCACTTCATCGACGGGACGGCAGTTCCGCAAGGCAGCCATCATGCCTCCGAAAGCCTGCTATGCCTCATTATCCTCTCCGACTGGGAAATACTCACCTGGCTGTGAATAAATATACGACAAGGCAGTGCATTGTGCCTGCACGAAAAGGCAGGACAGATTCCCCGCGGTGAGAGGCTCTATAAAAGCCTCACAAAGTGGTTGGGGATTATACCGCCTTTTGCTTCCCCATATGGGCCTCTGTTGTTTTCCTGAGAAGCGGGAGCCAGGGGAGAAAGAGCAGGCCGCCGGCGATGCACAGCACGCCGCTCCACATAAGAGTCCCCTTGAGGGTCAAAAGGGCAGGTCCCTCTGCGGCGATGACATCACCGATAAGAGAGGCTGCGACAAAAGTAGTCGAGAAGAAGCTCATGACGCGGCCGCGCTTTCCCTCGTCCACCACCTCCTGGAGGTAAGTGTTGGATGCCACCATCTGGGCCCTCATACCGATGCCAATGACAAGCTCACAGAAGAACATCACGACAGCTGCCGCGGCAAGGGAAAACCCGATCTGGCCAAGACCCAGCAGACACGCAGACACCACGAGGACCTTCCCCATACCCCGCGAGTCTTTCATCGCAGCCATATAAAGGGCGCCACACAGTGAGCCTGCTCCCATGGCCGCCATAAGCAGTCCATAGCCCTCGGCGCCCCTGGAGAAGACGCCGCCCACAAAAGCAGGGCGCAGTATGAGCATTGGCCTGTTCATAACGCAGAGAAGAAAGTAGAGAGCGAGCGTTGCCATAATGGCCGGTGATGTGCATACATAGCGAAAGCCCTCCCTGAAATCCTTCAGGAAGTCTCCTCTTTTTGCCTCGGCGCCTGCCGGCTTCACAGTGAAAAGCGAGAGGGCGATTAGCATCGTGACATAGCAGAGACCGCTCAGGATGAAACAGGCGGAGAGGCCGAAATCATCAACGACCACGCCGGCAACGAGGGGGCCCACGATTTTGGCGCCGTTTATCAGGGCGCCGTTGAGAGCGATGACATTGCCGAGATCCTCTTTTCTCCCCGTCACGTCAGAGAGCATGGTCTGGCCTGCCGGCATGTCAACGCCGCTCACCAGGCCCATGATGAGGTTGATGATAAAGACATGGGGCAGGGTCATCGATCCCGTGAAGACCAGGATTCCCGAGAAAATATTCAGCATCATGGTGAGGCCCTGGGTGATGCGGTACACCTTCCGGCGGTCCAGGCGGTCGAGGTAAACGCCTGCCAGGGGTGCCACAAGGAAAGTGGCGCCCTGGTTGACAAGGTATACAAAGCCGAGCATTGATGCCGAGCCCGCTATCTTGAAGACGAGCCAGTTCATCGCGAGGGTCTGCATCCATCCCCCCACGAGGGCGCCGCACTGGCCGATGAAAAAAAGGCGGCACTCCCTGTGGCGGAGTGACCTGAACAGAAAGCGGAGCCACTGCATCAATGAGACGGTCATTGTGCATCTATTCGCTCAATGGGGACAGACTCCTATTTCACATTTGACCGATCTTTCACTTTGCGCTATAATACGGCCACAAGGGGGGAGCCTTCTCACATGCAAGAACATCTTACGCGGGTTCTGCTCTATTCCCATAACGCCATTGGCCTGGGCCATGCCTTCAGGAGCCTTGCCATCATAACCGGCATGAGGCGCTCCAGGCCTGACGTGGACTTTCTCGTCATCTCGGGGACCTCGGTACCCCACATTTTCTTCCGTGAAGGCATCGAGGTCATCAAGCTCCCGGCCCTCAAGACCGATATCAGCGTCCCGGGCCAGCATTTTTCGCCACGCTACCTCAAGTCGATGAATACCGCTGATCTCGTGGAATACCGCAAAAAGATCATTCTGGAGGGCTTCAATTTTTTCAAGCCCCAGGCAGTTTTCATAGAGCACACCATGGGAGGCCTTCTTGGCGAGGCCCTCCCTCTGGTCATGGAGAAAGACCGGCGCCGCGGATCACCTGAGGATTTCGCCCTCGTGCACCTTTCCAGGGGTATCGTGGCGGGGACCCCGCGGCTTACCGTGCCCTCCTTTCAGGACCGGGAGGGAAAGTGCATGGATGCGGCCGGTGTTTTTGACTTTATCTATGTCTTCGAGGAGCGCGGCACCGTTGACGTCAACAGGGAGTTCTACGGGGACGATCCCGCCCTGGAAAAGCAGATCAACTACGTGGGAAAAATCTGCACCGCGAATCCCGGTGAGCTTATGAAGGGGGAAGAGGTCCGCCGGCGCTTCTGCCTGGACGGGCGCCCCGTTATCGTGGCGAGCCTCGGGAGGCATGGCGATATTGGCGCAATGGCGGCACACCTTATGGAGGCCATTGAAAGCCTGGGTCTGCCGAGGAGCCACCAGGTGATAATAATACTTGACCCTTACCTTGACGGTGAGACCCTCGGGAGCCTGCGAAGCAGCCATGGCCTGAAGGCAAGGCTCATCCCCTTCACGGCAAACCTTGTCGATCTTATCAGTCTCTCGGACCTCTACATCTGCCGTGCAGGCTACAACACCGTCACGGAGGTCCTCATGACAGGGGCGCGGGCCCTCATCATCCCCGAGCACCACCCGAGCGGGGAGCAGGAAAGGAGAGCGGCGGCTCTTACCGGCGGGCAGCTTGCAGTCATCGATGCAAAGCGCTTCCTGGAGGCAGACGCCTCACCTCTCATCAGGGAGCTCCTCGCCAGGGATAAAAGCGCTTCGCGCGCCGCTTTTGACCGGTTCCTCATCGGGGAGCAGATGGTGAAGGATCTGGAGGGCTGGCTTTCACGTAAGCCCCATATCTGTTCTTCTCAGCTACGATAGATTCAAGCTCCCGGGCGCGCTCCCTGAATCTCTCCAGGGTCATGGAGCCGCTGAAGCAGTTCAGGGGGCTCTGGTGGCTGTGGAGGGAGGGATCGTACCTGTCGCCTATAAGCCCTTTTTCCCTGCAGTAATTGTAGGCTTCGGTGCCCCTGTAAGGAGTGAAGATGCTGTAGATGACCTTGTCGCATTCAAGGCTTCTCACCATGCTGATGGTCTCACCAAGCATCTCCTCTGTCTCGCCGGGAAGGCCCGCCATGAAAAAGGCCTCAAGCCTTATGCCCATATCCCTTATGAGGCCGCAGGCCCTGAGGGCCTCTTCCGCCGTAAATCCCTTGTTCATCCCGCGAAGCATGGTGTCGCTTCCCGATTCTATCCCGATCTGGATGACGGTGCAGCCCGCCTTTTTCATAGCCACGAGATTCTCCTTGTCCACGAGGCTCACGTGGGTCTCGCATCCCCATGAAATGCCGGGAAGGCCTTCATTGATGGCACTGCAGAGATCCTTGAGGTATCGCGGGCTTACGCCGAAAGTGTCATCATCAAAGTGAAAATGCCGGATGCCCAGTGCCTTCAGCGCCCGCAGCTCGCTCACTACATGGCGCGGCGACCGGCACCTCACCCTGGTGCCCCAGACCTGCCGGGAGCCGCAGAAAAAACAGCGGCGGGGGCACCCCCTGGAAGCCATGAGATGGCTGAAGGCATCAGCGCCATAATGCTGATATCCAAGCAGTGTCTCTTCAAGCGCCTCGTGAGGAAAGCCAAGAGCATCGAGGTCTTCTTCAATGGCTTCCCGCGGGGAGGCATGAAGAGAGCCATCATGGATGGCCACCACGGATTTGAGGGAGGCGGCGCTTTCCCCTGAGCCCAGGGCCTCAAGCAGCGAGACAAAAGCCTTCTCCCCCTCGCCGGCGATACAGAAGTCAAAGAGGCCGTCACCGAGAAGTTCGCCGGGCGCCGCTGTGGCATGGGGTCCCCCCGCCACGGTGACAATGGCCTTGCCGACGGCCTTCACGGACCGCGCCACGGCCTTTGCAGAGGCAAGGGAAGGCGACTTCACCGATACGCCGACAATGCCTGGCTTTTCCCTGGCAATCAGCTCCCTTATCTCATCCCATTGTGGAGCGCTCATGTCGCCAAGCAGCCTCACGTAGCGGGAAAATCCCTCCCCCGTGAGGTGCTCCACGTCAAAGCTGCGCCGGTCCTTCACATAATCGGCATTGAAAAGACGGCATTCCCACCGGGCCTTCCTGGTGACGGCCCCTGCAAGGTATCCCATCCAGAGGGGAAGGGCCCAGAGGCCGTAATGCTCGCTGTGCAGGCGGTAAAAAGGCGGCTCTATCAGGAGCACCTTGCGATTCTTCATTGAGGCACCACCAGCCCTTCTCCCGAAGCGCCGCCGGCATCAAGCCACTTTGCTTTCAACGGAGAGAATCCCTCAAAAAAATACACGAGGCTGGAGGGCTGCAGGGGAAAGCGGTGAGGATCGCGGTCCAGTCCCATAAAGAGCGCCAGCAGAAGCTGGTTCGCCGCGCCATGGCCCACCATGAGCACCGTATGCCTTTTCCTGTAAAAGAGTGCTCTCTCCAGCACTCTTGCGATCCGCCCTGCCGCATCTTCAAAACTCTCGCCGCCGGGAGGCGCATCAGCCCAGGCACTCCTGAGGGGCCCTCCCGCGGGGAGTATCTCTCTGCGGGGGCGTCCCTCCCATGAGCCGCATGAAAGCTCGCCATAGTCTCCATCAATGCTGAAAGGGGCACCGCAGATCTCCGCAATAACCCTGGCAGTTGCCTCGGCCCTTCTGAGGGGAGATGAGATGATGAGGGCAATTCCCCTGCCCCTGAGCATTCTGGAAAGCTGCAGCGCCCCTTTGCGGCCTTCATCAGTGAGAGGCGAGTCTGAAGCCCCCAGCACAAGCTCTTCACGGTTGGCCTCTGTCTCCTGATGCCTTGCGATATAAAGGGCTGACATCCCTCAGGCTCCTTCTCCCGGCAGCACCATGCTCCGGCACTATGGATTTTCACTGGAACAAGTATCTTCTCATGGTGATTTGCCACCCGCAGAGGTTTTTTCCTTCCCGCGGAAAAGCCCTCATGGCCTGAAGGAGGGAGAGAGGCCCCCGGCGGGAAATCTCCTGGTATGCGCACTCCGCCCCTTCCCGAGACAGACTTTCGCCCTGACAGAATACTTTTCACCAGAGATATTTTTTCCTGCAATGATTTCACCACGAGGGCATCTCCCGGCCCCGGCGGGAAAGGGCGCTTTTCCTCCCCGGAAGGTCCCCTCGTGATTACTTTCGACATAGATGGCGGGATCCTTGAAGGGATTGACTGCCTGAAGCTCGCCGTGACGAACAGAGGCGCCAGGGAGATCAGGGCCGGCATGAGAATTGAGGAAGCCGGCGGAGCGGTCCACCTTTCAGGGGACAGCGAGCCGGTAGCAGGGGAGAGCACCGCAGAGCTTTTATTTCCCCGCGAGTCCTTCGGCATCCTTGGCACCCCCGGAGGATGGCAGGGAGCCTCCAGGCTCAGGCTGATCTTTGCCGGGGAAAAGCACTCCCTTGAAAAAAGCCCCCTGGAAGTGATTATTGCCTCCCTTTCAGGCATGGCGCGGGAACAGCGACAAGGGCCAAGGCTCACAAGCGCTGGCCTCAGGAAAAGCCTTGCACTGAAGAGAGGTAATCTCTCATTCCCCGCATTGCCGCCTCCATTCTGCCCGGGTGACGCCGGCCTTGGCGTTCCCCCACCCCTCCCCTGCCCTCTTGAAGAGCATCGAAGACTTCTCAAAGGGACTTTCATGGGCTTGAAGCTGCCCGGTCCCTGGGAGTGGAAAAAGCTCCGGGGCGGTGAATATGAGGTGCTCCACTTTCTTCACCGCCATCACTTCGTGAAGAGCCTTCTTGAAGTATTCGCGAAAACAGAGAATGATTCAATCATCGTGGTCCTTGACAGGCTGCTTCGCCGGTGGATAAATGCATACCCCGTGCCGCTTGACTCAAACGGCGGCGCGAGCCCCCAGTGGGAGACTCTCTCGGCGGCATGGCGCCTTAAGGAGTGGCTCTGGGCAGCGGGAATCGCCTGGAGCCACAGGAGCTTCAGGGAGTCCACGAAAAAGCTGATGCTGCGCTCCTTCTGGGAGCATTGCCGCCATCTGGCGGACCACAGGGGGCACCCCGGCAACTGGCGCATCGTCGAGGCCTCGGCCCTGGCCCTCGGAGGGCTGGCCCTCCCCCTGTTCCGGGAGGCTGAATCCTGGGCCGCCACAGGCACGGACTGGCTTCTGGAAGAGATGGAGCGCCAGTTTCTTGACGACGGCGCCCATTACGAGCTCTCGCCTCTTTACCAGGCCATATGCCTTGACAGCGCCCTCGAGGTCCTGATCTCCACCGGCGCCCGGGGGAAGACTCTCCCCCGCCGGTTTTCCGAAACGCTGGAAAAAGGCTACGATTATCTCGCCTCCATGGCGCGGCCCGATTTTACCTGGCCCTCCCTGAACGACTCCTGGGGCTATGAATACGATTTCTGCCCCTCACTTGAGAGGGCGGGCAAGATCCTGGGGCGGCGGGATTTTCTTTTCATCGGCTCCCGGGGTCATGCCGGTGAGCCGCCGCAGGTGAAAAACCGACTGTTTCCAACGGCAGGCCTTGCCTCACTGCGCTCAGGCCATGACGGCGGTTCCCTCCACCTGATATTCCGCTCAGGGCCTCCCGGCGTCTCCCACAGCCACAACGATGTGCTCTCCCTCGACCTCAGTGCCCATGGCGAAAGGATCCTTATCGATCCGGGAATCTCCCGCTACACTCCCGGCCCCATGACGGACTATTACAGAAGCGCTCTTTCCCACACCTCCCTTTCCATTGACGGCCTGGAGCGCCAGGCCTCCAGGATGTGCTTCAACGAGAGAAAAGGCAGGAGCGACGCAAGGCTTTGCCAGGCCCCCCTGTACGCCGCGGCCTCCGGGACGGCTCTCCTCCCTTCCTCCGGCGCCGGGGAAGTCCTCGTGAGGAGGACCGTCATTTTTGTGAGGGAGGCATACTGGATAATTGCCGACCAATACAGCGGCACAGGTCTGCATGAGATCGTGACAGGCTGGAAATGGAGGCCCGGCCCCCTGGTCATTGACCGTGAGAAGCTTTCAGTGAAAGCCCCGGGCATTGCCGGGCACACCTTCACCCTCATCGCGCTTCCCGGCGCCATAAAGCTCTCCATGGACTGCGAGGAAGGGGTGGCGAGCCCGCCGCGCGGGTGGGCCGCTCTCAGGGGCACTGACAGGCCGGCGCCTTCCCTGAGGTTCAGAGCCCTTGCGTCCCTGCCTGTGTCCCTGCTGTGGCTTCTTCTTCCCTTTGAACCATCCGGAGAGGCATGCCGCGAGGATATGGCCGATGGCTCCCTGAAGATATCCTTTGCCGCTGAAACAGGCAGCAGGGAGGAGTTTATCACCTACCCGCCTTTTTCCCCGTAATGGTCCAGGAACTGTTCCATGATATACTCCACCATCGCGGCGTTCACGTGGAAAGGCTCGCGACCCTCTGAAAAGGGAAGGTGCCCCATCAGGGGGCCGTAAATGGTGGCCATCTCATACGAGGGAAAATACAGCATGCCTTGATGGGAGGCCACAAACTCGTCAACAAGGGCCCTGAGCGTTGACTTGGAGTTGCAGCTTGCCGATATGACGTCGCTGTCTTCGCGGAAAGTGGCCCAGAGGTGCACGGGCGAGACGGTGACGACAATGGTGCACGAAGGGTTATGGGCTTTCATGAGCGCATATATCCTCTCGAGCTGCCGGTAGTTTTCGGCATAGCGGCTCACCCTGAAGCGGTAGCGGGACATGTCGCCGCCTTCAGTCACGTAGGGACCGGAAGGAAGGCATATTACCGAGCCGTCCTCCCTGTCCTCCCACAGCTCGGTGAGGCCGAGGGTGAGAAAGAGGACCTCCGCAGTGGTGAGGGCTTTCAGCGAGCACTGGCGGTGCCTCTCAAAATCCTCCTCGGCCGCTGCCTGAGAGTCATAGACTATGATCCTCCTGTAGGGATCCTGCGCCTTGCCGGAGCGGGGGGCCAGCCACCATCGGAGCTGCGGCTTCCAGTCCCCAAAGGTGTATTCAAAGATCTGCCGCATCGAGAAAAGGTTGTAGGTGCGCTCCCAGGCGGCGCTCGCGTGCTTTGAGGCGGGATGCCAGGCTTCCTCGGTGAGGTAGCGGTATCCCCTCTCAATAAGAACCCTCTTTATCTCGCGGGCGAAGCATGATCCCATGGAGGCCACGGGAGTGGTGCGTGAGAAAAGCCTTGAAGGTTCCCCGGGAAATGGGTAGTTCCCGTCGGGCAGGGGGTTGTCATAGGAGCCGGGCCATACCTGCCATTTCTGAAAGCGGTGCGTGGGGTGCACGTCAGAGTGAGCCATCGTTCCTCCTTGCAGCACGGGCGATGATATTCCACCCGGCGATGCTGAAAGGGAAAACTCTGCCTGCCACGCCGTCGAAGGCCGAGAAGCCCTCAAGTGTGAGGGGCGGCTTTTCAGCCCAAGGAGGCCAACGGTAGGGGATGATCCAGGCGCTCCTCCATGCGTTGACGGCAAGCCCTGCATCACCAAGTTTTCCCATGAGGCTCCAGGGAGTGTAGAACCTCACATGGGTGGGGTCCCAGCCGCACCAGGCGCGGTTCTTCTCCACAAGCCGCCTGTAAGAGCCTTCAATAAGCCAGTTGAGGGAGAAGCTGTTCTGCGTCGCAATCACAAGGCTCCCCCCCGGCGCCAGGATTCCCGCGGCATCTGAGAGCAGGGCCCTGTCATCAATGACATGCTCCAGCACATCCTTCATTACCACGGCGTCGAACTTCTCCTGATCCTTCACAGGGACAAGGGAATCGCCTTCAATGAACTGGAGGGCCCGCTCCACCCCTTCCCTGGAAGCGTGAAGGCGGGCAATCTGAAGGGTTTCTGCCTGGGCGTCAACGGCCACGGTGCTCCGTGCCCCTGATCGGGCGCTGTAGATAGCGAACACTCCCCCGCCGCACCCGAAGTCAAGAACACGCTTCCCCTCAAGAGGGCCCAGGAGCTCCCTTATAAAAGCTGTCTTCACCCTGCTGTAAGGCTTCTTCTGCTGCTCGAGATAGAAGGCGAGGGCCCCGGCGGCATCGCCGGAGCGGATCCAGTGATCGGGAGGATAGGCAATCCTGTTTTCTCCCTTATTCGTGGGGACAGAGCCCATGATAAACCTCCATCCATTGCGCCGCTTCCTTCCCGGCAGTGAAGGCCCTCATCCTTTCGCGGCCGCCGCGGCCCAGTTTCTCCGCCATTTCAGGGTCTTCACGGAGCCTTGCCAGGGCGCCGGCAAGCGCCGGGCCATCACCGCTGGGGACCAGCAGGCCTGAGCGCCCGTCTTCAATGAGCTCGCTGTTGCAGCCCGCTTCAGTGGCCACCGAGGGAACACCGCAGGCCATGGCCTCCATGAGCACGTTGGGGCAGCCTTCAGAGAGCGAGGGGAGCACGAATGCATCGAGTGCAGTGAGCCAGGGAGCCATCTCTTCCCTTTTGAGAGGGACAGGAGCCTTCACCAGCGAGGCTGTCCCGGTGCGCCGCAGCGCCTCCTCATACACAGGAAGCTCGTCGGGCCGCACGGTCCCTGCGAGCTCAAGGGTGACTTCAGCCCTCTCCCTCATCAGGGAAAGGGCCCTGAAAAGATAAGGGAGGCCCTTGGCATACTTGAAGATACCCGCCGCTCCTATGCGGAAGGGCTTCCCGTAACGGGCCGAGGGAGACCACTGCTCCGCGGGGATCTCGACAGAATTATGGATAACGCGGCTTTTCCCCCCAAGGGGGGCAAGGGTTCCGGCCAGGGAGAGAAGACGGGAAGAGAGGGCCACGACGGTGTGAGCCCATTCAAGGGCGCATCTCAGCGCGGCGATTTTTTCAGGAGAAAAAATGTGGCGGTGCACGTCATTCCCCACAAGGGTCACCACCGAGGGAATGCCCTGGGACCGTGCCATAAGCCCTCCCACGTACCCCGCGGGGAAAAGGAAAAAGGAGTGGATCAGATCGAAGCGCTCTTGGCGGTGAAGAAGCTCAAGGGAATCGTGGTACATCATGAGCATGAGGGTGTGGCGGCAGTCGCCGGGCTTCCATCCCCCGGGAGGCTCACGGTCGCTTCCCGCCTCGATGGTATGAACGGTGATCCCCTCGACCACCTCAGTTCTCCTGCTCTCATCGAGAAACACAAGGGGGGTGCCGCCCCTCACAAGGCGGGCCACATGGACATCATAGCCGCCGTGACGGGCATAGCGGGCCACGCGGGACACGGTGAGAGCGAGGCCGCCCCACTCGAAGGGAGGATAACGGGGAGTGATGATGCAGACCTTTTTCTTCATGGAATTTCTGCCGGGACCTCTCCAGGGAGAGTTCATCGCGGCAGCCTTCACTCCTGCTTCCGCTGGCGGCGGGCGGTGAAAGAAAGGTGATAGCCCTGCTCCCGGAGAATAGCCTCCTATGCGCCTCGCAGTGATCTTTCACAGGAACCCCGACAGCCCCCTCTCGAGAATCGACATAATCCGCCTCAGGGCCCTTACCACGGGCTTTTATGAAAAGGGCATCGAGACGGACATCATTGCACCCTTGGAAAAAGAGACACTTCTCTTCGGGGGGACAGTGAGGGCAAAGCCCCTGGGGGCCCTGGAAGGGGGGCGTTACGATATCGTCAAGACCTGTTATCATCCCTCGATAAGATACGCCCTTGCCATTGATGTGCCCGTAGTGGCGAGAATCGTGAGGGTGGTTGACGAAAAGCTCCCTGAGCGGGACGAGGGCGGCAGGGCTGAGCTCCTTGAATGCCAGGAGCTTATCGCTGAAAAAGCGGCGCACCTGGTGCTCAATAACAGGGAGAATGAGCTGCGATGGCGGGAACGATACGGTGAGATGCTCCCCGTGACGCTCATCCCCACGGGATGCCCGCCTGAATTACCTCCCCCCGGAAAAAGCCCTTACCCTCCCGATGAAAAAGTAATCCTCTTCGCGGGGAGCATCTGCGCGCCGCGGATGGCAGAGCTGCTCAACGAGGCGGCGGATCTTCTTCCGGGCGGCACGGCCATTCACTTCGTGGGGGAAAACAAGAGCGCCATGTACGGAGGCGGTATGGCAATTCCCTTGAGCCATAAAATCACCTGCCACGGCGAAGTGCCTGAAGAGCGCCTCTGGGATTACCTCGCCTTCGCCCATGGGGGCCTTGCTCTCGCAGCGGGGCCCTGGCCCTTTGACAATGACATCTCCAAGATTATCAGCTACCTTCGCGGGGGGCTCCCTGTCATCTCCGAGGAGCGGATCGTGAACAACAGACTCGTCCTGTCGGCATGCTACGGCTTCGTGTTCCGCTACGGCAGTGCGGGCGATCTCGTGGAGAAAGCCCTCTCTCTCATAAAGGAGCCGCCGCGGGAAAGGCGCAATGAGGTGATGAGGATGATGGCCGCAGAGCATGGGTGGGATCGGCGCGTCGAGGCATACTGCGCCCTTTTCGAAAGGCTCCTGTCAGAAAGGAGAAGGCCGGATCAGTCCTGCCTTCTCCTCCATATCATCTCCACGAGGGCTTCAAGGCTCGTATGAAGGGCCGGGGCGAGGGAATCCGACAGGGGCGGCACTTCAATCTCCACGACGGGGTAATTCCCTTCCTTCTGCACAATGGACCGTATGATGGCCCCCTCGGTAGCGCAGTGGCTCGCCCCGGGAATTCTTGAGATGACCAGCCCCTCGGCACCGTATTTCTTCATCTCATGCAGGATCCTCAGGGCCCTCTCTGAAGCGGTCCCCACCATGGGGTCCATGAGGGCCATGAAAGCAAGGGCCTCCATGGGCGGCATATCTTCAGGTATTTCATCGAGGGCGTGGAAAAAAAGATAATCGGTGCCGCAGATCCTGGCTCCGCATTTCTCCATGAGGTTCATGGCCCGCAGGTCGGCCACGGGATTCACCCAGAAGACACGGGCCGCATCGGCCCTTCCTGTTCCTTCCCCGGCCTTCACCCGTCTTTTTACTTCCCTCAGCAGGTCCCTGAGGACATGGGCCGTCTCCTCCCTGTCGGAGCAGAAATGAATGGCGAGCATCTCGGCGATGAGGAGCTCCAGCGAGGGAAGGGGGCACTTCCGGGCAGTGAATACCAGGAAGCGGAGCTCATCAAGAAGCCTCCTGATGGCATTGGCCTTCCTGATACCCGAAGTCATGAGCTTTTCGGTGAGCCTCGATCCCGCAAGGCTTTCCAGGGCGGCCTTGACCCGCTCAAGCTCTGATCGCACAAAATCCAGGTGGGCTTTCGCCACCCTCTTCCCTTCCGGGCGGGATAATGAGGGCTCCCCGGCAGAAGGCTCGCGGCGGTGAGGAATCTCCCACCACAGTACAGGGAAGCCCATGCTTTCAAGGCGGGAGGCAATCGCGGAAAAATCATCGCAGGTAGCGCCCACGCTGCATGTGAGAAGATCGGGCAAGGGGAAGTGCTTTCCCGTCAGAAAAGCCCCCACCATTGCCCTCACGGGGCAGAATGAATCATCAATGCCAAGGCTGTCTGCGACAGTGAGCATGTCGGTCTTCATCTGCTTTATGCAGGGAATCCACCATGCGCCGTCGGGATAGAAGGCCACCGTATCAGGGAGGGAATAGGCCATCACGGGGATGGTCCCCAGGTCCTTCATGACTCCCACAATTTTCTTTCCCTCACCTCTCGCGCGGTGAAGGCGCTCCTCCTCGGTGAGAAGGAAATTCCATAGCCGAAGGGCCGCCGCCGAGTTGTCAAACTCCATCATGCAGAGCCTGAGATCGCCCTCTTGCGCATGGCGCCTGAGAGGACCGCCGTACCAGGGTTCGGCAAGCCCCTTGCGCAGGAGCTCTTCGTAGCGGCTGTCCCAGCCTTCGAGGGTTATCTGATCGGGTTTATCGCTCATTTCAGCATCTCCAGGAAGGCACAAAGCCGCTGAGATGTCCTTGCATCGAGGACATCTCCCGGTGAGCCGCAGCCCTCAATGTCAATATCCAGAAGGGGCACTGAGAAGCGCTCCCTCATCACGGCAGCCTCGGCATGCCACAGATCGCACCAGAGGTACCTCAGCAGCACGATGCCTTCCACAGCCCGGCGGTGAAGCTCCCGCTCAAGCCAGCGGTAAAGCTCCCTGTTCGGCCTTCTTGCGGGGTGGGTGATGGTGCCGAAATAGGCATCGGCCATCGCTTCAAAGGGAGAGCGCTCCAAGAGGCTCCTGTCATAAGGTCCGGGGAAGCTCCGCTCGCCGCTGTCAGTGGCGTCAAGCACGACGGTGCCGCCCTTCCCCTCGACATAGTGATAGAATGACCGGTGAAAATGCGAGGCGGGGCCGCCTGTTATTGCAAGCCTTACTCCCTGGCGCGGACTGGGGGAGGGGCCTGCCCGCCCTTTCTCATACTGGATCATCACTTCAGCAAGGGCCTTCTGGGAGGGCGCCCTTCCGCCCAGGTCCTCCAGGAACGCGCCAAGCCTCGCCAGCTCAACACGGTAGAGGGCGCGGGCCCCTTCCTGCTCCCACGTGGAAGGCACATTCATCAGGAACAGGGGCACTCCTGCAGTTTCGCCGATTACCTCGGAAATGCGGCGCATCTGGTCGCAGAGCGTCGTGACAATGATCGCGGAAGCATCGCCGGAGGCGCATGCTTCGCGTGCAAAGGCGCCCGCATAGGGACAGAGCCCCATGGCGGCTCCCGGGAGTGAGTGATCATTGCCTTGCCCGGGTATCACCTTCCGTGGAGTGAATCCATGGGCTTCTATCCATTCGACAGGCACAAAGGCACAGGAGAAAAGAACCGCTCTTTCCATCTACTTCTTTCTGGCGACTATAAGGCCCTGGGCAATCTTTCCCGAGTCGGTGAGGGTTTTCATGAAAGCCATCTCGCCGGCGAGGAACTCCATCATTCCCTTGTTGAAGGAGATGATCTTGAGGGCGTCATAGGTGAGCTGCCTGCTCAGCATCTGGATGTAGAGATCGACACAGGGAGCAAAGCGGCCCGTATCGAGAGCAGTGACGACCTCGCATCCGCTCTTTTCAAGAAGCTTCCCATACCCTTCAAGGCTCTCCACATTGGGGAATTTCATAAAGGCAAAATAACGCTCGGCTTCTTTGTCCGTGAGCCCCGGCTTCCCCTCGACCCAGTCGGTGAAGGCGATGATCCCCCCCGGCTCCACCATCCGCGCCGCTTCGGAGATGAGCTTTGCCTTGTCAACGACATAGCACCATGCATCCTCTCCCCAGATGAAATCGGCCATCTGCCCTGGCAGGCCGCTCGAGGTGCAGTCTGAAAGATGAAAGGTTATTTTCTCCGACATGCCCTCCTCCTCGCAGAGGCGCTTCCCGAGCTCTACCATCTGTGGCGTGGCGTCAACACCGAGCATGGTGGAAACGCCGCGGAACCTCACGAGGAATCTCATGCCGGCGCCGTTGCAGCAGCAGAGATCGATGCCCCTCATGCCGCTCTGGATCCCCGCACGCTCCGCAAGGTCCATCGAGGACTGGAACCCCCCGAGGTGAATCTGCTCGCCCATGATAAGCTTCCAGAGCACCCCCTCGGGGCCTCCGTATACGGCCTTTACTTCCTCGAGCCCTGTTTTTGTCCTGATCGCCATTATCGTTCCTCCTTTTATTATCTCAGCGGTCCACTATCCTCGCAGTGACCGTTATGGAAAAATCGCTGGAGCCCGCCATCCCCAGGCTCCCGAAAATCGCGTCGGTAAGGGCCTGCTCTTTCCCCGATACCAGGCCTATGGTCATCGGCTGCCCGTCCTTCAGGCACACTGAAGTCTGGGCCGCCGTGAACCTCACGAGGAGGGGATTCCCCTGGCTCCTGCAGCTGAAGCCCGGCATTATGTCGAGGGTGATGATATCCCCGGCGCCCACTCGGGGAATGGCGAAGAACCCCGACTGCACGTTTTCTATCACCATGGACTGAGCCAGGTAGCCGTTCCTTACGGCATAGTCATAAAGCGGGCGGTAAATCGCAACGGGGACTGTCTCGGAAAAAAGCAGCTTTGTCGGCGTCCCTGAGGTGGCCATCACCATGTAGGTGCCGGTGCTGCTGTACTGCGCCTGGCTCTGCAGTTCGCTGCCGGTTACGACGGCGGCAGTTCCCTTGTCTGCTGACCTGGCATAAATAGAGAGATCGACGCCACTCAGGCTTCTCGAGCCGCTCCCGCTGAACGACACTTCCAGGGAGACCATCGGCGTCTTCACATCCAGCGCCGAGATGATGCCAAGCACCTTGGCGAGGCTCTCGGGATTATCCTTGATCATGAAGGCGTTGAGCCTCTCATCGACGATAATCATGCCGTCCTTTGAGAGAAAGGACTTCACCACGGGAAGGAGGTCTGCGGCCCTGGCATAGGAAAGCTTCACCATCTTGAGCTCCTGCGCTTCCACGGCGCCGCCTGCCACAATTGCCACCAGCACAAAGGCAATCACGGTCCTGAGCATCATCCTGTAGGCCATAAAAGTCCTTTCACAATGAGCGCCATGGGGTGCAGGTGCTAGAAATCAGCATCCACAGGGAAGGCAATCTTCATCAGAGGCATGATCCTGTCAAGGGACTCATCAGTTATCGCCAGTGCGTCACGGTAGCTTATGGAGCCCTCGGTTGTCTTCACGAGGGCATCCTGCTTCAGGGTCTCCATGCCTTCCTTGAGGGCTATCATGAGAAGCTCCTCGCTGTTGAAGGTGCTGCTCATAATCTTTCTGAAAGTATCACTGAATACAAGCAGCTCCTGGACTCCCTGCCTGCCCCTCACGCCGGTGGAGTGACAGAAATCACACCCTTTCGGCTCATAGGTCAGAATGCCGTCAAGGGGAGGGTGGACGCTGCAGACCCGGCACTTCGGGCAGAGATGGCTTACGAGCCGCTGGGATATGATGCCGTTCATCGCCTGCGCCGCGAGGACCGTAGGCACCCCAAGGTCAAAAACCCTCATAATAGCGCCGATAGTGTCATTGGCGTGGACTGTTGACAGGACCAGGTGGCCTGTAAGAGCAGCGTGGAATGCGATATCAGCCGTTTCCCTGTCCCTGATCTCGCCTACCATGAGTATATCGGGGTCCTGTCTCAGGATGGCCCTCAGCGCCGTGTCGAAGGTCACGCCGCCCTTGGGATCGACCTGTATCTGGTTGATCCCCGGGAGGAAGTATTCCACGGGGTCCTCGACGGTAATGAGGTTCCTGTGCGGGTTGTTCAGATAGTTGAGTATGGTGTATAGAGTCGTGGTTTTGCCTGAGCCCGTGGGGCCCGTGACAAGGACTATCCCTGAGTTCTTCTCCACCATCTGCTTGAGGAGGCCAAGGTTATGGTCCCGGAAGCCCAGGCAGTGAAGCTCTGCCACCTTTGACTTGTCGAAGAGGCGCACGACAATCTTCTCGCCAAAGACCTGGGGTATCGTTGATACCCTGATGCTGAGGAGGGCATCGTCAGCCCATATCTCGCACCTGCCGTCTTCCGGGACCCTTGACTTGAGGTTCAGCTCGCTGCGGGCCTTAATCTGGACGATGATGGGATGGGGCTTCGACGACGAGGCGGAGTGGTTCATTCTCGCCACCTCCTCGAGCTCACCGTCAATTCGCACCCTCACCCTCAGGTCATGCTCCATGGGCTCAAAATGGATGTCGCTTGCCCCGAGCCGTAAGGCGACCTGGACAAAGCCCTCAAAGGTGGTGATGTCTATCTGGGAGGTGAGCAGCCTGAATTTCTCATTTATAGCCATGCTTTGCTCCTGAGGGGGGATTATCCCCCTCTGGAAGAATACTACATCATCACAAGGCAATTCCTCTATTCTGCATCAGCAGGGACAGGGGAGGATTTCCCCGTGGCGGCCTCCTCAAGCCCTTTGAGACGCAACGAATCAGAAAGGAAATATCCGCCTGGTGTCAAAGGTCTAAATGGGGGTGAACGACGGCCTTGAAAAAGGATAAAAAAAAGAGCCTGCCGCCCTGGAGAAAAGAAGAAGAAGAGACGTACAGGTCAAGGACCGCCGTCCTCTCTCTTGGCATACTTGCGGCCGTCATTCTGCTGCTTTACCTCGCCGGGATAAAGCTTATCGGGGGGACTGCGGGGATTGTCCTTATCCTCACCGCTTCCGCAGTGCTCCTGGAGCTGCTGGCCGTGGAAGTACTCTCCCTCGGCTATGCGAGCCCCTCCCTTCCCCTCTACCTTACCTCGCTCATCATTCTCGGGAATCCCTCACTTACCGTGGCCATTGCCCTTATATCCCTCACCGTCCTCACCATCGTGAGGAACCGCCAGCCTTCCTGGCATCGCATCTTTGACCTCTCATCGGGGATTTTTATCATAATGGCGGTCTCCTTTGCCTTCAGCAGGCTCCATGGGAGCCAGGACACCATTGCCCCGGGGATTCTTGTTCCTCTCGCCGGCGCGCTCATTGTATACGCTCTCTTATTCTATGGGACGGGACTGCTTGCAAAGGGCCTGCTCGAGGAGGATCAGGGAAAAGCCTGGCTGGCCACGAGGGGCAAGCTCATTGCCCTTAATCTCCTGGCAGCACCATTAAGCCTTCTCACGGCATCCTTTTACCTCATATGCGCCGCCATTCCATGGAGCATTCTCGTCATGCTTCCTCCCCTTCTCGCTTTGAGGCCGGCCCTTGACTTTCTCACCAGAAGCCACATCCTGAAGAACCAGGTGGAGCGTGAGGCGCTCATCCAGGATCTGGACAAGAGGCTCCAGACTGAGGAAGGCCTGAACAGGCTCCTGAACAAGGACCTGAAGCAGAAAGTCGATGAGCTCACGATTTTTTACGAGATGAACCAGCAGTTCAGCGGGCGCTTCAACCATGAGAAGGCTTATGATATCATGCTCTCCATAATAAGAAAGCTCATTGATTATGATTCCTGCATCATCCTCTCAGTAGAGAAGGAGAAGCCTTCCTTACGGAGGATAATCTCACCTTACAGGGAGACCTTTGTGCTCTCCCGCCTGCTTGAATGCCCCGATGAGCCCCTCACCAAGGTCCTGGAGGGCAAGGAGCCCCTTCTCATTGCCGAGGTTGGTGACGATGAGCTCTCACGGAGGTTTTTCAGGGATGAAAAATCCATCATGTGCATTCCCCTGGTGGTCAGAAACGATCTTGTGGGAATCATATACGTGGGGACGAAAAAGGAAGGCAACTACAATGCCGAGAGCTTCCACAAGCTCACCACCCTCGGCTATTTCGCGGCGAATGCCCTCTTTATCTCCCAGCTTTCTGAGCATGGGCGCCCTGCAGAAAATCCTCACCCCCGGGGAGCGTCGTGAAAACCTCTATTCTATAAGTCCCTGAACGGAGTCATACTGGGGAAAGTCCTGTTTATTTGTCACACTTTTATGAAAGCTTCCCGAGCACCACAATGTATAGGTATCAGGAATGACGGTATAGATATAGCGGTAGGTGCTCTCCCCTGCTGAAGCGCATGTGGGAATTACTTTAAGATAATTTGGCGTCACAAAGGAAAGAGCCGGAGGGTAGCGCCCCGCGTTGTCCGTCGAATACATCTCCATCGCGGTGCCCAGGTTCTTCAGGTTGCTCTTGCAGGCCGTGAGCTGACCTCCATGGGACCCCGTGGCCCTCACAAAATTAGGGATGAGGACTATAAAGACCCCTGCGAGCAAAAGGCTTACCAGGGTACCGTTCCGAAGAGTGCTTTTTCCTGTCGCATAACTGACTACTATCAGCAAGAGGGAGGCCAGGAAAATGACCATAAGGCCAAGGAGAGCATAGATCAGCATCTCATAATCATGACTCTTTAAAAACAATACTGCAAAATATAGAATCCAGATCCAGAGCACAGGCGGCAGACTGGAGTGCTTCGCAGGGGATGGGGAAGCCAGCGACCGGGTCACGGCGGGAGGCGGCAGAGAGGCCTTCCCCTCCTCAAAGGCTTTCAGGTGATCCCTCAATTCCCTTACCGACTGGTATCTGTCTCCAGGGTTGGCGGCAAGGCATTTCCCCACGATGGCTTCAAGGGCAGGGGTCACGGCGGGATTGTACTTCGAGAGGGGCGGGAAGGAAAACCTGAACTGCGCCACGTCCTCGCCGGAGAGCAGACTGTATAAGGTCGCTCCAAGTGAGTATATGTCGCTGCGGGTGTCGGACTGGCCCGTGCCGTACTGCTCGGGCGGCGAAAAGCCGGGAGTCCCCATGACATGGGTATCCTTCGTCTTGCCGGGATTGAAGAGGCGCGCGATGCCGAAGTCAATGAGAGAGAGCCTGCCCCGGGGGGTCATAAGGATATTGGAAGGCTTGAGGTCTCTGAATATCACCGGCGAGGGTTCATGGCCGTGGAGGTACTCGAGAATGTCACAGATTTTTATCGCCCATCCCGCCGCGGTCTTTGGGTCAGGCCTCTCTGCCACCTTGTCGATGGTGGCGCCTTCTATGTACTCCATCACCATGTAATGGCGCATGCCAAGTGAAAAGTGATCAACGACCTTGGGGATTCCCGTATGGTTAAGCTCGGAGAGAAGGGAAGCTTCCTTTTCAAAGAGCTCAAGCGCTTCGGCACGCTCATCGCCGCTGAGGGCTCCCTCCCACATCTCCTTCACGGCCCAGGCAGCGCCGGCGACATGGAGATCGCCGGCGAGGTACACAACGCCGTAAGCGCCTCTTCCGATGACACTCTCTATACGGTAGCGCTCCTTGAGGATTTCTCCCCGGGCGAGTATGTGTTCTTTCACAGGCCCTGCTTTTTCTTGGGGAGCCTGAGGCTGTCTATGACGATAAAATCCTCCTCGTCCTGCAGTTCCGGCCTGCCATTCCCCGGTGCTTCCGCGGTGACATTCTCTGCGGGCTCTCCTGCTCCGGGCCTTGAGAAGGCAATGACAGAGCCGTCGGAAGTGCCGCAGTAAAGCACTTTTCTCTCATCATCGTAAGCGAGGGCGTCAACCTGCTCTCCCACCTTGATCTCCTCTTTCACCCTGCCGGTGGCGCCGTCATAGAGGATCACCTTCTCGCTGTCCTTGCAGCCCACGTAGAGGGTGCCTTCACCGTCAGCCACCAGCGAGGCCTTGACCCACTTCTCTCTGCGGTCCTCCCAGCGGAGCGCCCCTGTCCTGCCGTCAAAGGCTTTCAGCACCCCTTCGGTATCGGGGGTGATGACGAAGACTGTGCCGTCGGCGCTGCAGGCCGGCGCACCTGACGTGTATCCCTTCTCCCCTGTCGGGACAGCCCATTTCCCGGCGCCGCTCACGCCGTCAACAGCAAAGAGACTGCCCTCCCTGGTGATGCCGATTATGGTGCCGTCGGGACCGTGTATTATACCGCAGGCGATGGGCCCGCCGGAATCGAAATCCCAGCGCTTTTTTCCTGTCTTCCGGTCAAGGGAATAAAGCTTGTGATCATGGGAGCCCAAAATCACCGTGTTTTCGGGACCAAGCAGGGGTTTTCCCTGTATTCTCCCGCCCGCTCTGAACTGCCAGGCCGTCTCTCCGCTCCCCCCGTCAAGGGCCACAAGGCGGTCTTCCGCGGAGCTTCCCTGATAGGGGGTAATCGAGGCAAAAAGCGTGCCGTCAGGCGAAGGGGTGACGCCGCCGAAAAAAGTATCTCCCTTGGCGTCGCGGTGCCATTTTTCCCTGCCGGTGGTTCCGTCAAAGGCAAAGATGCCGTCAGGGTCGCCCTGGTTCGTCGCCACAAAGAGGGTGTTGCCGGGACCCGGGGCGAGTCCGTTGACACAGCCGCTGTAGCCGCTTATCTTCCCTTTCGCCGAGCCGTCGGCGGAGATCAGGCAGGTCTCACCGGCGCCTTCGGCAAAGAGAGTTCCCTCGTCATTTATCGTGATGTTGTCAATCCACTTCGAAGGCTTCTCCCTCCAGAGCTCCTCCATTTTTCCCGTGGTCTCGGAAATGAGCGCAGAAGCCCTCGCCAGGTCCATGGGCGGGGGCGGAGATGGCGCGAGGCGGTCATTGAGGCAGCCCTGAGCCGGAGCTTCCGGTGGCGAATCCTGAAGGTCCGGTCTCGCTGCCTGTTCAATCCGGACCGACTGGGGGGTTCTTATCTCTGAGGGCCTTATTTCCATGGTGCCTCCCGGAACCGTCTCTCTGGAATTTCTTCACCTGCACATAAATTATAATATGGGTCCGCTCTCATGTCAAACAGGAAAGCTCCTGGAGGGATCGTCCCGGCAGTGCAGTAATTCAGATCACCGTCGGGATTGAGCCGAGATAAGGCCCTCATCTGGTAAAGGGCCGGGCTCTCCCTTCCTGGTGTAGTAATAGACCGGCGCATGACCCCACGTGAAGAGAAGGTATTCCTTCCTGAAGCGCTCAAGAAACTCTTCCTCCAGGGGGCGCGACACCGACACGACGTAAGCGCCGGCAGGGGCCTCCCGGAGCTTTTCCATCACCTCTTTCATTAACTCGTCGCTGAAGGTCGTGGAGACGAGGTAGATTACCCGCGCGAGGTGAAGGTCCGCCATGGTGAGGGACTGGCAGAAAAAATCCACGTCGCTCAGCCTGAGGAAGCAGTTGATAAGCCTGGCCTTCAGGATGAAGGGCGCCACGAGATCATAGCCCCTTGCCTTGAGACCGAAGAGAAGGCGGGAGAAAAAGATGGTCTGCCCTCTGCCGCATCCCAGGTCCACGAACTCGTCACCCTCCCGGAGGGTGAGGGCGCGAAGCACGGCCCTCAGGGTACTTGGCGGCGTCTCGCCGCATGTGTAGCTCACCTCGTCGCCGGGAAGCTTCTTTGCCTCGCGCCGGACAATCCAGTGAATCCCCCAGAAATATTCAATGAAATAGCAGAAATTGAGCCTCCACCACCAGAGCTTTCCCCCGAAGAGCAGGGACTCGTAGATAAAGAGAAAAAGCTCCTGGATGAGTCCTGTGACGGTAAAATATATAATAAGCGAAAGCTCCCTGATGGCAAGGCCTCCCTTTCCTGAGAAATTGGGCCCTATGGTGAATTATAGCATGAAGTGCCCCTGTCCTGCCATATTTCCTGTGGAGACAGTCCGGAAGCCGACCAGCAGTATAATAAAATCGGGATGGCCGTCCTGGAGCGACGAAGCCTGCTGCTGCGGCTCATAATCGGCGAAGCTACCCCCTTTCTGCACTTTCAGGGGGCCCTTTCCCTCATACTCGCTGCAGGTCCACTCCCACACGTTTCCTGCCATGTCAAGACACCCGTATGGGCTCGCACCTTGCGGGTACATACCTACCGGCGTCGTAGAGGCGAGCCCTGACTCTGCAGAGTTCAACAGCGCCGGTGAGAACTCGTTTCCCCATGGAAAGAGGCGGCCTTCGGGGCCGCGGGCTGCCTTTTCCCATTGCTGCGCCGAGGGCAGCTCCTTGCCGAGCCATGCCGCATAGTCCCTGGCGTCATGCCAGCTCAGGCGCGTCACGGGATAACGGTCCTGCCCGGGAGGATAGCGCTGAAGGTGCCCCGGCCTGAACTCGGCGTACTCCTCGTTGGTCACAGGGCAGAGGTCTATATAAAAAGTCTCGAGCCACTCTTCGCCAATATCGGCCTCGTGGTCTATGGAGTGATGGAGGTGGGCCCCGAGAAGCTTCTTGCGAAGCTCCCTGTTCTCACGCGTAGAGCCGAACAGGAAGGGCCCCGCCTCTACCTTCGCCATCCTGCGGGGGCCGGTAAAACGCCTCTTTACGCGGGCATTCATCTCGTCAATAAGGACCGTGCGGCTTCCGGCGACTTCAGATTCCCTGAGCTTGGCCATCAGTGCCGGGTGGCCTACCGATTCAGCAGCCTCCAGGATTTTTTCCAGGGCTTCCCCGCTTATGGCAAGGGGAAATAAGGACTCTATGACCGCCCTCTTTATAAAGCCATCGAGAGAGGGATCATCAAGCATCTCAAGCAGCACGGGCACCCCTGCCTCATGGAACAGGGCATGGTGCGTCCAGCCCTCAATGGGGCGCTGGTGGATAGCGCTGGCGCGAACTACCAGCGCAAGCTCATCGGCGCTGAGGGAAAGGCAGAGGCGCACCTTGTAGAGCAGATCGAGGCGGTCAGGGCTTATGAGGCTCCCGAAGTGCTGCCAGCTTTCAAGCTCTGAGCGGACAATGAGCTCCCCGTGGCGCACCTCGAGGTCTTCCTCGGTGGCCCAGCTCCTGATCTCAGAGAGCAGGTATTCATGGACAAGCTCGTACAGAGTCTGCCCTTCCTCATCGGAGAGGCTCCGGACAATGCGGGCCTGCACGAAGCGCTCCATCATCGAGGCTGCGTCGGACTCGGGGACGCCCACACGGCAGGCGATGTCCGCGATGGTGACGACGGCCTTCGTGCCGTGATCGGTTACCATTGCTCCCATGAGCCTGCGGGGAAGATTGCCGGTGATATCTCTCATATCATCGGCAATAGTCCTTCGCAGGTAATCGACAAGAATGGAGCTCACCCCGCCGAGAGCCCGGTAGCTTTCCATCGTCATGGAGCGGCTTCTGACGTTGCGGGAGGCATAAAGCCTGTCAAGGACAATCTGAAGCTCAGGTGGATCAACGCCCTCTCCCCTGAGCTCATTGATGAGCGTATCGGCAAGCTCCTTCTCGACAGAGACGTCGAACAGCCCGGCGGGCCCCTCGATGGCAAGGCGGGCCTGCTCGTCACTGAGTGCACCAAGGCGGTAACGGTTGTCCAGTACCCCGGGAAGCCAGGGCTCCAGGTCTGCCATGGAGGCAAGAAAATCCTCCCGCAGGGAAAAGATCACATGGAGACGGGAGGGCACTGACGCGATTGCCAGGGCGATCTCCTCGCAGAAGCGCCTCTGGTGTTCCCGGGTCAGGCGCACGAAAAATTCCTCGAACTGGTCTATAAGGATGATCAGGCTGCCCGAGAGGTGCGCCAGGAGCCGGCCTGCGAGATCGGGAAGAGATGCCTCCCCGGCGCCGGTGAGAAGGCACTGGGAAAGGCTCCTGTTAATTGCGGCAAGGGGGTCATCAATGCATCGGATAACGATGCTCAGGTTCTGCGGGGGGGGAAGAGAGGGGAGAACGCCTGCCTTGAGAAGCGATGTCTTTCCCACGCCGGAGCGGCCATAGACGACAGTGACAGCGTGGGAGAGTATTCTCTCCCGCACCTGGGGGACTTCCCCATCACGGCCAAAGAAGATGGAGCGGTCCTGCTCCTCAAAAGACTCAAGAAATTTATACGGCGCAGCAATGCTCTCCGCCAGGGCTCGAGGCTCCTCTGAAACCGATGGCATGGTGCCGGCGGCACAGGCAACCTTATCCAGGACTTCTACGGCGCTCCCTTCGAGAACTCTCACTCCGCGGCGCTCCCAGTAATGCCTCGCCACCGCCGTTATCCCGGGGCATACCAATGCCATGGGCATAGTGGGACCTGCGCTTACTTCCTGGCGCATAAACTTTATAAATATTCGAAGGATCATATCGGTGAGAGGATGGCTGCACAGGAGAACCGGGTGAGTGGCCATTAGCTCGCCATGGCGATCTCCCATCCTGAAGAGGCCGGACAGGATCTTCTCAAAGCCCGCCTCGCTCAGTACAGGCTGAGACACAGATCCTCCCAGGGCTTTCACAGAGCTCCCCTCAAGCCGCGGATCGGGGAAAAGGGAGATTGTCCTCGCCGGCCTGAGGGAGGAGAGCTTTGAAGGCAATGGCGAAGCCTCCAGGGACGAGCACCATTGATTAAAAACGCACAGGAGCGCATCTCTGCCCGGTCCCGCTTCCATTTCCTCGGCAAGCCCGGCTATATCCTTCCCCTGAGGGTCAATCCCCAGGGCTTCTTCAAGAGCCCCGGCCAGGGACGGAGCCTCATCGGCACCGCCGAAAGGCCCGCTGATAATGACCACCAGCTTTCCAGCGGTGCTGGCCTCTGCCAGGGACCGGTTGACAGCCTCCTGCCTGAGCGATTGTACCCACAGGAGCGCCTCATGGACACTCCCGATGCTCACTTCACCTTTCATAATGCCTGGAGGAGCAACAAGGCAAAAGCCTGGCAGAGAGGATTCCAGGTGGTGGCCGGCGCCGATTGCACCCTCGTCTTCCACAGCTCCTGCCGCAGCAACATTGAAATCAAAGCCGCTCCCGCTCCCCGCGGCAAGGAAGCCAAGCAGCACTGCAAGACCGCAGCCATCATCGCCTTCAAGAAGCTCAGCCTGGGAAGGTGAGAGCACTGGATAAAGAGATTTCCAGACGGGATCAGCCTCCGCAACGAGGCGGTGAATCCTTGACATCACGCTGCCGGCGGCAGGCACAAGGCCCCGCCCGGCGCCTGTGATGAAGTCCACCAGGCCATGCCTGCCTGTCGCAGTAATCCGCTGAGGGATGCCGTAGAAGGGGAATGGAGGGCCCGGCACGCTTTTATATAGCAGGGGGCCTTCATAGCCAAGCCTCCCGTATGGCTCCCACGAGCGGCGGGAGCCTGCCATGCTCACTGCCTCTTCCGTGGCGATGAGGAGAGGCTTCTCCCCGCCGCATCTCAGAGCACCGAGGCAATGCTCAACGGTCTTTCCGGACAGGATCGTCACCCTCTCCGCCGGGTCAGATACCAATACTTCCCCTGCGGCAAGAACGGCTCTTGGACCTTCCAGCTTTTCCTGCAGCATTGCATCGAGAGCCTTGGATCCCGCCTCTGCCATGAGAAAGCCGGTGCCGTCCTTTGCCCTGTACCAGCGCCCCCCGAGAGATGAAGCCACCCTCATTGCCTCGCGCTCCCATGCCACCTGTGCCTGGGATGCAAGAGCCCCAAGGTCCGCCGCCAGGACAATCCACTTACGGCCAGGCTGAGCTCCCCGTGAAGAGGAATCCTCCACGGCCTGAAGTATGCCAAGGAATGCCTTGAAGGCCGGCGAAGGGCTCGAAAGATCGTCTATCGCCATCTCGTGAATGGCCAGGGGGAGATGCCGTCCTTCCAGGCCGGAGAGAAGAGTGCCCGAAAGGGCAATCGCCCCGCCGCTGCAGCAGTTCTTCAGATACACGGCGCTTCTGAAAGGCTCATCATCCGGCCCGGCATAAAATGCTGCCGCCATCTCACCGGTATGGGCGCCAATGCGCGGCCTGTGCTCAATCGGCATGGGAGGCTCGAGCCCCGGGGCGGCAAAAGCCCGCTGAATGGCTATGGCCGCATTCACGGCTTCAATGGCGCTTCCAAAGGAAACCCAGAGGTCTCCCTCCCACTTCCCATGCACCTGCCCCCCATGGGCCAGTATACAGCTCTCGGCAGAATTCTGGCGGCTTTTCCCCCCTATGAGGATCGGAGGGCTCTCCCCGGGCCGGAGGCACTCGATGACGAGGACCGTCCTGAGCGCTCCTGATCCTGATTCTGAAGCCATGATTCCCTCCCCTGAATACCTGCTGCCCCGGTAAGAGCGGCGGGCTCTATTCAGCCTCGCAGCAAAGGCGGAACCCAATCCACTGCGATATCACGTAAGGCAGGTCACCGTAACGCCCCGGGGCCTGCGCCAGGGCCATGAAGTTCACGGCACATCCCCCCTTTTTGGCGAAAAGAGGGCTGCCGGGGGACCAGGGGGTGGACGTCCACTCCCAGACGTTTCCCACCATTCCCAGGCACCCGCAAGGGCTTGCCCCTTCAGGGTGGCTTGTGACCTCCACGGTCCTCTTCAGGCCTGATTCCGCAGTGTTGGCACGATGAGCGTCATACTCTTCGCCCCAGGGGAAGCGCCGCCCGTCCGTCCCCCTCGCCGCTTTCTCCCATTGCTCCTCTGTGGGAAGCATCTTTCCGATCCAGGCAGCGTACTTCTCGGCATCATACCAGCTCACGTCCACGACAGGGTGGCGGCCTTCATCAGGCGGAAAGTGACAGGCCGGGAGATATTCAGCATATTCCTCGTTGGTCGTGAGACAGCGGTCGATACAGAAAGGGGGAATCTCAGCCTCGTGGAGATCACTCTCGCTCTCTATCATGGGATGGAGGTCGGGGCGGAGCTTCGCTTTCCTGGCGTCCTTTTCGGTGCGCGTCGAGCCTAAGAGGGCAGGCCCGCCCTGCACCAGGGCCATTGCGGGCTTCCCAAAATAGCGGCGGTGCACCCTCAGCGCCAGCTCATCGTAGAGGCGCCCCCGCCCGGTCCCGTCAGCCATCTTCCTGAGGCGCTCAAGAAGATGGGGATTCCCATGCCTCTGCATTGCGGCAAAGAGCACCTCAAGCTCACCAGCTCCCATATCCAGGTAAAAGAGGCACTCTATTATCCCGCGGGCGACGGCACCCCTGGTTTCGCCGTCCTCCAGCATCCTGAGAAGGATGGCAAGGCCCTGCCCGCGCCACTGGCTCTTCTCAAGCCAGTCTTCAAGGTGATAGCCATGGATGGCTGATGCCATGATGAGCATTCCATGCTCCTGCTCCCCTATCCTGAGAAGATGGCGCTCCCTGTGGATTATGGCAAGCCTGTCAAGCCCCACGACACTGCCGTGCTTCCGCCAGTTCAGCAGCTCGGCCCTGAGCACCGTGGAGACATGCCTGATCACTACCTCTTTATCTGAAACCCATGAGCCCACTTCTTCTATCATGTGCTCATGGGCCAGCTCATAGCGCCTCTCACCTCCCTCGCTGAAAGTCCTGACCAGGCGGGCATTGACCAGAAGCGCCATGAGGCGCTCGATCTCTGCCGGCGGCTCCTCTGGCGCCTTGAGGTCCTTCAGCGCCACCACTGCCTTTGTTCCCTGGTCTGTGATCATTCGCCTCATGACTCCCCGGCAGGCTTCCTGGTCCCGACCCATTCCCTGGAGCGCCTCATTGATATACTGCGAGAGAATAGCCTTTACTCCGCCAAGATCTCGCAATGTCTCCATGGATATCAGCCTTCGCTTTTTGTCGCGGGCGGTGTAAAGGCTGTCCATGACGATCTGAAGCTCGGGGGGATCGATACCGTCTTCAAAGAGGCACACGAGGAGCTCGTCAGCGAGCTTTTCTTCAACGGCAATGCCGAAGAGGGCCGCAGGTCCCATCAGTGATCTCCTTGCCTGCTCCACAGTGAGGCGACGGACACGGTAGCGGCTTTTCAGGACAGCGGGAAAAGCCTTCTCAAACTGCGACATCTCGGGCAGGAAGTCCTCTCGCAGCGCTATTATGAGGTGGCAGCGGAGAGGAGGCCGGGCCATGAAAACGGAGACTTCCTCTATGAAAAGGGCGCGCTCGCCGGGAGAGCAGCGCAGGAAGAACTCCTCGAACTGGTCATAGATTATTACCACATGGCCTGGAACCAGGGCGGCGGAGGCTTCCATCATGAGCCTCAATGAGCCAGTGCCGCTTACCACAGGGATCCCGAGAGCCTCAAGATGTTCCCTGAGCGTTACCAGCGGGTCTTTGAGGGTACGAAGGCGGAGGACCATGTGATGAGGACGCTTCAGGCGCGAAGCCACGCCCGCGTTCAGAAGCGAAGTCTTCCCTGAGCCGGAGAGGCCGAAGATCACAAGCCAGGGCGACGTCGTGACAGCGGTGAGAAGGGCTTCACTTTCCTGCTCCCTGCCGAAGAAGATGGATCGGTCTTCGGGGCAGAAATAATTCAGGAACTTGTATGGCCTGGAGGGCAAAGCCCTTGCCTTGAGAGGGGCAGAAGCAGCCGGTGTGCCCTGCCGACAAGCCATGAGGAGAGAGGAGAAGAGCTCCTCGGGGTCCCTCCTCACTATCATCACCCCGCGCCGCCCCCACCAGGAGGCTGCCCCCTCCCCTGCCTCCCGGCTTATCAGGAGAATTTTCTGCTCCGGTGCGGGAGGAAATACCTGGCGGATCCTGCGGATAAAATCTTTCAGCGCCTGCTCGCTGCCGTCAGTGCACATCAGCAGAAAAAGGTGCTCCGATAAAGCTTTCTGCCATTGCGAGAGGCCTGGCAGGCGCCTGAGCATCTTCTCTGAATCGGCTTCCGTGAGGGCCAGGGTCTCGGGCTTTTCCACGCTGCCAGCAAGTTCTGCCACGCGGAGTGCCGGCGTATAAGCGCCCTGGTCCGGCGGGCAATGCGCGAAGCTCTCCTTCCATCGCCTGTCGGGAAAGAGCGTCACCACAAGGGGCGGATCAAGCCTGCTCACGAGGCCGACAAGGGAGCTCTCTTCAAGACTCCCGCTCCACTTCGCAAAACAATCAAGCATCCCACCGCGCCCGAGCAGCTCTTCGGCCATTTCCGCGACGGTTTCCAGGGAGCTTGGCGAAGGGTTCTCCAGTCCTGCCGCACTCCTCCATAAAATCTCCAGCGACTCTCTCTCGACGCTCCCGCCCGCAGGGCCCGCGGTGACGAGGACAATCTTCCTCTCCCTCCAGGCCTGGCTGATAAACTCTTCATGGCAGGCGGCGCCTGCCAGGGAGCCGAGCCACTGGCGAAGCTCCCTGATATTCGCGATCACCTTGACGGGCACTCCCGGGAGGGCCGGCGTCCCTGGAGGGGCAAGCAGCAACGATGGGGCAGGGCATGCTGAAGAGAGAATGGAAAGCCGCTCTTCGAAGCCATCCGGCGCGGTAAAAGAACCGTCAGGTGAGAGGGTGCCCAGTGCCGCAACACGCGGCGGAAGCTTTTTCATATCCAGTGAGGAGAGGTAAGCGGCAGCAAAAGCAAGGCCCACGCCCCGATCTCCCTCAAGCAGGGCTTCAGCCTCACTATCAAGAAACGGGCAGGCATCGCCGGCACCTGAATCCATGGCAAGAGGCTTGAGTCCCTCTGGAAAGTTTTTCCCATGGCCCCTGGTATGACCGATAACAATATCTGCAGGCTTCACGGCGGGGAAGAGCGTCACGGTGCCTGCGCGGCAGCCGCCGGCAGGGGGATTATGGGATCCCTCTCCCGGGCGGAAGCGGTAGAGGCGCCCTGCCTCCTGGCCCTGGGAATCTCCATAGGAGATGACAGGGAGTGAAAAATGGTGGAGCAGGCTTTCCAGGATGATGGTCTCCCCGGGGTCAAGTCCTGTTTCCGTCAGCGAGGAGCACACCTCCATAGCGGGAGCACCCCATATTTTTTCAACGGTGCCTCCTTTGGGGCATTCCATCATAACAGGGCCGAATCCCACCGAGCGGCGGGGCCCTTTGAGCTCAGGCTCAGAGAGCAGATCGGCAATATTCACCTGAGGGGGAAAGACAAGCATGAAGACCGAGTCCGGCAGCTCGGCGAGCACCCCGCCATAGCTCAATGCAGCCCTGAGCGCGGCACGTTCCCACCTTCCGCGCTCTCTCTCATCAGGAAGGCTGTCAAGATAAGCACCAATGACCACCCGTGATCGTGACAGGAGCCGTGCTCTCTCGCTGAGGGAGCGATCAATCTCAATGCACCGCTCTTCCAGAAGCCTTCCCTTGAACGACCGGTAATCTCCTATCCCCTTGAGACTGATGGAGCTGCACTCAGTAAAGGTCACTCCACAGGGAAGATGGGAGACCTGCCGGTAAAGAGGCTCGGAGACATGGATTCCGTCCATCTCGCAGGATCTTTCCAGGCGCTTTGCCACCGAGAGGGTATGGCCCAGGATATCGCCTTCCTCCGTGATGGTCACCTCGCCGAAATGAATACCGACGCGCAGATGCACCGAGGGAGTGCCGGGGTCCAGGCGCCATTCGAAAAACTTCTCCTGGATGGCGACAGCCGCGCGAATGCTTGCGATGGCGCTGTCGAAGGCACACCAGACGGCATCGCCCTCCTTGCGGAACAGCATACCGCCGGCCCGTTCCGACTCTTCGGCAGCAAGGGTATAGTACTTCGTGGTGAGAAGGCGTATTACTCCATCCTCGTCCTCTTTGAGAAGGGAGGAAAAGCCTTTGATATCGGCAGTCAGAATTGCCTTGAGCTGGGATTTGGGCTGGTTATGCTGGTTCATACAGCCTGGGCGCTCAGATCTTTGCCGACTTGACAAGCCTTACATAAGTTCCCGGATTGGCCTTGAAAAAAGCCTTCATATCAATGGCATCTATCCGGTATGCCCTCACATCGCTGAGAGCCTGTGCCTCTGATGAATAGCGCGCCGCATCGAGGTTACGGTCAAACTCACCTACAAGGGTGCCGGAGCCGGCAGGAGCCTCCTTGCCGTCCCTGCTGATCTGAACGGTGCCGGTATCTATAAGGAAGTACGACGAGACGGGCTCACCCTTCCGGAAAAGGGAGGCTCCCTTCCGAATCTCCCTGATCTCCATCATGCACATGAGCTGGTTCTTTTGCAGGGGCGTGAGCCCATCGAGGATACGGTGCTTCTCGAAGAGCCACCGTGCCCCGAAGAGCCTGTTGGCGTTGAGCCTTTTGAAAATCTGGGCAAGGCCAGTGCCGCGGATGAAGTGGAGAAAGTCGTTGGCATTGATATATATGAGCTCGGTGCGCGTCAGGGCCTTTATGTCGGCATTCCTGGGCTCTCCAAGGATGAGGGCCGTCTCGCCGAAATAGTCATATCGGCCGTACACGACGCTCTTCGGGAGATTCTCGCTGATGACCTCCACCTCTCCCGACTGGAGCATGAAAAACCTGTCTCCCGGGGTATTGCGCTTTATTATGATCTCCCCGGGCTCATGAACGCTGTGGTGGGTGATCTCCAGAAACTCCAGGGCCTTCTTCACCGTCATCGACGAGAAAAGATCGATATGAGCCATCACGTCCAGTATCCTGTACGCAGGGCTTGCCTCGGGAAGGGGGACATCGATGGCAAGAGTGTTGACGACGCCGGGGAGGGCAAGCTTCAGCCCCTTCCCGGCCGGAATGGTCTTCTCCGAGACATGGACAAGGTAGAGATGCTCTTTCACCAAGTCGGGAAGCTCCGCAAGGATTGCGATGGGGGTGTGAATGGGCGGGACTCCCGCCTCGTGGAAGACCAGGCTGTCATCAAAAGGGACCTTCAGCAGATCGTTCATCCTGCCTTCTGAGAGAATGCCCTTCTCGTGAAGGGACCGGATGGCCGAGGGGTCATTCAGCGTGTCAGATGAATAGAAAAAGGACTTACCCTGGAATGTCACTTCGAAATTGATGGTAGGAATGGAATGAAGAGTATATCTGAAGAGGAACTCCGCACCTGCGAGCGTGGTAGCCTTGCCGATGGTGACCGGCTCAAACTCGAAGAGGCTCCGGAATTCCCGGCGGCTCAGCCCTATCAGTGAGGAGTACTTGGTGACGAAGCTGTGCATTATGGTCTCCGTCGTGTGAACCCTGATGCGCCCCTCTTCCAGGATCTTCTGAAGGGTTCCGGAATCGTGATCGGCATGGCAGTGGGTGAGAATCAGGTCCTCTATCTGCCTTGTATTGACCCTGTTGTGCTTCAGCCAGGCCGTCGAGTTGACAGGAGGGTCCACAAGGATGCCTTTCCCGTCTATCCAGACAATAAAGCCTGAAGTGTCGGCCCCGGGGTCGAATCCATGACCGCTCCCTATTACAGTGACGCCGAAGAGAGGGGGAACATAAGAGCACTCACCGGGAATGCATGCCTCAGGGAGGGCGCAGGGGAGAAGCACCTCATCTTTCGGCCTGAAGCGATACTCGCAGTGCTCCCCGCATGCCTCGAAGAGGTAAGAGTTGTGGGCCGGCGCCGAAATCGTCACGCCGTCCACCTGAACCTTATTGCCGCCGTCAAAAGTATGGACCTCGATTATGTGCTTGAGGCGGAGGCGCCCTCCCGGCAGGGCCGGGTCAATTTTGTACGACAGCATCTCCTTCCTCAGATCGGGGTAGCCGGGCGTCTCCTCGCCCCGCGGAAACTCCTGTCCGGTGAAGAGAACGGTGGGGCCGAACACGGCCTCCTTGAGCATTTTCAGTATCGGCTTTACCTGGTTCCTCCTGCAGATGAAGCGGCACTTTTTCTTCTTAAGGTAAAAATTGAAATAGACAGGGAACTCAAGGTCACTGATGCTTATGCCCAGGCCGGTATCGAAGAGGTCGTCGGGCAGCAGGTACAGGTCCGGCACGCCCCGTTCTGACGTCATCGTGTCCTTGATCGTTTCAGGGTAGGCTCCCACCTGCAGCAGGAAACCGTCATTTTCTACGAGCGTTCCGCCTCTCGGCATCTCTTTGATGGTAAACATAGAGTATTCTATTCTCTGCGGTCCCTTGTAATCCTGCACTTGAAAAGCGGGGCTCTCCTTGTCACCAGGGGGCCCATCTGGTATAATCGGGAGAAAAGCCCGGATAAGGAGGTTACCTATGAGCTCGCTCACTTTTGACCAGGATCTCTGTATCCAGTGCGGCGCCTGCGTTGACGTGTGCCCTACAAGGATAATAATCCGCAGGGATCAGGCCGTTCCCTCTGTCCATCCCCGCGCCGAGCGGGCCTGCATCGTGTGCGGTCACTGCGTGGCCGTGTGCCCGAAAAGCGCTGTAGCCCATAAGGATATGCTCCCCGGCGACTGCATGCCCCTTGAGAAAGCCCTTGATCCTTCAGGCGGCCAGATAAGGCAGTTCCTCCTCTCCAGGCGGTCGATCCGCTCATACCAGGAAAAGGAAGTGCCAAGGGAAGTGATATATGAAGTGATTGCCCTTGCCTCCCACGCCCCCTCGGGCCATAACCTCCAGCCGGTCCACTGGAAGGTCATCCATGACCGGAAGAACCTTTCAAAGCTTGAGAGCCTTGTGCTTGACTGGATGAAAGAGATGGTGGCGAAAGGCCACCCCCTGGCCCAGGCCCTCTCAATGCCCACGATCCTCAAGATATCTGAGATGGGAAACGATATGATATTCAGGGGTGCTCCCCACCTCGTGGCAGCCCATGCCGCCGGCGAAGAGAGAATGACCGTGCTGATGGGCACCATTGCCCTCACTTACTTTGAGCTTGCCCTCAGGGCCAAGGACCTTGGCGGCTGCTGGGCAGGGTTCTTCGATATCGCCTGTGGCTTGTCCCCTGCCATCACCGAAGCCCTTGAGCTTCCCGAGGGCCACAGGCCCTGCGGGTCAATGTTCTTCGGGTACCCGAAGCACCGCTACATGAGGGTCCCGAAGCGCAAAGAGCCGCGGATCACATGGGCATGAATGGAAACCATCAGCATTCACGCAGTTTCCCCTTCCAGAGCATGTCCATCTGTTAAAAATTTGGCAATGTATCTTTCCCTCCCGGCATGGTATCATAAGAACAGGGACAATATATATTTTGAAAGGGTGCGCGTCATGAACATGAACCCGTTGAATTTCAATGCAGCAGGCAACGCAGAACTCTCCCCTCACAGGCATCACAGGGAGATAAAAAATGATACGCCGACAGATATTCCCGAACAAGCGGCGCCCGGTGATTCAGTGGATATAAACGCCGGGACGGAAGGCGTGAAGCAGGAAAAGCCGGACACCCCGAGGGCTGCGGCGTCACCAAATGGCACTACCACCATCACCATCCTCAGCACCAACGACATGCATGCACAGTTTAAAAATATGCCTGAGGTGTCCGGGCTTGTCCACCAGCTCAAGAAAGAAAATCCCGACGCCATCGTGGTTGATGTGGGCGATATAGCCTATAACCCCCCTTACTCCGATGCCAATCATTTTAGCCCGATGCTTGAGATCATGAACCAGATCGGCTACCACATCGTGGAGCCGGGGAACCACGAATTCCAGTACGGCGCCCCGGCGATGCATGACGAGTATACCTCCAGGATCAATGCCGATGTGGTCTGTTCCAACATCAGGGATAAGAAGACCGGCGATTACCTCCCGGGCGTGAAGCCCTACGTGATAAAGGATGTGGAAGGCGTCAAGGTGGCTTTCATAGGCACCGTGGTGCCCCATATGGCCACATCGGCCCATCCCGATGTGGGTAAGGACGTAGATAAGCGCGAGATTAATGACACGGTGCGGGAGCTCCTTCCCGAGCTCAAGGCCCAGGGAGCCGAGGTGATCGTTTCTCTTTCCCACCACGGCGTCGGCAAGAAAGCGGACCTCAACCTTGCCGAGAACGTCGAAGGTATCAATGTGATACTGACAGGCCACGATCACCAGTTTACCGGTGAGCCGATTGTGGTAAGCAAGTTCCCCACCAGGACTTATATCATAGAAGGAATGTCCCACGGCAAGTACGTGATGGAGACAGACATCACGATAGACAACAAAACCCGCGAGGTCATTGCCGTGAACATGAAGCCCTGGCCTACAAGCAGCGCCACGGTAAAGCCCGATCCCGTGGTGGAGGATATTATAAAGAACTACCACAGCAAGGGCGGCGGCGAGATTGACATGAACAGGGACGACAGCAAGCCGCACAGGGACAGTTAAAAAGCGGCAGCTCACTGATATTTGCCATAAAAACCCGGGAGCCTGCCGGGTTTTCCATTTTTCCGGAGGCTTGACGGAAAGCATCTTTTCTGGCATTATTGTGTGGGGTCCTCAACGACTGCTCATCCCTGTTCTTCTCACCAAACCTTCCCGGGCCTCACGAAATAAGCCTTTTCAGAGGTCGCACCCGATGAAGAAAGCAGAAGAACTTCCCCTGAAGCTCCGGGAGGGCTACCAGGTAGTGGACCGCAGCGACGGGACCTTCGTGGTGATCAACGCTGAGAGCACGAACTACCTGGTAATCGATCAGCTCGAAGTGAACCTGGTCAGGGAGTTTGACGGCCGGACCCTCAGCGAGATAGCTTACAGCGCCTACCTGAAATACAACTACATCCCCTTCCAGAAGCTCAAGTCCCTCACGGGCCAGATGGCGGCAAGAGGCATGCTGGAAGAGAGCAGGGCCATCGCCCGCCTTTTTGATGCCGAGGAGAGGAGCTTCTGGAAATACTTCCTCGGCGCTCTCTCCATTACCCTCTATCACCCCAGGAGAACCCTCCCCGAAAAGGGCGGCGCCGGGTGCACCGGAAAAGGGCCGCCACCGCTTCTCTTCGTGGTACTCTTTGCCCTGGGCGCGGGGCTGACGGCTTACCTGGGACTCCCGCAGGTAACAGGGATGTTTGATACGGAGAGCTCCTGCGCCATGGCGGCTCTTAGCATTTATCTCTCACTTTCTTTTGCCTGCCTCATAAAGTCCCTCGTGAGGATACTGTGCCTTGCAAGCTGCGGCCTTGCTCCCGGGCCCTTCATGGTCCATCTCACCTTCGGCGTCATCAGCATCGATCCGGGCTCCGGGTCCCTGGTCCGGGCTCCCCGGCCTGTCAGGCTCACTGCCTCGCTGATATCTCTGGCTTCACTTTTTCTGGTATCTTCTCTTCTCTGGCTGTTCGCCGTAATGAACAGGGCTGGCGCCCCCGAGGCGAGTCTGCTCCTCTCCCTTGCCTCGACGGGGGTGTTCCTCGCCATGTTCCTCGATCTCTGCCCCGTGGGTCCCACGACAGCCTACGAATTCTACTCATCTTATTCAAAGAGCAACGAGGCAGTGCAGAGCGGCTTCACCTATCTCAGGAGCAGGATGCTCAAGAGGCTCTTCACCACCGACCTCAACGAGACCGAAAAGCCCCTCATCGTCTTCTGCTGCTGGACTTTCATCTGGTGCATCTCGCTCTTTTCGCTGGGAGCCGATTTCATGGAGAAAAACAAGGAAGCCCTGGCACTCCTCTATATCAACGGCTCGGGAATTTTTACCACCGTGCTCGTGGTGCTCCTTGTGGCAGCTCTCTGCCTCATATCCTTCACGGTGCTGCTGGGCCTCGTCTCCGCTTTGATAGGATTCCTGAAATCCCTGCTCCCGCGGAAAAGCCTGGAAAAGCGCCACGCGGAGCTGAAATCGCTTGAGAAAGAGAAGGTCATGGCCTTTCTGAAATCGGTGCCCTTTTTCAGCCAGGCCCCCGGCGAGCTGCTGGACAGAATCGCCGACTCGTCGAAGAACCTCGCCTTTTCACAGGGCGATATCATCATCCGCCAGGGCGAGGAGGGCGACTCCTTCTTTGTCATCACCGAGGGCGAAGCCCTTGTGGTGAGAGAGGAGGACACGGGCCAGGAGGTCCATGTGGCCAGGCTCATCACCGGTGACAGCTTCGGGGAAGTGGCCCTGGTGGAGCAGAGGCCCCGGACCGCCACGGTAAAGGCCCTTACCGCCGGCTCGGCCCTGGCCATAGGCCGCGATGACTTTCTCAAGGCCGCCGAGGCCATCAAGGGCTCCGACGTGGTGGCCCTTGTCCAGGGCTACCACATGCTCTACAATTCGCCTTTCTTCTCCAGCCTCGAGACCGAGGCCATTGCGCAGCTCCTCCATATGGTGGAGCGCATCACCGTGGAGCCCGGGCAGGCCGTCATCCGCCACGGGGACAGGGCGGACCACTTCTACGTGGTGCTGAAAGGCGAGCTGGAAGTGATGGACAAGGACGAGAAGACAGTGATCAGGACCCTCAGCCAGGGAGACCCCTTCGGCGAGATTGCCCTCCTCACCGACAGCACGAGGACCGCCACGGTCATTGCCCGGACCCCGGGAAGCCTCATAGCTCTTGGCAGGGAGTCCTTCAACGAGTTCTTCTCACGGTACTTCTCACTGGGTGAAAAACTGGAGCGGCTGGGCGTCAGGAGGCTCTCCGACTATTCCGGAGGCACCCTATGACAGGCAGGATACTCTGGAAGATAGTGCCCCTCATCATCCTTGTCTGGGCCTGCTATGCCAACACCAGCAGGTTCATGAAGCTCTACAACTCCATGAAGAAGGCCGTTTACGTGCAGATGACCGAGACGGAGATCCAGTTAATCGGGCGCAATATCCTGACAGAGTATCAATACACGGGAAAGCTCCCCAAGTCTGACAATTTCATCCCATGGCTCAAGAAGAGGTTCACCCCCAAGAAGAGGCGCAAGAGGCCCATAGGCGTCGATTACTTCGGGCAGAAATATCTCTTCGTGAACAACTTCAACGAGGAATTCATCATCATCAGCAAGGGCCCCGACAAGAAACTGCGCACCAGGGACGACATCAAGGGCGAGTTTTCAATCAAGGAGAGCCCGTCGGGCACGTCGCCTTCAAAGTGATTCCCCTTATTCATTGCTGTCGATAAACCCCTTGTCAGAAGTATAGCAGGGGAGGTCATCCCTGCCCGTCACTTCGCGGTGGTGCGCCCCGGCGCACCATATCCTGCATGAGGGAGGGCTGCTCTTCGACGGGTGCAAGGAAGAATAGCCATAGGGCAGGTCCTCGAGGGGGCACCCCGGCATCCGGTGAATGTAAGCAGGCACGAGGACATTGAGTGAAGGGGGATAGAGTCCCGCGTTGTCAGTGGAATACATCTCGAGCGCCGTAGCGATCCTTTTTATGTTGAACTGGCAGGCGGAGTAATACTGCTTATCCCGGTATTTTTCAGCCATGAGCTCCTCGTCTGGCCTCCTCCCGGCATGCTGCGCCGAGGGCATATTGATGGGACCTCCCCGGGGCGTTGAAAGCTCCGTGGGTTCATAAGGCGCTGAAGGAAGCTCCCCGGCATCGGGACCGCCGGATTCTTCAGGGCTGGCCCGGGGCGAAGACATCGCTGCCGAAAGAGGGCCGACGACGGTGACTGATGGAGAGGGCTCCTGCTCTGCAAGGTGAGGCGCCGGGATTGCCGCCGGATTCTCCATGAGGCCTGTAACGGCATCGTACTGGGGGAAGTCCTCCGCCCCCGTTTCCCTCTCATGATATGCTCCCTCGCACCAGAGAGTATAGCAGCGGGGATTGCTGGAACTCATGTAACCATAAGTCATTGCTTTTGCCGCGGGGCATGCGGGAAGCTTTTTCATGTAACGGGGTGTAAGGTCCGTGAGGGACAGGGGATAGAATCCCCCGTTGTCCATTGAATAGAGCTCAAGGGCAGGGGCTATGCTTTTGAGGGCTGAGGAGCAGTCCTTCAATGGATCGGCATTCCGCCTCGGATGAACCGGGGTAAGAGGATATCTTGAATAGAAGTAGCCGACCGCCATGAGACTGATCAGGGAAGCGGCAAGAATATTATATCTTTTTAGTCTGAATGCCGTGAAGAGGCCAATGAAGGAAACTACCGATATTACTGCAGAGGTGAGGTAGGTCAGGCCCGCAAAAGTCATCGGTACCAGTTCAGCAATATGAGAGAGAAAGCCTGTCATCATATACAGGATAATGAATGCGATAAAGGCCGCCCAGAGGAACGGCAGGGGAGCAAGCCCCCGGAGAAAGTCCCTGAGAGCCTGAAATGAGAACAGAGGGGAGCCGGAAGGGGCACTGCCCTCCTTCTCGGCCTTTCTGAGGCCCTGGTGCACCTTTCTGAGGGCTTCTCCCAGGATCCTGACACTCTGGTACCTCTTCTCAGGCGCTTCGGCAAGGCATTTCGCCAGGACCATTGAGAGCTCCCGAGGCACCTGGGTGTTGAATATCCTGAGGGGCGGCACATGGAACTTGAACTGCGCCAGGTCCTGGCCGCACAGAAGGTGGTGAAAGGTGGCCCCCAGCGAGTAGATATCACTGCGCTGGTCGCTCTGGCTCCTGCCGTACTGCTCGGGAGGCGAAAAGCCCGGCGTCCCCAGGATATGGGTGTCCTTATTCCTGCCTGCCCTGAAAAAACGGGCAATGCCGAAATCTATCAGGATGACCCTGCCCCGCGAGGTGACCATGATGTTCGAAGGCTTGAGGTCCCTGAAAATAAGCGGATCGGGGCTCAGGGAGTGGAGATACTCAAGGATGTCGCAGACTTTGAGAGCCCACCCCACGACGACAGGGAGCGGCGGCATCCCTTCCTCCATGAGGGTCTCAAGGGTTTTCCCCTCTACGTATTCCATTATCAGGTAATGGCAGGTGTCATATGAGAAAGTGTCCACCACCTTGGGAACGCCCGTATGATTGAGCTTTCTCAGGATGGCAATCTCTTTTTCATAAAGGATGCGGGCCTCAGAGCGCTCTTCTTCGCTCAGGGCGCCTTCCCATATTTCCTTGATTGCCCACTGCGCCCCCGGCACTTCCATGTCATCGGCCCGGTAGACGATGCCATAGGCGCCATGGCCAATGACTCCCGTGATTCTGTAACGGCCCGCCAGAACATCGCCGGCCTTCAGCTCCCTGCTTCTCATAACATTTCAATTATACCACGGGCAGAACATGACGAAAAGACGGGAGAAGCCAATTTTTTATGAAGCCGGTAATTCACGGCTCATAATAGTTCAATGAGACTAGAGCGTAGGATCGATGTAATTATGAATGATTCTTGTTATAATTATGTGGCGGGAAAAAAGAGCTCCGCCTGAGAAGGACAGTGTCAGGCCAAGAAATGAAAATATCGCACCATCAACCAATCCTGGAGGAATCATGCAACACATTTCCGAAAAAAATTACCTCTCTCTGGTCCTTGCGCTTTCCCTGGCGCTTCTTGTCAGCGGGTGCGGGGGAAACGGGCCCACATCTCTTGACTCTGTAAATCCCGAGCTCTCATCGTCAAAGGTGGCTGATTCTGCCCCTCTGCCGACTTCCATGGCAAGGCCGCAGAACCTGGACCCTTCTGCAGCGCTTGAGCCCACCAGTGAAGCCGCTGCCACCAGAGCCCCCTCTGCGGCGAGGGCTGCCCTTCTTCCCAAGCCTCTCTCCGCGGTGAAAACCTGGGCCATCCAGCTTGACAATATCGAAGGAAGCGGTTCCGTCACCGCATTGGCTGATTCTGCTTACGATATCCTCGTACTTGAGCCTGTCTCGACTCTCAAGGGCTCGACCTTTGACACGAAATCCATGGTGAGCACCATAAAAGCCTCAGCAGCAAGCGGCGGAACAAACAGGAAGCTGGTCCTGGCATATATCGACATAGGACAGGCTGAATCATGGCGCGCCTACTGGACCTGGTCCACGGGCTACACGGGGAGCGGCCCTCTTCCCGCGGACTGGCCCTCCTTTATCGCAGGCCCCGGTGCCTCTGGATCGGCAGAGGCCTTCCCCGTGGCCTTCTGGGAGCCTCAATGGCAGGATATCATCATATACGGACAGAGAAGCCTCGTCAACGAAGCTCTCAACGACGGCTTTGACGGGGTATTTCTTGACTGCGTGGATTTCTACAAGGATCCCTCCGTGATTGAACTTGCAAAGACCGCCGGCAGGGACACAGCCCAGGAAATGGCTTCATTCATTGAAAAAATCAGGCTCCATGGGCAGGCGAAAACTCCAGGGTTTCTCATCATGCAGAACAATGCTGCCGACCTTGCACAGAAGTGCCCCGCCTCCATGCAGAATATTGACCTCATCAGCCAGGAGGCGGTGTGGTATACCGGGGCTTCAACGAGCAGATGGAATGATTCCAGCGGCTATGACAGGGCCGTACCGGCAGGCACGAGCCAGTCACTCATCACCCTGCTGAAGCCATACAGGAATGCCGGAAAGGTAGTCTGCGACCTTGAGTATGCAAAAAAATACGCGGGCAAAGCTTACCGCAATGGATCAGCCCAGGGCTACCTGACCTACTGCTCCAGGACGTCCCTTTCAAGGCTCACCACTACACCGCCTCCCGCGTACAACTCACCAGCACCCACGCCTTCACCGACTGTATCACCCTCTCCATCCCCTTCGCCGACGCCTGTCCCCACTGCATCACCATCACCTTCTCCAGCTCCGTCCCCTTCCCCGGTTCCCTCACCGGCAACGGGCCTCTCCCCCATCCCCCTGTCACAGGTAAAGAGCTGGGCTATTCAGCTTCAGAACACCGACACAAGCCAGGCAGCGGCGACCCTTGGCTCGTCGAGATATCACATGCTGATACTGGAAGGGAATAATACCATCAAGGGATCATCTTTCAACACCAGGGCCATGACAGATCAGCTCAAGGCCACCTATGCCGGCAGCGGTCCCTGGAGAAAGCTCCTCATCGCCTACACGAGCATCGGTGAAGCCGAGGATTACCGGAGCTACTGGACATGGGCCTCCACGTGGCCGTCTTTCATCATCACTGCAAACAGCCAGTGGGTGGGAAACTACCCCGTGGCCTTCTGGGACCCCGCATGGAAAAATATCGTCATCTACAATAATGACAGCCTTGTGAACCAGGCCATAAACGGCGGATTTGACGGGATATTCCTGGACGTGGTGGATGTCTTTCTTCTCCCCGAAGTGGCCGACAGGGCGGCGCTGGAAGGGAAAAACCCGGCACTGGAGATGGCGAACCTCCTCCAGGAGATCCGCGCTTACGCTCAGAGCAGGAAGCCCGGCTTCCTGATAATCCAGAACAACGCCCTCGAGCTTGGGATAATGCGCCCTGAATCAATAAGCTCCATCGACGCCATTCACCAGGAATCAATCTGGTACGAGGGAACAAAGCCGGGATGGAACGTGTCAGGCAGCGCCGACAGGGTCGTCAACTCCGCCTGGACTGCTGATTATCTCCAGAACCTGCCGGTTTACATGAGCGCCGGGAAGCCCGTGTTTGACCTGGAATACGCGAAGACCTATGCAGGAACCGCCTATGCCAGCTCGCTTGCCCGGGGCTTCATACCTTACTGCTCCCAGACCGCATTATCGCAGCTCACGACGACACCGCCTCCCAATTACTAGCACCCCTCCGGTCAAGGAAGGCGACGGCCGCTTTTTCCCGGTAAAAAAGTGGCTGTCGGTTTTTTGCAGGTTTCCGGGACAGCGTGAAGAAGTGAGAAGACAGATGGCACGATATAAGCCGTCGCTTTCCATCACTAAAAGCTGCATCAGAAGAACTGCAAAATGAACCATCAAGGAGGCACACCATGAAGCACGCGGCCGTAAAATCAGTTTTCCTTCTGCTCTTTACGCTGCTCCTTGCCGGGAGCGCCCTGGCAGGATCCGGCACCGTGCAGAACGGCGTCGTCAACCTGAGCATCAGCATCGAGGCCGGTGTCCCTTACGACGCCGCACTGATAGGCAAGATAAAGACGAAATTCACCGAGGGCTCCCAGTACCTTTACAACGCCACGCTCAAGCAGAACCGTTTCGGGAAGCTCATCATCATAGTCCCCGATGCCTGGCCCACCATCGAAGGCGCCGTGGCCCTCGGCGACCTGAAAAGGGAGAAGGCCGATGTGAAAGTGACTGAGGGGAAGGTTGCAAATGCCCGGGTAAGCGCCTTCGGCAGCGACACGGGCTGCATCAACCTCGGCACGACGAACCTTAACTCCAACACATGCAAATCCACCATCACCCACGAGTTCGGGCACTATGCCTACGGCCTCAGCGATGAATACTGCCTCTATGTCCCCCGGTGGGAAGGGGGCGAATGGGTCTGGTACCAGGTCTTCAAGGACGGCAACGGCAACTGGAACAAGTGCTCCAAGGACGTCACGTGGGAGGTGGACCCCGTTGAGGCCGCCATGGGCAGCGGCTACAGCTACCCTGTCTCGCCCTCGTCCCCTGAAACCAATCATGTGTCCATCATGTGGTTTCACCACGTCTCACCCGTCACCGATTTCTGCAGCGCTTCAAATCATAACGCGGCATGCAACCACGCTCAGAACTCAAAAAACAGCTTCAAGTCCTGCTGGGACGTGATGGCCTCCCAGACTGCCTTTTCCCTCAAGAAGCCCGGCGACACACCGATTGCCACCATCACCTATCAGGCTCCCGATTTCGAGATAAGGCAGAAGCCTGCGGACGCCACGGGCCAGAGAACAGTGAAAGAGAGAGACCTGGAGCTTCTCGCCGAGACTGACGAGGAAGCCTACAGCTATCCGCGGGTTCCTTACATTGTGGCTGAAATAGACAACCAGGGCGTGCCGATAAGGAGCGCCGTGGTGAAGGCCATCATCACCAGGCCCGACGGCAGCGAGACCAGCGTAACCCTGAGCGACAACGGCCTTCAGGGCGACAGCACGCCTGTTGACGGCGCCTATGAAGGATTCTTCATCGATTATAACGGCGACGGCGAATACAAGATCAGGATCACTGCCGACAACTCGAACCACACCGCCGTGGAGGGCTTCGGCTTCTCCGACCCCGACGAGTACGGCAGCATGAAAGAGGTACGACAGGCAAAGGGGAAAGCGGTGCCCTATGATTTCAGCCTCGTGGCCACGCTCCCTTCCATCAGGCTTACAGGCTATTCGGGGCAGGAAAAGATTCCCCCGGGAAAAATCACGATACTGCATTCCCTTATACTCACCGACGGCCAGGCGCAGCTCCAGTGGATCGCTCCGGGTGATGACCAGTACGAGGGCCAGGCCCATGCCTACGAGATCAGGTATTCCGCGGGCCCCATAAGCACTGACGCGGAATGGAATAATGCCACCGCGGTAAGCAATCCCCCCACTCCCCAGCCCTCAGGCTCCCAGGAAAGCTTCTCCTTCCCTCTGCAGCAGCAGGGCACTATCTACCTCGTGGTGAGGGCTCTTGATGAGAACGGGACACTCTCGGCCCTCTCCGACAACGTGCTCATTGACACCTCGAAGGCTGCTCCCTCCGCCGAAACAAATATGCCTTATCTGGGCGCTTCAGGCTCATCAGGAGGCGGGGGGTGCTTCATCGCAACAGCCGCCTATGGCTCATATCTGGATCCCCATGTAAATTCTCTCTGCGTGTTCCGCGACAGGCACCTTATGAGGAATGCCCTGGGAAGAAGCTTTGTAAGGTGCTACTATCAGCTTTCCCCGCCATTCGCCGCCGTCATATCGAGAAATGAAACTCTCAGAGCTGCCGCGCGCTGGCTCCTGACCCCCGTGGTCTTCGCCGTGGAAAGCCCTCTTGCGGCTCTTCTGGTATTCTCTCTCGGAAGCGTCATCATTGTGAGGGTCAGGAGGAGGAAAATAAAAGGCAGGAGGTAAGCGCTCTTGGCTCACAGGGAGGCCCTCAGACTCACCGCTCTGCTGATCATTGCGTGCAGCCTCCTTGGAGGGTGCGCCGGTGGTACTTCTTCCGGCGTCGATTCGCTCATTGCCCCGGCAGGCACGACGGCTCAACAGGACTCCCTGCCGGTCCCTGAAGGCTACCGCTCCAAGGCCTGGGGCACCGTTGCAGTGAAAAGCCTCGAGGTGAGGCTCGGGGGAAACGAGAGCTTCAGCGAGGCTTACCTCGTTCTCGTATCCCATACCGCCACCTGTGATGAGACGGGCCATCCTGTCAACGTGAGCTTTGAATTCAGTAATCCCGCGAAAGCCTTGAGAGGCGGCAGTGCGCCTCTCCGCCTCATCCCTGGCAGACCTGAACAGGGGGCTCGCTCAGGCTGCGAAGGCACTGCAGGACGAACTTACCTGGGCTTCCACGAGGCCGTCACAGGAACATATGCTGAAATGGCCGGGAAGTCTCTCTATCCCAGGATCCTCACCACTCAGGAGCTTATCGCGACAGGGAAAATTGACTCAGGCGGCGCACTGGTGATTGACAAGGCTGGCGATTCGAGGACCTTCACCATTTATAACCTTGTGACCAACGAGGTCAGGGAAAAGCCCTGCACCTGCCGGCACGTGGGCGAGCGCTGTTACGTCTATATGGACAATGACGATGCGAGCTGTTACAGCGACATGAAAAGCTATGCCTCCCAGGTTGCCGGCTATTTTGACAGCACCGTCTCTCCCCTGGTGCACCAGCATATAGGAACGGAGTGGAGCCCCGGGATTGACGGCGACCCGAGGGTGTACCTGGTGTTCTCACGGGACAAGGGAACGGCCAACATCTGCCCCTTTGATTATTACCCCCGCGCCGAGCTTTCAGTCAGCAATCAGTGCGAAGCTGTTTATTTCAACCCGGTGCTCTTCGACGCCACCAGGCCTGCCGAGGAGACCTTCAGCGACATGAAGCCCACGCTGGGCCATGAGTTTACCCATCTCGTGCGGTTCTCAATGAAGTTTCTGATTCCCCCGGGAGGCGCAGAAAAGTGGGCCGACTTCAGCGCAAGATATCCCCAGGACCGTGGTATTGATGAGGGAACGGCAATCTTTACCGAGAATATCCTGCTCCAGGGAGGCATTTCGTCAAACAGCACGAAGCTCTCGCCCGCGAGGGCCTCGCAGCTTGACGATTACCTGAGCGCCACGGAGCTTTATCCGCCTTTTTCATACAGCCTCTGCAACGCCAAGGATCCCGTGCCGCCGAAGTTCATGTACTATGCCCCGGGCATGACCATAACTGATTTTCTCTACGAAAAGGATGGCTTCGAGGCCATTGCCAGGCTGAACCAGAATGACGGGACCGTGGGGCTTTCAAGCTGCAGGGCGGCTTCATCAGCTTTTGACAGCCTTTACGACAGGCTTGCCCTCTCGTACGCCCTGTCTGGAGAAACAGCCGACCCCGCCTATACGATTCAGTCCTTCGACCTTTCGGGAAAGACGGACTACCAGGGCGTCAAGCTCCACAACGTGCGGAGCTTCATCACCAACTGCGGTGACTATGGAAAGGGCATTGACGTGGGGCTCTTAAGCTCACCTTCCCTCGTCCCGGCAATGAAGCTTTATGAATGGGCACCGGCATATGTGAGGTTCTTCAACGGAGGAGGCCAGCGACTCACCGTCACGATGAACATTCTTGATACGCAGCCTGCTGCGGGAAGTGAAATGAGAGGCTATTTCTTTTATACTCCAGAGCATAAGTAATTGCAGCATTACTATATAAATAACGATTGAAGAAGGAGGGGCTATGAAAAATTTTTGCATCCTGGCACTGGCCGCAGTGGCCGTCTTCTGCCTGGGAAGGCCCGTCTTCCCGCAGGCCCCGGCAGCCCTCTCCAGGGGCGACTTTGCCATAGGGTCGGTGGCGGCAGGCGACAGCTTCAGCAAAGCGGTGAAAGTCTTCGGGAAGCCCACGCTTGTGAAAACCACGAAAGACGAGATCTCAGGCTCGGAGGTGCACCATTACAGGACAGCATCCGGGGTGGAGTTCAGCGCCGCCGACTCCCCGGATGTACCCGACGGGAGAGCCATCTGGTCCATCACCGTGTCCGACGCGAAGTTCGCCACCCCGAGGGGGATCAAAGTGGGCGATGCAAAGAGTCTTGTCATCAATAAATACGGAAAGCCCCCTTCTCAGAGCGAGGTCAAGACGGAAGGGAAGACCCTCATTATGCTCGACTACAGCTCGATGAAATTCTACAGGGCCCTGGTGTTCTTTGTGAACAAATCACGCAATGCCGTGGAAAAGATCCAGGCCGCACTGATCATTGACTGAAACCCTGCCTGCCGCCTCTCAGCGAAACCTCCCGGTGTCATCCATGAAGGGCTTGCCTCCGTATATTTCCAGGCTCCGGTAAGGCCCCTTTTCGCTTAAATCGAGCTTTGTGAGGTCAATGCGCCGGAGGTTCTGGTTTTCATAGGTACGGTAATAGAACAGCCTCGCCGCCTGGTCATAAACCACAATCCATGGAGTGAACTGCACATTCCCCGTCTGGCCCACTATCCAGAGCTGGGGGCCGTAAGGAATGTCCACGGTGTTGATGAGGTGAAGGGCCAGGTTCACCGCCTCGTCGCCGTTCCTGGGCTTGTCGGCGAAGTATTTCAGCACGGCAATCCTGGCGAACCTGCTTGCCGAGGTATAATCGGCGGGGAGGCCCTTGAGCCCCGTTCCCAGGGACCACTGCTCATCCTTGAGGTCGGGGATGGGGACGTCAAAGGCCTTCATATTGGAGTAAAACCGGAGGTTCTCAAGGTGCCACCCCTGGTCTGGCTCGTTGGTCATCACGCCGATCGTGCTGTTCTCCCAGATTTTCAGCTTCCCGTCGATGAACTCCAGGACTATGGAGTTACCTTTTGCATCGGTCACGTAATGATGGAGAGGGGGGACAAGCTTAAGCTCCTTGCGGTATGCCGCCGATATGTTCTTTGATGCCAGGGCTGCCTTCACTTCGTCAACAGTGGAGAAGTTCCCCAGCACCCAGCCCACGATATCTATGATGTCGATGACTTCTGTTCCGGCCTTTGTTTCAGGATACCTTACATCGGCGAACCAGAGGGATCCCGCTGCGAGGCCTTTCTCGTTGAGGCCGTCTGAATAGCAGCGGAGGCCGAAGTGTGACACGGCAACGAAGCCGAACCTGTTCTTCCACTGGAGCGCCTTTGCATCGGCGGGAGCCGTCGAGGTGAATGAAGTGCCGCGGGGCACAACGTCAATGCGTGAATCGAGCATGGAATAAAACTCCTGCGTGCGGCCTGTCACAATGGCGCCGTCCTTGGCTTTTATAAAGAAGTAGGTGCATGCCTCTGCAGGCGGGATGGCCAGGAAAAGTGTAAACAATACAATGAAAAGGGAAAGCGGGAGCCGTCGTTTCATTTCAGACCTCCTTGGGATTTTTCTTTTCAGGGCTTGGTCCATGGTTCTATCCTGCTCCAGAGCTTTCCTTTTGTGGCTGAGTGACCCTCATGTTTCAAGCCCCTCTATTAAAGAGTATTGATAAGCCGGGGATTCACTGTTTGTGCACACAAGCCGGATCACCAGTTTCCTGCTCCCTTGCTCTTTCCCTGGCTTGTTCCCGCTTCTTCTTCCCCTGCATCTTTCTTACGGCTCTCGCTCGCTTGAGAGGCACGCTCCTCTCTTCCCAGGCAAGAATGGCCAGTGGTGCATTATCACTGCCTATTCAGCTTCACTCCATTTTCATAGACCAGGAAAGGATCGCCTTCAGAGAGATCTCCGAAGATGAAGGTGAGGCTGTGGGGAGCCTGGCCATTGAGGGTGAGGGTCCGCAGGCCGTGGAGGAGGTGGAGGTGGCAGGCCTCGCAGAGCACGATGAGGTTCCACTCGTCATCAGTGCCGCCCTGGGAGCGCCTGATTATGTGATGGACATGGAGACCCCGCCGGCATCGGCAGCCGGGGACCTGGCAGCGGAAACGGTCGCGCCGGAGGATTTTGTGGTGATGGGCAGCCTTGTTGAATTTCCCCTCTGTGGTGAGATAATCAGCAAGGAGTGCGGCAAGGAACTTTTCTTCAGGGAGTCCGAGGCTGTCGGAGCCTTCGGCGAGGGTAAGGTGGCTGAGAAAGATTCGGGCCGCCAGGTTCCAGACCTCAACAAGCTCCAGGGGAAGGAAGAACTTGATCGTCATAGTGCCTCTCCCCGCCGATGACGAGCCGCC
>JAVHLM010000019.1 GCA_031082125.1 Candidatus Eremiobacterota bacterium
ATATCGGTCATAGAAACTCTGCCGGGGAGGTTGGCCTTCTCATCTTATCTAAATAGCTCCTTTCCATTTTAATGAGTGAATAGGCAGTGCTGCGGGACATCCCGAGGCGCTCCCTGGAGTAGTGGCCCAGGGAGAGGAAGAGCATGTCTTTATAGAGGCCGAAATTGTTGAGGGTCCGAAGGAGCCTCCCCTGGTAGAAGGAGAGGGAGTGTCGCAGCGAAGCCATCTTCCGGAGCCTTGCGACCGTCTCGAAAGGATCGGCGGGAGGATGCACCAGGGTACCGTCAGGGATGACGGCAGTATCGGCATCGGGCCGATGAGGTGCGGGAGCCTGGAACTCCTGGGGAAGCTCCACCGTGACAGGTTTCCAGGGAAGAAATTCCCACAGGTGCGACACCTCTTCAAGATCCTTGTGGACCTGGCGGGCAAGCTCCTTGTCCCGCTCGCCGAAGGAGGCCTCGTCATCGAGGGAGCCGATGGCACCCGCCAGGGCGCCAAGGAGAAGGGCTTTCTTCTCGATGGCGGGATCGGTTCCGTTCTCCTTGGTGCCGGAAGCATCAAGGCTATTCCGAGAGTATGCCCCCTCGCCGTGGGTGACGCAGGCTCCCTGGGAGTCTTTCCCCTGCGAGCGGCAGAGAGAAGCTCCCGCGGCCTCCCGAGCCTCAGGCTTCCCTGTCCCGGAATCGGAATCCTCCGGAGACTGCACCGTTGTGCCCTGTGCCCCGAGATCCTCGAGCGGCGCCGAAGCGGCGAACTCCCCAAGAAGGGCCTCCACGAAAGCATCAGAAGGAAGGTCTGCCTCTTCCATCCTGCGGAAGACCTCGAGGGCCCTGTCCCATTTCGCGGCAACGAAAAAAGGAACCCGCACGTTTACGGCGAGGCTCCCTGCGTCCTCTTCATCGTCATCGGCGGCAGCGAATGAATTGATGCCGCTTCCCTCGGCACCGGCTTTAAAACGCTTCACCTCCTCTTCAATTTCTCTTATGGTGCATTGCATGGCCTTTGAGAGCCACTCCTCCTGGGTCTCAGGTGTCACGACCTGGAAAAGATACCGCAGCGCGCTCTTGCGCAGGTGCCCCTCTTCAAGAGCCTCCCTGATGAGGGGGAGCTTCTGAAGTTCCTTGGCATTCCGCATCAGCTCATAGCCGCTCCTTGATGAGATCCCAAGCTCCTCGAGCACAAAGTCGCCGACACGGACATAACCGAGCTTCTCGAGCCTCCCGTTGAGGGAGAGAAGTGCCTCCCCGATGAGGAGATCGAGCCTGACCCCGGCGGAAGAGAGGCACCAGAGGTTCCAGTCCAGGACCTCCGCCGTGAGATCCCTGAAAATGTGGCGGCAGTTCGACCGCGAGAGCACCTCGTCGGCGCCGTACGTGACCAGCGGGAGGCCGGGGATGGCCTTGAAGACCTGCCCGCCCTCCATGGTGGCCTCGTAGCCGGGATACTCGCGGATCGCGCCGGTATTCACTATAGTCCTCCTTTCATGAGTTTTTGCATATTATTTGGATACTTTTGTATCCCTGTCACTATTATACATAAATAATATCATTAAGTCAAAATAGTTACCTGCTGAAATGCTTGTTATTATTGGCATTTAAGGCCATCACAGGATGCCCTCCAGAGGGCTGGGAAGGGTTGTTTTTTGTTTTTTCCTGTCCCGGGCCCTTAAAGCCCCTCCAGCGGAGAGAAAGGGCACTCTGTGCTGGCGCGGAGAGGGGGGGGTTGGGAAAAACAGGACTTGCTTAAAATAATTTCAGTCTTTATCAAACTCCACTTCCAGCCTTCCTCCATCCCTGAAGATGACATAAGGCCTGTCCTGTATTCCTTTCACGGTGACCACGCAATGCTTCTGCGTGATTATATGCCCGTCCCTCCCTGCATATATTGTCACTCTGCCGTCGGAACCCACACGGAACCTCAGCATCTTCTCCTCGCCGGGCATAAGGCGGTTTGCCGGTGAGAAGGTCTGTCCTGTTGCAAACATATGGATATTTCCCGATGAACGATTTTTGTAAGTGACATAGACGTTTTGATTTCTCACCAGATCGCTTCCCGAAGAACCGGTGTCCCCGGCAGGCGGGGTGGAGGGCCTTGATGCATGGCCTCTCACGTTGATGGAGCTCTGGGCGGAGCTGGAGTTCCCTGCGCCGTCGGTGACCACCACCTTTATGGTCCTGCTCTGCGGGTCTCTCACTGTCCAGGTGATGCTCTTCGTGTCGCTCGCGAAATCCCTGTGCTCCACGCCGTTGTCATACCATACATAGCGATACGGCGGTGTGCCTCCCTGAACTCTTGTCGAAAGCGACACCCTCTCTCCCACATTGACATTGACATTTCCTGGCGTCAAGGCAAGCGCTAGGGGAGTGCTCCTCTGGCCCCTCACGCTGAAGGAGCACTGGGCCTTAGCGGAATTCCCCGCGCTGTCAGTGACGAGAAGCTCGTAAGTCCTGTTTCCCGGGCTTTTCAGACTGGTGGTGATGCTCTTGGCATTCAGGTCCTCCCTCTTCCCCCTGTCGGTGTACCATGTGTACTTGTAAGGAGGCCTGCCGCCGCTCACTTTTCCGTCAATGTCAATCTCTTCACCCACGTCGGCAACACGCTTGGAAGGGGTGACCGATACAAAGAGAGGGACTGCGGGGGGAGCGGCTTCTTTTACCGTGACGCTGACAGAAGCATCACCTTTTCTCCCTGTTGCATCAGTCACGAGGAGTTTTACCGTATGGCTTCCCGGCTCGGTAATTTTCATCCCCGTGAATTCACTAGATGAACCTGTGGTTCTCGTGAGAGTATCTTTTTTTGCCCCGTCAAGCATCAATTCATAGGTAAAGGGAGGAGTCCCATCCTTGACTTCCGCCTCGAACATGACGACATCTTTGTATTTGCTTTCGTCTGGTTTCGGCAACTCCTTTAAGCTCACTGAGAGTGCAGAAACAGATGAAGCAGAGGGCTTGTCGGCTGCCACGACCTTCAGAGTAGTGCTGGCTTCTGCTTCTTTTCCCTTGCTGTCAGTGACGCGCACCGTATAGGTGGAAGTATAGCTCCCCTCGTTCCTGATAGTGATGGAGATCCCGTCGGTCGTCTTCGGGGTATTGCTGCAGAGGTCTTTCTTCTTCTCCCTGTCCTTGAACCAGTCATACTGGTAGGGGGGCGTGCCTCCCTTGACGGTCGCTTTGAAATCAACCTTGTCACCAAGGGAGGCCGTGCCCGCCGTTGAGGTGAGGGCCACCTTGAATTCTTTTCCTGAAGTTTTTGCCAGAAGCTCATCGAGATTGTCTCTCGCCTTTTCATAATCAGGCTTTACTTCCAATGCTTTCTTGTAATCAGCGATGGCGCCCTCGATGTCACCGAGGCTCTCCTTGGAGACTCCCCTGTTGTTGTATGCTGAAGCATGGTTTGGATTGCACTTGATGGCCATGGTATAATCTTCAATAGCGCCATAATTATCACCTAACTTCTCCTTGGCAAATCCCCTGTTGTTATATGCTGAAGCATAGTTCGGGTTGTACTTGATGGCCATGGTATAATCTTCAATGGCTCCTTTTGTATCACCGGTCACCCTGCGATCTATGCCCCTGTTATAATATGCATCGGCGAAATCCGGTTTGAGGCGTATTGCCTCGGTATAATCCTTGATGGCTCCCTTGGAATCTCCGGCTTTACCCTTCGTAATACCGCGCTGGTTGTAAAACTCAGCCGACTCCTGTGATTTCTTCACCGCCGCCGCAAGCTTCGCACGCAGCTCCCCTGCCGCGGCCGGGTCGAGCTTCTCAAGCTCCTTGATCACCTTTTCGGCGGCATCGAATTTGCCCTGTGAGATCAGGGACTCCGCCTCCTTTTTCAATTTTTCGGCCTTTTCTCTTTGCTCCTTGCCTTTGGAGAGCGCTTCATCAGAGATGGAGACGCTGAAGCTCCCGCTCCCTCTTCCGAGCTCAAGGCCCTCGGCATTGCGGAAGACCACCGTCGCCACGCAGGTACCCACGCGGCTCCGTTTTACCGTCACATCCTTCGTGATATTGTTGCCGTCAAAGTGGGAGTCCTCGTTGAGGCTCCACTGACAGCGGGGTTCTCCGGGAGGATTGGGCTCAATACCACAGGTGAGGCGCACGTTCTGGTGCACGGCGATCTCGCCTTTCTTCTCCACGTGCTGCTTCCCGTCCCATACCAGGGGAGGAGGGCCCAGGGGGCCGATGACCTTCACGGTCACCTTGTAAGGGCGGGCAGTCACCGTGCCCCGGGCCTCGCCCAGGTCGTCACCTGTGCCAGGGACCCTGCCCCGGGCGATAATCACGGCGGGCTTTGTGTCCTTGGGCACAAAGACAATCTCTCTCGCATCCTGTGACTCGGTGACAAGCCGCACATTGCCGGGTGGCTCCCACCGGAAGTCGATGTCCTTTGACTCGGGGGTCACTGCCACCCGGGCCTTCACCTCCTGCCCCACGAGAGGGCTCGCGGGAGAAAAGGTCATGGAGAGCTTGGGCTCGCCGATCTCAAGAACAAGCTGCTCCGATTCGACAAGTGTCGAAAGGGCGGCGCCTTCTTTTTTCAGCACAACCACCCAAATTTTCACTGTATCCGGCTTCTTGAAGGTGGCGGCAGTCTTTGCATTGTCGCTCTCGTTGGGAGAAAAGGAGACCTCGCTCGAGGTCTGCCACCGGAAGACAAAGCTCCCCGCCATGGGTTTCCCGCCTGAGAGGACCGTGGCGGTAAAGGCCGCCTTCGAGCCCACGGGAAGCTTCTTTTCGGGAGGAGTCATGGCGATGGTGACCGTCACCTCTCCGACCTCAAAGCTCATGGAGGCAGTGCCGATGGGGCCGCGGGGGCCGCTTACCTTCACCGAGAGCTTGTAAGTGCCGGGCTTTTTCCCCTTAAAGCTCACCTTGGCGCCGCTCCCCTCGCAGTCGCCGCTCCACGTATAGCTCGAGGGCTTGTTGTCGGGCGAGGCGTTTTCCACAATAGCCTCCACCGAAACGCTCTCGCCCATGCTGAGCGTCTTGCGGGGGGCGCGAATGACCACCTTGGCCTCCGCTGCGGGCGGAGGCTCAGGCTGAGCGACGGGAGGGCTCACCGGGACGCCCGAGAGTATCGATTCCACCTCTGAAAGCGCCCGTGCCATCTCATCCCGCATCCTGTCATAGGTGCCAAGCCCATGTGACTGATCTTCCATGACCCGGCCTGTCACGGTATCTTCCATCTCAATGCACCGGCCGTCTTTCAGGAGAAGCCCATGTTCGGCAGTAACGATGAGGCATTCGGAGAGGGTATCCTGCTTTCCCTTCATCCTGACCGTTTTCTCTTCCTCAGTGAACCGCGCAATATATCCCTCAAAGCCTCCAAAGTTAACTTTCCTGACAGCCTTCGTGCCTTTCCCGGTGAAACTGTTCACCCTTTTTTCCATATCGGCCATTGAGGGAGTCGCCCTGTCATAGCGCACCGCAAGCCGCGCGCTCACATGATCGCCGAACTGCCTGAAATCCTCTCCCACGGTGCCTAGTACCTTGTCGCGGGGCTCCTTTTTCCTTTTAATTGATGCAAGGTCCCTCAGATAATCGTTGCCTGAGCGCTTCCAGTGAGCGGGAAGCCTGAGGGCGGAAAGGGGATCGGAGGAAGCCACGCCGGGGCTGCGGCGTGGCTCAGGAGTGGCCCGCGGCTCAGGTGAGGGGGTGGGACGGGGAATTGGTGAGGCTGAAGGAGATGGTGTGGGAGTGGGCTCCTGGGTGACGACCCCGACAGGATCGATCTTTTTTTGAGCTCTTGCAAGCACCTGGTCTTTCCCAAAACTGCCTATATCATAAAGAGTTGCGATGATTTCCCCCATACCGGTGATCTTTATCTGCTTCTCGTCATTATTCGCCCCTTCTCCCCGGGAGAGCATCTGAAGGCCGCCCGTGGTCTTCCAGTTCCACAGACTGCCTTTCGGGGCGGCACCTTTCAAGCAGAGAGCCTTTGCCGTAATCACTTCACCTTTCTTGGGCGCCTGGCTTGAAAGCTGAATATCGGCCCCATAGAAGGCTATGGTGTGCCGGGCTTCCCCCAGCAGGCGCCTTCCATATTTGTTTGAAAGAAATACCCTTAAAAAATATGTCTGAGTGTCCTTATCTTCTGAGCTTATGATGAATCCGGTCTTTCCAATGCCCTGCTCAAGTATTTCTCTTACCTTCCTCCTGCCTGCTCCTTTCTCTATCCACCTGCTCAGCTCATACTCGACATAAGGCAAATACTCATCACTCTTCCAGGAAGATGGCACTTCGGAGACAAGAGTCAACGGAGAGTAAAATGCTCCTTTTCCGCTCACATTCACTGCACAGACTCCCGGACCGTTGAGGACCACTTGTCCTGGCTGCAGGTTTCTTTGCACAAAGGGGCTGAGCCGGTATGATTGGAACTCGGTGTAGGGAACGACAGATACCGAAGTATGTTCCGATAAATACCGCGCAAAGGACTTTGGAAGAAGACCTTTACCGTAGAGCTGGATTATTATTCTGCTTGGAAGTCTGGCATCAGAATAGACGAAGTCATTTTGCGCATACACCGCACCCCCGCTGAAAGCCAGAAAAGCCTCGGCGGCGTACTGAAGAAAATCAGGGTCAGAACCGGCATGACAGTTGTAGAAAATGACTTCTGCATTTTCCGTGAAGGCATCAAGGAGACTGCTGTCCCCCTCCTCATAGGCAGTGTCTCTTATCTTTCTTAAAAAATTTGCATCGATGGCCTGATTGCCAAATTCCGCAATACCCTGGCTGCCGTGGCCAAGAAAGACGAGCTTCCTTATTTTCTCCTTCCTTCCTATCTGCCTTATCCTGTCCAGGCCGTCTTCAACGGTCCTCGCCTCCAGAACATGCGAAAATTCTTTTTCGATGAGCTCCTTGTCATTTTCAAGTCCTGGATCATCGCGATAGGTGGTATCTATGAGAAGTACACGAGCCTCCTGGGCTGTGCTTGCAGAAACACGGACGCAGCAGAGGAAAAGAAGCAGAACAATAAATATACCCTGTTCATACCTTCTTTTGATTCCAGAATCTTCGTATGCCATAGTACCTCGCACCTCCCCCAGTCACAGAATGATATTTCAAGGATGGCATTGTTCTCTCACAAGATATTGCAGAAGCATGGCGGGAAAACAGTGAGTCAGAGCTTGACGAAGATATCATTCTGAAGTGCGGTGACTGGCGGAGATTCTTGCTAAATCTGTTGGATAGGCGGTTCCCCTCTGAACCCTGGCAAAGGAGAGCTTATGAGCTTTTCTATGCCTGCCTTATAAATGTTTCTCACACAACCGGATAAATTCCTTTTCCTGCCAGGACATTCCCCCCTGATGCCGCCCGGGCGGAAGGACAAGAGCCTCCAGATGGTGAAACCACACTTGGGGACCCCGCCTTTTCAGAGAATCACCGGGACCCGCGCAATGAAGCCATCCCCCCCACGATGGCCCCGCACAATGAAAGGAGCGTCTGATGAAAAAAAGACTGGCCCTCTCATTCCTTGTCCTCTTGGTGCTTGCCATGACCTTCTCCCCGGCACAGGCTGCTGAAAAGACCCCCGCCCAGGTCCTTGACGGCTTCTATAAGTGGTACTTCAAGAATGTGCCGGCGATAGACCCCGTCAAGGGGCCGGAACACAAGCCTTTCACCTACCGCGACAACTTCTCGCAGGCAAAGGACTTTTTCCAGCCCGACCTCTATCGCATGCTCTCCATGGCCTTCACGAAAGGGCCCTCCGACGGCGACTGGATCGACTTCGACCCCTTCATCAACGCCCAGATGGGCGCGAGGGGCTACAAGATGGGAAAATCCGCACTCAAGGGCAACAGAGCGACGGTCACCGTCTCCATCCTGCCGGGGAGGGGCTCCACATGGAAGGACATCCCCGTGGAGCTCACCAAATCAGGGGGGACCTGGCGAATCTCCAATTACCTCTATGACAAGGACTTCGACCTTTACCGCTTTCTTAAGAAAATGAAGTACTTCAAAGAGTGAGGCAGAGACTTATCAGCCTTGAGGCTCCTTGACATAGGCGCACAAAAGGCGTATAATGGTAGCACAAATCCCGGGAGGAGCCCCATGGCGAAAGAAAAACTCAATATCACCCTGGATGCCGATCTCATTGAGTATGTAAAGATGTATGCGAGCGAAAACAGAACCACGGTATCGGAAGTAGTGGGCCAGTTCCTCCTGAACCTCAAGAGAACGAGGGAAAAGGACCCCACAGAGATAATCTTCTCCGACCCTGCCTTCAGAGAGAGCATGCTTGAGTGCATCGCAAAGATACAGAACGGGAAGATGAAGTGGCTCGGCTATGATGAGGTATTCAAATGAGAGCCCTTTTCAGCGCGGACTTCAAAAAGGCTGTGCAGAAATTTGCATCGATAAAAAGAGCGATACAGAAAAAGGTGGATATGATTCTCGAGGAGCCTCTCGCACTCGGCGAGCCCCTCAGGGGGAGCCTGAAGGGATATTACAGCTGCCCGGTTAAAAAGAACTTCCTTATCATCTATCTCTACTGCCACGCCTGCAGAAGAAGAAAGGACGACAGAGTGGTGGCCTGCGCAGACTGCGGGGAGTCTCCCGATGAGACCGTGAAATTCGTGAATCTCGGCCCCCACGACGAGACTTACAGAACTGCTCCATAGGATATGCCCGGAACTATGACTGAGCGCCTTTACTCTCCCCGGATTCTCTCCCTCATCACCACCTTCAGGTGCCCTGCCCGGTGCAACCACTGCAGTTTCTCATGCTCGCCGGAAGAGAGGGTGGAAATGGAGCTTGAGAAAATCGGCACCCTGATCGCACAATGCCAGGATTTCAATAAAATCACCCTGAGCGGGGGAGAGGCCTTTCTAAATGTCCCCCTCATTGCCGGCATCATATCACAGGCTTCGCAGCAAGGAAACTTCAAGATACGGGGCGTAGTGACGAACTGCTTCTGGGCTTCTTCAGAGACAAAGGCCGGGGAGGTGCTTGAATCCCTCTCCGGGGCGGGCCTTAACCTCATCGGTATAAGCTGTGATGCCTTCCACCAGGCCTATATTCCCCTGGCCCAGGTCATCAATGCCATAAAGGCAGCTCTTTCTCTCAGGATCACCGTCCAGGTGAATGTCATCTCCCCTCACGATCTGTTCCAGAGCGCCGCGCTGCCTGAGGTAGTCCTTGCACTTATGAAAGCGGTGGGAGAAGGCAGGCCCACCAGGGAGTATGATCTCGCCTATGCTCAGGGCTATAAAGGCCGCGATAAAGGGATCACGATCTTTCACGGCGAGGTGACGCCTGCGGGGAGGGCTTCGGGTCTGCCGGCAGAGTATATGGGATCGTACGATCTCACCGGTGATTGGAAAGATGCCTGTATCCTGCAGAAAAAAGGTGCCACCATCTCACAGGAGGGGCAGGTGCTCACCGTGCTCCCCGATTACCGGGCATTCCCCTGCTGCTCTCTTTATGCCAGGGAAGGGCACCTGTCGCTGGGGAACATAGCCGAAGAGCCCCTCTCCGCCCTCGTGGAAAAAGCACAGAGCGATCCTTTCCTGAAAGCCGTGGCGCAGATAGGCATACTGGGCCTCAAGGAGATCATCGAAAAACACTTTCCCCGTTACAGGGGAAAACGCTATGGGAGTGCCTGCCATTTCTGTCATACCATAAGCCTGGACAAGGAACTTGAAGGGCTTTTTTCACCATAAGCTGCCATGCCGTGCCATCGGCTCTGTGGAGGGGTTTTTCTCTCCGCTCCCCAAATTTTGACTCTTTTTAATGTCTACATTTTAAATTGTTTACATTTAGGCAATCTTTTTTTTACAAAATTTTAAGATTTGCCTCTTTACTTTTCGCCTTGTTTACGTGATAATGAAGGTAAAGGATATAGTATAACCCGAAAGGAGGAAGGAAATATGCCTCTGCCAGCAGTGGCGATAGTAATTGCAGGAGTGGGTGCGGTGTCCAATCTTATTGGAACAGGGATGTTCATGCACCAGCAGAGCGAAAGCCGCAAGGACACCATGGAGTACCTGAAGATGATGAGCCAGGAGAATACCCAGAGAAGGGCGCAGCTTTGCCAATTCCTGCAGCAGTCAGGGAACGGCAATACCGCAATGATGCTCGCGCAATCCTAAGTCCCTTACAGGAAAACAAAAAAGGCCGCCACGCGGTCTTTTTTGTTTTTATGTGCTGCCTCATGCCTTTTATCCCTCCACAGGGAAGCATGGCACGCCAACCCATGGCACTCCTATTAAAGGATATCATGCCCCTGGTAAAGAATATGACCATAAAAGAACTACCCACGAGATATGGAGGGAAGAGCATGCTTTGTGTAAAATGCGGACATAACAGTGCATCAGGCGCAAGATACTGCGAAAAGTGCAATGCCGTAATGATCCAGGCCGCGCCGGAAACCACCACCACGTCGGCCATTGACGTGGAAGAGGGAATGGAATATCTTTCCCCCGAGAGGAACTACGAATGCCAGTGGCTTGCCGACTTCGTGGACTCCATCAGCCGCTATACCAATGGCGAAGTTGAGATCGACGAGGTAAAGAGGGTATACCAGAACATCAAGAAGATATATGAGAGCTTTGACAACAAGGAGCTTCCCGATTTCCTCAACGAGCTCGACGGGTGGCGCAACACCGAGCTCGGCAAGGAATACTCGAGGCAGATGACCTACCTCCTCACCAAGGGCTTCCAGCTCATGGGTGAAGGCATGGAGATCATAAGGACCTGCCTTGACAACCCTGAGCAGACCGCCACCATGCAGGACGGGCTCGAGAAGCTCCAGGACGGCGTAAACCAGATAGGTCTCGCCGAGGAGTTCCTGGGGATACACCAGCAGATTATGGAGGAGGAGATCGCCCGCCGCCAGATGGAATCCCGCGCCGAGGAGTTCCAGGCCAGGATAGACTCGAAAAAGCCGGCCCAGGAAGAGGCCGAGGCCTGACTGCTCCCAGATGCCTCGAGAGACAGAAGCCTTTATGCCACAGCGGGGGATGTAATCCTTATCTGTGGCATTATTATATTCCAAGAAAGGACACCGCCATGGAAAAAAAAGCGCTCTACGAACAGATGGAAAAGGCCGTCATTGAGGGAAATCCCCCTCTTGCAAGGGAGTACGCGCAAAAGGCCCTTGACGAGGGTGTGGAGGCAAAGGATGCCATTGTCCACGGCTTCTCAAAAGGCATAGAGAAGGTGGGGAAGCTCTGGGAAGAGGGGGACTATTTTCTCCCCGAGCTGGTGGCAGGCGCCGAAGCTATGAAGGCCGCCATGGAGGTGCTTCAGAAAAACATCCAGACAGGACGCCAGACATTTTCCGAGGGAAAAATCGTCATCGGCACCGTGGCAGGCGACATCCATGACATCGGGAAAACTCTTGTGGCATCAATATTCTCAGCCCATGGCTTCGAAGTCCTGGACCTTGGAGCCGACGTGCCCCCCGAGAGGTTCCTGGAGAAGGCTCAGGAGTTTGAAGCACAGGTCATCGGCCTTTCAGCGCTCCTCACGACTACCATGGTAAATGCCAAGAAAGTGATAGATCTTGTTAATGAAAAAGGGCTGAGAGATAAGGTCAAGATCATCGTGGGAGGCGCCCCGGTGACGAAAGAGTGGGCCCTCAGCATCGGCGCCGATGACGCACCGCCCGATGCATTTGAGGCGGTGGCCTCGGTAAAAAAACTCCTCGCAGGGAGGGTGCTCCTGTGAAACCTTGGGATGAACTGTGGGAAAAGCCTGTAATAGTGCTTGACGGCGCCATGGGCACCGAGCTCATTGCACAGGGCCTCACCCAGGGCGAGTGCCCCGACCTCTGGAACGTCCTCCACCCGGAAAAGGTGAAGGAGGTCCATAAAGGATATTACGATGCCGGGAGCGATATTGTGCTCTCCAACACCTTCGGCGCAAGCAGGATAAAGCTTGAGCCCTACGGCCTCGACGCCAGGGTGGAGGAGATCAACAGGGCCGGCGCTTCCCTGCTGAAGACCGCGTGCCCCGCGGGCTCTCTCTCGGCCGGCGACATGGGCCCCATGGGAAAATTCCTGAAGCCCGTAGGGCCCTGCGAGCCCGAAGAGTTTGAGGCGGCTTTCCAGGAACAGGCCAAGGCTCTCTGTGATGGCGGTGTTGATCTCATAATCATAGAGACCATGTATGACCTCAGGGAGGCGCGCCTCGCGCTGAAAGGAGCCCTTGGGGCGGGCCTCCCCGTCTTTGTGACGATGACCTTCACAAAAAAGAAAAGAGGATTCTTCACCGTGATGGGTGACGAGCCCCGGAAGGCCCTGCGCATTCTTGCCGATGAGGGCGCACAGGCTGTAGGATGCAACTGCTCCCTGGACTGTGCCGACATGCTCCTTCTCGTGGAAAGCCTCGGCGCCCCCCTTCCCGTCCCTCTTATTGTGAAGCCCAATGCAGGCCAGCCCCGCATGGAGGGCGACAAGACAGTCTATGACGCTGATCCCGCCGAGTTCGCCTCCCAGGTGATGAAGATGATAGAGAAAGGGGCACGCCTCGCAGGAGGCTGCTGCGGCACCTCTCCCCGCTTTATCGAGACCCTAAGAGGCATGATAAAGAGCACAACACGAACCGGGAACACCGGAGAAAAGGAGAACTAGAATGGAAACCTTCAGACCCACCCTGCGCCTCCTCCCCGAATCCCTTGTCTCTTCCATCTATGAAGAGGCTCTTGCGATACTGGAGCGTGCCGGCGTTTTCATTGAGAACGAAGAGGCTTACCGGCTCCTGAGAGAAGCCGGCATGAAGGCCGATGAGGAGAAGAAGAGGGTATTCATCACTGCCGATCTTGCAAAGAAGTCCCTGGCCTCGGCGCCCCGGAAAGTGGTGCTCTACGATGTCAATGGAGCACCCAGGGTGCATATGGAAGGTGACAGAAGCCATTTTGTCCCGGGATCGGCAGCCCTCAACGTGCTGGATCCTTCAAGCGGCGCCATCAGGAAGCCCCGCACCGAGGATTACGCCACTTTTTCCCGGGTGGTGAATGCCCTGGAGCATATTGATGCGCAGAGCACTTCCATCATATGCGCCGATGTGCCCGAGGAGCTTGCAGACCGCTACCGCCTCTACGTAGCCCTCCATTACTGCGCGAAACCCGTGGTGACGGGCACCTTCAGGGAAGATGCCTTCAAGGTCATGAAGGATATGCTGGTGGCAATGAGGGGAAGCGAAGAGAAGCTCCGCGAGCAGCCGCTCGCCATCTTTGACGCCTGCCCCTCACCTCCCCTCAAGTGGAGCCACCTCACCTGCCAGAGCGTCATTGATGCCGCCCGGAGCGGCATCCCCTCGGAATTCATCTCGATGCCCCTCGCAGGAGCCACAGGCCCCGTCACCCTCGTGGGCAGCATCACGCAGCATGTCGCCGAGACTCTGAGCGGCGTCGTGATAAGCCAGCTTGCCGCCCCCGGCGCGCCGGTGATATTCGGGGGATCGCCTTCAGTCTTTGACATGAGGAAGGGCACGACACCCATGGGAGCCATAGAGACCATGATGATCGATGCGTCCTATGCCCAGGTGGGCAAATTCCTGGGCCTTCCCACCCATGCCTACATGGGCCTCTCGGACGCCAAGAGGCTCGATTACCAGGGAGGGCTTGAGTCGAGCGCCGGCATCATGCTGGCTGCCCTTACGGGGATCAACATGATCTCCGGCGCGGGAATGCACGATTTTGAGAGCTGCCAGAGCATCCAGAAGCTTGTTATGGACAACGAGATATGTGGGATGGCAAAGAGGCTCACAAGGGGCGTCGAGGCAGTAAGCCATCCGATGGCCCTTGACATCCTTATGGACGTGACGCACCGCGGCATGAACTTCCTCTCCCATCCCACGACACTCTCGCAGTTCCGCCATGAGTTCTACTTCCCCTCGCCTGTCATCGACAGGGCAAACCTGGGAGACTGGGAAAAGGAAAAGCGCGAGCTCCCCGCAAGGATCGACGACCGTCTCAAAAAGATTCTTGCCGCCGAGAGTTACAGGCTTGCCGAGGAAAAGTCCAGGGCCCTCCATGAGATTATGCTCGCCAATGCAAAGCAGTTCGGCCTCGAGAGGCTGCCGGCCCTCCCGCTCTATGAGAAGGCCCTTCACCGGTAAACCTTTACAATTTCTTTACTTAAGAACGGGAAATCTTTACCAGGCTCCCTTATAATAAAAGGAGGAAGATTCTTCTTTCCCCTGCAAAGGAGGCCATCATGAAAAAAGCATTCAATGTACTTTTCTTCAGCCTCGCCCTTCTCTCCCTGCTTTTTCTCCTGTACGCGCGGCATCGCGGAAAGCCAGGAGGCGCTTCATATGCGGGAGGCCAGGGCAAAGCCTCCTGGCAGGATCAGCTCAAAGAAATGGGCTCCCTCCTTTACAGGACTTCAAACATCAACGTGATAAACGGCCTAGACCTCAGCGATGAGCAGCTGAAGGGTCTGAGAGCCATTGCCATTGAAGTGGAAAGGGAATCGCCGCCCTTTACCCTGCAGGGGAGCATGGCACCAGATCTCGCAAAGGTGGAGAGTGCTTACCGCGAGCTTCAGCAGGAGCTTCTCAGGAACAGGCCTCTTCCCAGGGAGCTCATTGAGCGCGTGGCAAAAGCGAGAAGCATAGAGTCGAAGGTGCTCAGGGACACTCTGGGCTATGATTCATCGAGAAAGGACTGCCTCCGGTGCCATTACGACCCTGCGCTCGCAGGGAAAGGAGGAGGCGTGGACCTTTACGAGAGGAAATGTGCCGCGAACCCCGCGGTCCGGAAGGAACAGGCAGCAGCCCACATGAGCGGCTACCTGGGGAAAAAGGGGACCTTCACTCTCTGGACCAGGAAAGAAAAAGTGGACGCCCTCCTCACGGACAACCAGAAGGTGATTCTCGAGGACTTCTCGTGCTGCCTCATCCCTCCCCAGAGCTTTGCCGATCCCGTGAGAATCGGGCAGGTTGAGGTCTCGGAGTGGGACGTGAAGCTTCTTGATGCCGTGCGTTCCGTCAGTGAACCCCAGTGGCCCCCCGTGAAGGAGAAGATCCTCGGCGCCCTTGAGAGCCAGCAGGTCCTCAAGAGGCCTGACTTTTCATCGAAAGAGGCCCGCGCTTTCAGGGAAAGGGCCCAGGAGGTCATGGAAAAAGCCCGGGCACTCTCTGCCGAGGATTTCGAGCTGAAAAAAGAGGAGCTTGTGAAGGCCATGAAACCCGCAAAAAAGCAGGCCCTCTCCCCTGACAAGGCATCGTTCATGCGCGCCTTTTTCCTTGTGCTCCCCGGCTCAAGCAGGACCTATGACGCCGTCCTCGCAAGGCGCAGCAAAGGAGGGGAGTGAGGAGGAGGAGTAAGGCACCTCTCTTTTGAATACTCTATGTATGAAAGTTTTGAGGCGGTTCAGGTCCTGCGGGGCGCTCATAGCGCTCCTTCTGCTCTCAGCCACCACTTGGGCTTTTGCCATTGATGCGGACTGCCTCCTGGAAGGCTGCCATCACGACATGGGCATGACAAGCACATGCCACGGCGAAAGGAACTTCTGCCTTTCCTCAACGCCTCTGCCCCTGATAGTTACATGCGACAGCCTTGTAGCTGACGTCACCTTCACTCAGCCTCCCTGCACATTTTTCAGCAGCGCTCCTGACGACAGGGCCAGGCCTGTCCCCTCTGATTTCCTGAGAAACAGGCACCTCCTCAGGGCGCCTCCCTCACGGCACTCTTTCTGATCCCAAAACAGGAGGTGCCTTTCTTGTCCCGAGTGCTCTTGATCTTTTTCCTTTTTCTGGTTTCCAGTGTCGCTGCCTTTGCAGGCACCGACGAGATCTCCCTTGAAGAGGTGGTGAGGATATCGCTTGAGAGCAATCCCCGCCTTGCCTCTTTTTATGAGCTCTTCCTCTCCTCCCAGGAGCGCTGGCGCTTTTCAGGCTCCCAGCCCAACCCCGAGGTGATCCTGGCGGCCCCCTATGAGGTCTATCCCGAAGACTCAAACATCTTCAGCCAGCCTCTGGAGCTCTTCGGCCGCCCCAGGTGGCGCAAATCCGTGGCATTTTCCGCGAAAAATGCCAGTGAGGCCCGTTACATGACAGCCCTTCTCGATCTTCTCAGCGATGTATCCCTCGCCTATGTTGACGCTCTCAAGGCCAGGCACCTCAGGATCATTGAAGAGGAGAACATGAAGCTTGCCGCTGATATCCTGAAAGTCGCCACAAAGCGCTACGAGGTAGGTGATATCCCCCAGTACCAGCTCCTGGAGGCACAGGTGGAGTATTCCAGGGCGCAGACCCTCTTTGAAGAGGCAACGCTCAAAGAGCAGAATGCCCTGGTCTACCTGGGAAGGCTTGCGGGAAAGCCATTAAATCCCCTCTCATCACTGAATGAGCTCCCCCTTGCGATCCCTGACCGCTATCCCGACATCGCCACGCTGAAAAACAGGGCGGTGGCGGAAAGGCCCGAAGTTGCCATGGCGCGGTGGGAGCAGGAAGAGATGGCGGCCCAGAGCTCACTTATCCAAAGCGAGCTCCAGCCTGACGTGATTCTCTCCACCTACAGAAAAAAGCTCGACAGCGAATCCATGCAGGGCTATCGCGTCTCACTCCGCTTCCCCCTTTTTGACTGGGGCTCCGTAAGAGGCGAATTCAAGGCCCAGGAGAAGAAAAAGGAGGCGGCCAGAAAGACCCTGGAAGACATGAAGCTCCAGGTTGCCTGGGAAACAGAGCAGGCTTTCAACGAGGTGACCAATGCCCGCAAACGGCTTGCCATTCTCAATGACACCGTGCTCACCAGCCAGGAGAGGATTACCTCCATGGTGCAGCGGGGCTATGAGGCAGGGCTCAACAATTACCTTGAGGTGCTTGAGGCCCGGCGCTCTCTCAGGGAGATAAAAAAGAACTACAATGAGACCCTCGCCGATTGCCAGAAAGCGTCGATACGCCTCGAGAGGGCCTCTTGCACTTCCCTGTTCAGCAGAAAGGAACATTCCCATGAAAAAAAATAGCCTGCTTTTGTTGCTTCTCATAGGAGTGCTCCTCTGCTCCCTTTCCTGCAGCCGCAGGCCGGAAACAGCAGAAAAAAGCCCAGAGAGCCACGAGATCCATGCACAGCACTCTGAAAGTGAAACTCATGAGGCTGGCACCATCGTCCTCACGGAAGAGCAGGTGAAGACGGCAGGCGTTGTGACTTCAAGGGTTTCTCATGAGCTGGTGAAGGACAGGGTTGCCATCACTGGCGAGCTTGAAGCGGTGCCGCAGCGGACGGTAAGAATCACCTCCAGGCTCTCGGGAAAAGTGGTGAGCCTCATGGTCCAGGAAGGAGACTCTGTGCAGGCCGGGTCGCCTCTCGCCGTGCTCGAGAGCGTTGAGCTTGCCCAGGCTGACGCTTCCTTTCACCAGGCCGAGACAGAGTTTGAAACTGCAAAGAAGAATTATGAGCGCGTCAAGGCCATGGCAAGCCTGGGGTCGTACAGCAAGTCCGCCCTCGAGGAGGCAAAAAACAACGCCGCCTCGGCCCGTGCAGAACTCGAAGGGGCAAGGGCCAACGTCCTTATGATCCAGAAGCAGTATGAGCGCGTGAAAGAGCTCCAGGCGGCAGGCATCGCCGCAAGGAAAGACCTGGAAAAGGCTGAAGCCGACCTGATCAAGGCCAGGGCCGACGTAGAGAGCGCCAGGGTGAAGGCCGAATCTGCCTCGTCGCGGCTTGCAAGGGAGGAGCTTATGTACCGTAAAGGCTATCTGAGCTCCAAGGAGGTCACGGAAGCCGAACAGGCTTACCGCGATGCCCTTTCAAAATACCGGTCCACAAAAAACATGCTCACCATCCTGGGAGTGAGCGAGGAAAACCACGGGAGAGCCTTCACCATAACCTCGCCTCTTTCCGGGGTGGTCACTGCGCTGCAGATAACCCAGGGCGAAGCCATTGTCCCCACGACGCCGCTGATGACCGTCATTGATCCCCGCACGCTCTGGCTCATGGCCGATGTGTACGAAAAGGATCTCCCGAAGGTTAAAATGGGCGCCCGGGCAGTCTTCACCGTAAGCGCCTACCCTGACAGGGCCTTTTACGGGAGGGTCTCTTACCTGAGCCCCTCGATGGACCAGAAGACCAGGACCGTAAAGGCCCGCATCCAGGTGCCTAACGACGAAAAGAAGCTCAAGGTGCACATGTTTGCCAAGGGCTCAATCACCATAGATTCAAGGAAAAAGGCCATCATCATCCCCAAAGACGCGGTACAGCACCAGGAAAACGCACAAATCATCTATATCCGGAAGGAAGCTCCCGGCACCTTTCTCCCCCGCCAGGTGAAGACCGGCGAGGAGTACGACGGGAATATCGAGATCCTTGAGGGATTAAGCGATGGCGAGGACGTGGTGACCAAGGGGAGCTTCACTCTCAAAAGCGAGGCCAAAAAGGCAACAATGGAAGGCGACGGGTGCGAACATTGAAAAAGGAGCCTCGGGGCAATGCTTGAAAAGATCATTTTTTTCTGCCTCTCGCAGCGGTGGCTCATGGTTTTCGTGGCGCTCCTGCTTGTCGCTCTGGGAGCCTATTCAATCGCGAGCCTGTCCACCGACGCCTTTCCCGACGTGACTGGCGTGCAGGTGGAGATAATCAGCAAGGTGGCGGGGAAATCCCCCCCCGAGCTGGAGCGTACCATCACGACACCGCTGGAGATTGCCCTCCGGGGTATACCGGGACTTACCCTTATCCGCTCTGTCTCCAGGCCCGGCATCTCGGTCATCACGGCCGTCTTCGAGGAAAAGACCGACATCTATTTCGCGCGGAGCCAGGTCCTCGAGCGCCTCATCGAAGCCAAGGACGAGCTTCCCGCAGGAACGGAAACCTCCCTGGGACCCATTTCGACGGCCATGGGAGAGATTTACCAGTATACCCTCGAGGACGCCTCGGAAAGGAAAGGCACTGAAACAGCAGGAGAGCGCCTTATGAGGCTCAGGACTCTCCAGGACTGGGTAATCTCACCGGTGCTCAAGAACGTCAGGGGAGTGAGCGAGATTGATCCCTTCGGCGGCGCAATCAAGCAGTACCAGGTCATCATCAACCCCGATAAGCTGAAAAAATACGGCCTGTCACTGCGCAGCGTCTATGAGGCCATCGAGAGCAACAACTCCGATGTGGGCGGCGAGTTTATCGAGGAAGGCGACGAAGCCTACCTCGTGAGGGGCACCGGGCTTGTGCAGAGCCTTGAGGATATAAGAAACATCACCCTTGCAAGCGAGGCCGGTGCTCACGTGCTTATAAGCGACGTGGCGGAAGTGAAAGAGGGCGAAGCGGTGCGGCACGGTGCGGCAATAAAGGACGGAAAAGGCGAGATCGTAGGGGCAAGCGTCCTGATGCTCCAAGGGGGCAACAGCAGGCTCGTCGTGAAAGCAGTCAAGGAAAAAGTGAAGGAAATCAACGAAGGGGGCCTTCTCCCCGAAGGAGTCTCAATCAGGCCTTACTATGACCGCTCCGAAATAGTAAAAGAGGCAAGCCACACTCTTGGAAAGGCGCTCATTGAGGGAATCATCCTTATCGTTATCGTGCTTTACTTCTTCCTCAGGACCTTCAGGGGCCCTTTCATAATTATCACCGCCATGCTCCTTTCCATGCTCGGCGCCGCCGCCGTGATGAAGCTTGCCGGGATGACGGCAAACCTCATGACTCTCGGGGGCCTCATCATCTCCCTTGGTATGATCATCGACTCGGCCATCATACAGACAGAGAATGTGCAGCGCCACCTCACGGGGAAAGAAGCAGAAAGCATTGGCGAGAAGCTCTGCATCGTCCAGAAAGCCGTCCTGGAGGTAAGGAAACCGAGCATCCTTGGCGAGCTCATCATTGCCCTCACCTTCCTCCCCATCCTGGCCCTCGAGGGGATGGAGGGAAAAATGTTCACCCCGCTGGCCGTCACGGTCTTTATTGCCCTTATGGTATCCCTCTTCCTCTCGGTGTTCATAATCCCCGTCATCTGCCTCCTGGCCCTGAAGCCTCTCAAGGAATCAAGCAACGCCCTGATGGATTCCCTCAGAAGAGCTTACGGCTCAGTGCTCACCTGGTGCCTTTCCCGGCCAAGGCTCCTGATTTTCGCCGCCCTGGCGCTCATGGCGGCAAGCATTGCCCTTATCCCCTTCGTGGGCACTGAGTTTCTCCCAGTCATGGATGAAGGGGCCTTTGATATGGACAGCGTCCTGCTGCCGGGCACATCCCTCTCAAAGTCCATCGAGGTGAACAGCAAGGTCCAGGAGATTGTGAAGGGCTTCCCCGAGCTTGATACGGTCGTTTCAAAGCTGGGATGGTCCGGCACGGGGATCGGGGCGAAAGACATGGACAGCGGCGCCTCAGTGGGGAAACTGAAGCCCCGCCATGAATGGAAAAATGCGAAAACCAGGGAAGAGCTCATGGATAAAATGAGAGACGCCCTCGCAAAGCTGCCGGGAGTCCTTGTGAGCTTCAGCCAGCCCATCCAGTGCAGGATCGACGAGCTTGTTGCAGGTACCAAGTCGCAGGTAGTCATTAAGCTCTTCGGGAGCGACCTGAATACGCTTGAAAAGGTGGCAAGCGATATAACCCGTGAGATCTCCGGCGTGAAGGGCACAAAGGATCTTATCATGGAGCAGGTAAAGGGGCAGCAGTATATCATCATAAGGAGCAACAGGGCAAAAATGGCCCAGTTTGGCATCAATGTGAGGGATATCCAGGACATCGTGGAGATCGCCGTGGGGGGAAAAGCCGCCGGAAAATTTTACGAGGGGACTACGTATTTTGACATCGCGGTGCGGTGCGACGAAAAGAGCCGCAATGACATCAAGGTCATCGGAAGCCTCCCCGTTGACGTGCCGGGACAGGAATTCAAGGTCCCCCTCAAAGAGGTCGCTGATATCGTCCAGGAGGAGGGGCCCGTGCAGATAAGCCATGAGAACGGGCAGAGAAAGATCCTCATCCAGTGCAACATCTCGGGCAGGGACATCGGGAGCTTTGTAAGGGAATGCAGGGCACGGATAAAAGAAAAGGTAGCAATCCCTGCAGGGTATTACCTTGAATGGGGCGGCCAGTTTGAAAACCAGGAAAAGGCCTTCAAAAAGCTTTCCCTCATCGTGCCGGTGGCTGTTTGCATCATTTTCCTTCTCCTCTTTGCCACCTTTGGCTCCCTCAGGATGGCTCTCCTGGTCCTCCTCACCCTTCCCTGCGCCCTCATCGGCGGCGTCTTCGCCCTTTTCATCTCGGGGTCCTACCTTTCCGTCCCTGCTTCCATAGGATTTATTGCCCTCTTTGGCATCGCGGTGCTGAACGGCCTCGTGCTGATGAGCTCAATCAACCAGTTGAGAGAAGAAGGCCTCCCCCCCCCTGAGGCCATCCAGAAGGGCTGTGAGACGAGGATCCGCCCCGTGCTCATGACGGCAGGGATTGCCGTCTTCAGCCTCATCCCCCTTCTTTTCTCCACGGGACCCGGCTCCGAGGTGCAGAAGCCTCTGGCCATTGTCGTCGTGGGAGGCCTTATCACCTCGACGTTCATGTCGGTGTTCCTTCTCCCCGTGCTCTACCAGACATTCATTGGAAGGGATGGGGAGTCTGCGCCGGCCTGCAGCGGGGATTGACCTGAGAAGGAGAAAGAGGCGGGCACTCAGAAAAAGGTTACCATGAAGCTCGGATTTCCTAACAATCCCAAGAGATGCCTTGCAAAAGAGATTGAATGGATAGGCAGCCACGGCTTTGATTTCGTGGACCTCTTCCTGGAGGAGAGCGCCACGACGCCTGATAAAATAGACTGCCCGAAGATCAGCGATCTCCTCCTGAAATATAACCTGGAGAGAGTGGGCCACACGGCATGGTATCTGCCCATCGGGTCGCCCATGAGGACCATCCGCGAGGCGGCGGTAAAAGAGGCTGCCCGCTATTTTGAGGTCTTCCAGAAACTTGGTGTGCGCCTGGTGACTATTCACGCCCACTGGCCCGGCGGCGGCTTCAGCGTGAAAGAAGGGCTCGCCTTCCAGTCCGAGACCCTCAGGAAGCTCGTAAAAACAGCGAAGGATTACCATTTATCTCTTATGTACGAGCCCGTGGACACTTCTGAGGACAAAGTGCAGAACGTGACAGCCCTCCTCAACGAAGTCGATGGCCTCCTCTTCCATCTGGACATCGGCCATGCAAACCTCTGGGGCAGGAAGCCCGGCGAGTTCATCAAGGCCCTTCATGGGAAGCTTGTCCATGTCCATCTCCATGACAACACAAGGAACATGGACCTCCACCTCCCCATGGGCTGCGGCACCGTGGACTGGGAGGACACTCTGAAAACGCTGAAATATTACTACGACGGCACTATCACCATAGAGGTCTTTTCCCGCGACAGGGACTACGCTCTCCTCACCAGGGACAAGGTGAGGAAGCTGTGGGAACGCTTCTAGCCTCACACATTGAACATGATGTGGACTATCTCGCCGTCCCTCACCTCGTACGTTTTTCCCTCGAGCCTCAGCTTCCCGGCTTTCCGCGCTTCCTGGAGCGACCCGAAGTGGAGGAACTGGTCGTGCTCAATGACCTCGGCCCTGATGAAGCCCCTGGCAAGGTCGCTGTGAATGGTCCCTGCCGCGTCGAGTGCCGTGCCGCCGCGCCTGACCTTCCAGGCCCGGCACTCATCTTCGCCAATGGTGAAAAAGGTGATGAGACTGAGGCGCTCGTAAGCTGCCCTGATAACCCTGTACCTTCCATGCTCGGCGATGCCGAACTCCTGGAGGTACTTTTCCCGGTCCCCGGGCTCCATCAAAGCTATCTCCGATTCAAGCTGCCCGTTGAGGGCAATGACAGGCGAAGGGTCATCCCATGTGGCAAGGTGGCCCTTCACTTCCTCTTCGAGAGCCTTCACCGCCGAAGGTGTGGTGTTTTCATGGCAGTTGATCACGTAGCAGAAGGGCTTGAGGGAGAGAAGGCTGAAATTGTTGAGGTGAGCTTCCTCCTCGCGGTCAAAGGTCATCCCGTAAAGGAATTTCTCGGCTTCAAGGAGAGGCTCAATCCTCTCCAGCATGTCCATCTCTTTCTGCTTCTGGGCCTTCTGCGCCGAGATCTGGATCTCCCTCTCGAGGCGCTCCTTTCTCTTGGCGATAAGGTCCAGGTCGCTGATCAGGAGCTCGAGCCTCACCTTCTTCAATTCGGAGACCAGTTCTCCGGCCGAGGAGGTCCTGTAGGCCCCGAGCACGCAGACCATGGCGCTCGCGGTCTTCATGGTGTCGAAGAGGGCAATCCTGTCCTGCTTCACCGGTGTCTCAAGGGGGGCCGAATCAATGAAGTTGACGTTGGCATAGACAGTCTTCTCGGGCCTGCAGACCTCGGAAAGAGCATCAAGACGGCGGTCCGGCACGTTCACGACGCCGACGGCGCCGCGGTGATGGCCTCCTTCCGGCGCCACAGTGCCGGTGAAAGATGTGAAAAGAGTTGATTTTCCCGATGCGGAGAGTCCGACAAGTACTATGTTCATGGCAGGGTTTCCTTATAATGATGTACTATACTGACGCACATTATAAACCACCTGAGGCCCAATGTCAAAATCCCCGGATTCGAGAGCTCGTCACCATGGGCCCGTGAGCGGAAGAGCAGAGCCGATGATCCTGCTGAGATTCCCTGCCGTATCGGGTAAAAAGAGTTTTTCCCCGATTCAGAGGAAAAGAGGGGCGTGACGTGGAACAAGAGGGCGCTCCAGGAGGAGAAAATGAAAAAAATCAAGCTCGCCCGCCCTGTCCTGCTGCTCTGCCTCGCCCTGTTCCTGTGCGCTTCCCTTGTCTATGCGATCACCGCGCCTTCCCGCATAGTGTTCAAAAACAAGAAGAAAGCCGATGTCATCTTCAGCTGTGCAGGCCACAGCAAGAAGTTCGACTGCAGCAAGTGCCACCCGGAGCTCTTCGCCATGAAGAGGAACGGGACCGCCTTTACCATGGAGGACATCTCGGCGGGGAAAAAATGCGGCACCTGTCACAACGGCACCGTAAGCTTCGCGGTGAAGAACTGCGTGAGGTGCCATGTCCCGCCAAAGAAGCCTGCGGTGAAGACCGGATGCCCGGGTGACTGCACGAAATGCACCAAGTGCGAGTGACGCCGCTGCAATGACCTATAGAAGGATCGCGCTCCTCAGGCTCCTGTTCCAGCTCTTCTTCCTTGTATTCATTGCGGCCGTCGCGGTGAGAGGCCGCCTCGGGCAGAGCTTTGACACCTGTGAGAGCATCTGCCCCTTCGGCGGCGCCGAGGGGATGATCTATTTCCTCACGCACAGGCAGTATCTCTGCGTGCTCTCCTATTACAACGTGGCGCTCTTCATTGCCCTTCTCCTCCTTGCCCTTGCGGCGGGGCGGCTCTTCTGCAGCTATCTCTGCCCCCTCGGCCTTCTCTATGAGAAGATGAATGCCCTGAGGCTCCGATGGAAAATCAAGGCAAAGCTGCCGCCTCCGGGTGTGGACAGGGCGCTCCAGGCGCTCCGTTATCTTGTTATCGCGGTCATATTGTATGCGACCTGGAAGATAGGCGACCTGGTCTTCAGGGGCTATGACCCCTTCTTTGCCCTCTTCAGCCTCCACGGCCACGGCATCGCCTGGACCTCCTACCTGGTGCTGGGGCTCACCGTGGCGGGCGCCCTTTTCATTCCGATGGCATGGTGCCGATACCTCTGTCCCCTCGGGGGCGCCATGGATCTCCCGGCACTGGTGAAGCTCATAAGAGTCACAAGGGATCGCGGCTCCTGCACCGGGTGCGGAGCCTGCGACAGGACATGCCCTATGGCAATCCCCGTGAGCCGGAGGGACGAGGTGCGAGAGGTGAACTGCACGCTCTGCCTGCAATGCGCCTCGCACTGCCCGGAGAAAGATGCCCTCCAGGTGAGGGGACCGGTGAAAAGGCCTGCCGCCTGGGTGCTCCCGGTCCTTGTCCTGGCATTCCTTGTGCTTTCCCATCTCATTGCTCCTCTTTTCCGCGTGCCCACATTGAAAAGCACTTTCAAGCCCGCCCGTCCTGCAGCAGCGCCCCTGAAGGAGACCGTGTTCACCGTGGAGGGGCTCACCTGCAGGGGAAAGTCCCTGATGCTCTCGGAGAACCTCAGGTATCTCCCCGGCATGTATGAGATGGAAACCTACGCCTCGGAGAGAAAGCTTATTGTCCGCTATGACCCTGGCCTCCTCGGGGAGCAGGACATCAGGGAATGCATCGAGGGGACGATGAGGGACCCGGAGACGGGGGAGGAGGCAGCGCCCTTCAGGGTCCTGAGGGCCCGCTAGCCGCGCTTCGCCGCGGGAGGCTCAGCCGACAATACTGCTCCTGATGCGCTCGCAGAGGTCCGCCAGGCATTTTGAAAAACTCTATGCGGTCCCGTTTATGGGCTTGCGATAAATGTTACTTTAGAGTATAATACTCATGAGTAACTTTGTTGGGGGGGGACGCTTCCATGCACTTCATAGATCGCGAGCGTGAGCTCATGTACCTGAATGAAGCCTATCAAAGGGAGGGCTCACAGTTCATCGTGATCTACGGGAAACGGCGGGTGGGCAAGACGGAGCTCGTCAGGCGCTTCTTCACCGGCATTCCCCATATCTATTTTCTCGCCGAGAAATCTTCCGAAAAGGATCAGATGGTAATGCTTTCTGAGAAGACCGGGCTCGCATTTCAGGATGACTTTCTCCTCTCAAGAGGTTTCGGAGCATGGCGCGAGTTCTTCCGTTACGTCAGAGACAAGGGCAGAATCATCGTCGTCGTAGATGAATATCCCTATCTCGTTGAATCCAACGCCGCCATTCCATCGATCTTTCAGAGCGGATGGGATGAAGAGCTCAAAGATTCGCAGGTCTTTCTTGTCCTTCTCGGCTCGAGTATCGGCATGATGGAAACAGAAGTCCTCGGCTATCGCTCCCCTCTTTTCGGGAGGAGGACGGGGCAGATTCTCGTTGAGCCGCTCTCATTCTGGGATGCAAAGAAGTTCTTTCCTTCCCTGCCTTTTGAGGAATTCCTTTACATATATGCGATTCTCGGGGGTGTGCCCGCGTATCTTATGAAATTCGATCCCGGCACCGGCTTATGGGAAAATATCAGAAAGAATATTCTCAATCCGCAGGCTTACCTTTTTGCTGAGCCGGAGTTCATTCTGAGGGAAGAACTGAGGGAACCGAGGCACTATTTCTCTATTCTGAGGGCGCTCTCGCTGGGCAAGAGGAGGGCGGGCGAGATAATAAACGAGACTGGACTCGAAAAAAATGTCATCGGGAAGTACCTTTCTGTGCTTGCCGATCTCAGGCTCATCCGACGGGAAGTCCCCGTGACTGAAAAGAATCCCGAAAAAAGCAAGCAGGGAATACATCTTGTCAATGACCACTTTTTCAGATTCTGGTTTGACTATGTCTTTCCGGGCAGGAGCTTTATCCTGGAGGGTGAGGAGCTTTACCTTCTGGACAGGAAGATCAGGCCTTCGATGGATGATTTCGTCTCCCCGGTGTTCGAAGAGATCTGCAGGTCACTGGTGAGGCGCAGAGGCGCGCAGGAGCTCAGATTTCACCAAGTGGGGCGCTGGTGGTCAAGAAGAGCGGAGATAGATGTGGTGGCATTGAATGAAGATGAAAATGCCATCCTTCTGGGGGAAGCGAAATGGAGCACGAGAAAAGTGGGGACCGATGTGCTGGCACACCTGAAAGAGCAGGCTGTGAACGTGGAATGGGGCCGTCCTCGAAGAAGGGAGTATTATGCCCTCTTCAGCAGGGCGGGATTCACAGGAGAGCTGAAGGAGAGAGCCTCCCGGGAGAGAGTGTTGCTCTATGATTTCCAAGAAATCTGCAGAGAGGAGCACGCCGTCGGGTAAATTCATCAGCACTGCGGCTGGCCCACCGTTGAGGGGGGGCTGCGGGATCTCACGGGCCTATATCACAGGGTACCGGCCGGGCAGCAGCCGCGTCATCATTCTATGACCGGAATGAGCGGTCAAGTCGGCTGGATAGATTATATCAGGGGTGATATTTTAACCTTTTTCGAGGAAATGAAACAGGGCTTTCATATTGTGGCAATAATGTTCCTGTATGATCATAGAGGGAGCCACCAGGCTCCCTTGAGTATATTGACGACCGTTAACTTATATGTTAACATAGAAGGAGAAGGCATATGGCCACAACGCCGAGGCTGCTCTTACTTCACGGAGGAGAGAGCTTCGAATATTCTGCCTCGATCTGGGACAACCATGCGACGTACAAAGTTCCTTTGAAAATCTGAGCGAGAAAGAAAAGAAAAAGGTTCTTGCCCTGATCAGGCACACGGCTGAATTGGGACCTGGCTCAAATGAGGAGCGGTGGAAAAATATAGAGACCGGACTTTTCGAGATGAAATCCGGCAAGGTGCGGATGCCTTTTTTCTATCATCGCTGGCACCGGAACAGCATTGTGGTGACCCACATGTTTTTCAAGAAGCAGCCAGATGGCCCCAGGAAGAACTCAAAAGGGCACGTTCAAGAAAGAAGATAAGCGAAGGACTCTTGCCGGAATAACAAGGAGGACGGGTTTGATGAAGAGAGGAGCACTCGAAGCTTATGAAGAGAAATGGAGAGACGATTGCGATTACAGGATAGAGGTACTTAAGATTAAAGTCACTGAGCAGATTTGTTCCCTCATGAAAGATAAAAGTATAAGCCGGGCCGAGCTTGCAAGACGTCTTGGAAGCTCACGGGCTTATATCACAAAGCTTCTTAACGGCTCCGCCAATCTTACCCTGGAGACGCTCGTGAAAATAGCCTCAAGCCTTGATTCAGAGCTGGAAATTCTCCTGCTGCCGGAGGCACAGGGCCCGGGGAAAGAGAAAGCCGCGTAGGGCACCTGCCGGGCAGCAGCCGCGTCATTGTTCCTTGACCGGAATGAGCATCAATTTGGCTGAAACCCCTGCAATAGCTTACTTTGCCACGTCCAATGAAGTTATTTGTATTATCACGGTGCGGTTTTTCTTGCAGTTTTCAGGTGTGTCATTGGGGAAGAGCGGAGCATTTTCCCCAGTGCTCGTCACCATGAAGTTCCTTTCTTTAAGATCTGAGGTGGATCTTAAATACAGAGCCACAGCAAGAGCGCGGTAGAAGCCAAGTGAAATGTTGTCCGGATAGAATGAACCGGGGGAGAGAGGTTCGTTATCTCTACATATGCAATCGGTTAAGGAGAAAAACCTGAAAGGTTCAAATGGATAAAGAAGAAATTGATCCTTTTCGACCTCGGCTATTACAGCTTCAGGCTGTTTGCCAGGATCAAGAAGCTTGACGGCTATTTCATCAGCCGCCTCAAGAGCAACGCCAATCCTTTGATAATAAGCTCCAACCTTATCCATCGCGGCCGGAAGATGGAAACAGAAGGCTATCGTCTTCAAGATGTTCTTGACAAGCTGCAAAGAGAAGTCGTGGAGGAGATAATTGATCCTAATATAGGTAGAAAGTCCATTATGGCTGGGTTACAATGCTAAAACGATCACATATGCATGCAGATTAAAAAAACTTCCGATACCCCTTTGTGACCACGGAGGCGCCTCGGCAGGGCCGGAAGGCGCCCAAAACCTCCGTTGGTGAGAGGTTCTTGCCCCTGGTGGTCATTTTTGACCTTTCCACCCTTTTCAGACCGGCTTGAGGGTATCCTGCGACGTCCTATTATCGTTGCAATGAATGGGTTTTTTAGGGGTGACCTGTTTGATATTTCATTATCGATATGATAAAATAAAACCATGGATACGCATGAGACCCATACAATCTCTGATCTGTTCCTCCCCGATGAAGAGGAGCTTCTTCACCTCAGTGCCTCTTTGCCGTCACAGGACTATGAGGACATGCTCCTCCTCCCGGAGCCCTTTGAGCTCCCCGAGGGTACCCTTTATAACTATGATCACATGGCGAAAATCACCAGGGAAGGCCTCATCCCCGAAGCGGAAAAGCTCTCGGAGGAAATCTCCTTCGGCTCAATCGACAGGGATGAGCGGGCTTTCAGGATAGATTTCACCCTCTGTGAGGCAGTCCGCGGCCGCCTGGCGCTTGATCTTCTGCTCGGCGGCCTTCTCGTTACTCTGAAATCGAAAGGAGTTGATCTGGTAGGATACCGCTCCATGGGGACCTTCGCCACGGAGCATCTCTCATTTTCTGGGCGCACCGCGTCGGAGCTGATGCACAACTTCGAGCTTCTCAGGGCGCTCCCCCTCACGCGGGAGGCCTATCTTGAGGGCAGGATCGCAAAGAGCGCCCTCAGGCATCTCTCGAGAGTCATCACGCCTGAGAATGAGTCCTGGTGGCTCGCCATTGCGCGGGAGCGCTCCCTGTGCGGCCTCGAGAGGGAAGTGAAAAGGGCTCTCGCCGAAGGGAAGGCCGGATCGGCGACCCCTTCCGGCGATGGTCCCGAAGCCGGGTCCGAAGGCACAATGATGTATTTCAGCGTACCGCCCTCACTTGCCCTCACCTGGGACTTCGCCCTCTCCCTCTTCCGGGACAAAGAGCACTATGACGGGCCTGTCTCAGGATTTGTCGAGGCTCTCCTTGCGAATTTCCTTGCCTCAGGGGAAGCCGCCCCGGAGCTTCCGGCCCTTGATGCCAAGGGAAATCGCCCCCTCTTCTCACGGGTGCCCCTCATGAAGAGAAGGATGGGAAACCGGCGTGTGAGCGATCCCGATGAGGGTGTCGGGAAGGCCTTCGGAAGCCCTTCCTGCGGCGCTCCCTGGGAGCTGCCCTGGAGCATCCATTTTCCGTCGTGGCTGGAAGAGGCCCGGTCCGGCGGAGAATACGCCGGGGTCTCCGCCAGGGCGTTTGCGGGCCGCCTCCGGAGGGCCGCCTCCATCCGCCAGAGGCTTGACGTGGCCGCGGGAATGCTCCTTCGGGCGATGGATGATCGGCAGCTCCACCGCCTTCTCGGCTATGAGTTCATCGAGGACTATGCAGGGGAGCGCTGCGGCTTCTCGATGGCGCAGACCCGCCAGCTCATCAGGCTCGCCGAGGGATTCCGCCGCCACTCCCTCACCGAAGACGCCTTCAGGAAGGGCGTCATCACCAGGGAGCAGGCGCGCCTCATCCTCCCCTTCGTGGACCCTAAAAATGAGTCACAGTGGATTGCCTACGCCGCGAGCGTGCCCACGGCGGACCTTCGGGAAGAGGCAGGGCGCTGCGCGAGGATCCTGGAGTATGACTGCCTGGTCCCCCACAGTTACACTCTGCTTCCAGGCTTCCGCTACGTCACCGACGAGAGGTTTCACGGCCTGCAGAAGGAGGTGCAGGACTGCATACGTGACGGCTCGTGGTACAAGGGGCCCTCACTTGATTCCTCGTGGCCTCTTGAGTCAGACGACGAGGAGATCATCGCTTCCCGCGACAGGCGCTTCGATGCGCCCTGGAAGTATTTCAACGATGTGGAAGAGATGAGGGCCTCCGAGGCCTCCATGAAAATTGAAAAAAACTCCACCCTGTGTGCGGGCCTCGGAAACCAGTCGGGGAGCGATCATCTGCATGGGGGGGCAGGCAATGGGAAAGGGCAGGCACCCCATGGGCAAGGATGCGGAAATGCCCTGTGCTCATGTCATCAGTCACTGAAAAAAACACTGAAGGCTTGCACCATCCCCCGGGGTGAGCGCCCCGAAGAGGTCTTTCTCAGGGACATTCTCTCTTCACAGGACCCCTCCCGGGCAGTGAAGGGCACCATGACGATCAAGTTCTTTCTCCCCCGGGAGCTTGAGGTGCTCTGGAATCTGGCAGCCCACACCTTTCTCGCCAGGCTCGCCCATGCGGAAGAGGCCGACAGCCTCGGACTCCCCGAAGAGACTTTCCTTGCAGCACTCCTTGCCGACTATCTCATGACAGAGGACACATTGAAGCATGCAGCTCATCATCATAAGATCCTGAAGCGCGACAGGTTCCGCTGCCAGGTCCCCGGCTGCCGCTGCAGGCGGGGCCTCCACGTGCACCACATCATCAGGCGCTCTCAGGGCGGCACCGATGACGAATGGAATCTCATCGTACTCTGCGAGGCCTGCCACCTCCACCTCCTCCACGATCTGCGAACCCTCACCGTGCGGGGCAGAGCGCCTTATGAACTCACCTTCACCTTCGGCTCCCTGGCGGAAAGCGATCCCTTCCTCATCTATGAAAAAGGCTCCAGGATTCCAGGAAACATTCTCCTCTCAATGCTGTAATGCCACTGTTCCCCTGCAGCGGGCTCTGTGCAGGCGATATTGTGTCGTGATCCATTTCCAGAGCTTGATTAAGAGAAAGACAGGCAGCACGGCGCCCAGCACCATGAGCACCACTGCATTGAACAGCGCGGGATAAAGAGAAAGCACCGTGAGGGCAGCAGCGGCAAGAACAATCAGGATGGCCAAGACAGGGCTGAAGCCGAATTTCCTGCGTTCCGTGGGGAGGAGATCGACCATGATAAAGCCGCCGCCGCTTCCTCCGCTCAGCGAAGGCGACCAGGAAGGGGCTGCCCACCCGGCAGGGTATGCCACAGGCTGGGCCACCTGGATACAATCGCCAGGGTGGCTTGCCACTTCCGCTTCATCTATGGCGACAAAGGCGGTGAAGCGGGAGAGGAGGTTGTGCTCCATGGCCAGCCTGATAATCTCTTTTTCCGTGGAGCCCTGCATATCCTGAAAGTAACGGTCTTCCAGGTCAGTGAGGCGCAGGCGCGCCCAGAGGTGGGAAATGGCGGGAGGCCCCTCCAGGCATGGAGCGAGGAGCTCCTTGAATTCCCTTCCATCGGCACAGGTGCCCTTGATGATGATATGCCCCTCCTTTTTCATCGTGAAAAAGAAGGTCGAAGCGCGCCCTGCAAAGAGGTCCGGGATCTTCCCGGGGGCAAGGCTGAGGTCATCAAGGCTCCCATCGTGATTCCGTGCCTCCAGGCCGGTGACGACAGGCTCTCCAATCTCTCTCGCAATCGAGCGCAGCGCATTTTCAAGGCCGTCGCCGGGGTGCACAAAAGAGGCAGTGCCCCTTCCCAGCGAGGCAAGATGCGACAGAAAGCCCTTGTTGACCGCGGTGTCAACACCGACGGCAAAGATCCTGACCCCCTCTCCACGGGATCTCACATACCGGGTGATCTGCATTTCATCACCCACGGCGCCGTCAGTGATGAGCACTATCACGGGAACTCCTGCGCTTTTCCGCAGGTTGTCTCTTTCAAGAACATCAAGCGCTGATCTGAGAGCCCCGAATATATTGGTGCCTCCTCTCGCGCTGAGGCCGCGGAGGTACTTTTCCCCGCGGGCAATGCCGGCCTCAGTGGCGCTGAAGAAAAGCTGCTTCCAGGCCAGGGCTTCTCCCCTCGTCATCCACTGGACCCTGTCATCAAATGCCTGGATGGCGAAGCGGTCATGAGGCCCGAGGGTATTGAGAAGAAGAGCGCAGGCTTTTGCCGCTGATTTCATTTTCGCGCCCTCCATCGAGCCGGAGCGGTCCAGCACGAACACCACGTCACGGGGCGCTGCCGTGAAGCACTTCTCTGCGGGAGGGATGAGGGTCACCATGCCGTACACTTTCTCTTTGTCACGATAGCACCAGAAGGCTGAGCTGAGCTTCTCCCCGGCAAACCTCCACCTGAGCACGAAGTCCCTGTCCATGAGCTCCCTTGTGGAGGCAAGCCATACCTTCACCGACCCGTCGTCATGGCTGAGCGTGATGGCATGCTGGGAACAGGTGAGAGTGGAAGCTGTCATTGAAGAGCCATCATTCCCGTGATGGCGGAGCAGCACTTCTATGGAGAGCTTCACCGCGGGGCAGCAGGCTGCGGGAAGTGCCAGGGGAGAGATGCGGGACGCGTCAGGCACTATGTCGGTGTCACTGGCCACTCCCCTCCCTGAGGGGTCAAGTCCCATTGGTGCCCCGGGTATAAAACGGGGCGCCACCACAAGAGGAAGGCGGAACTCGGTAAAGCCGTCGTTGTAGAGAGGGAGCCGCTCTGAGTAGGTGAGCCATACGGAGACACTCTCGCCGGGAGGTATGTTTCCCGCCTGCATAGTGAATATTTCATCTCTCTCCTGCTCGAGAAGGGCTGCCCTCTTACCTTGGCGGAGCGCCTCGTGATAGCTTTCCCTCGCATGGACCCGCTCCCTTGCCCGGCCCGTGATTACCCGCTCGCCCACCCTGAGCTCAAAATGATTCACGGCGGCCCCTCCTGCAAGAGGGAAGGTATACACTGCCTCCACAGGCTCGTCATAGGGGTTCCGGAACGACTGCCTCACCTCGACCCAGGCAATCCCATCGGCTATGTGGGCGATATACTCGACTTTCTCAAGGGGAAATTCCACCTTTTTCCTTGATTGGGCGATAATCGCGCTTAATGCTCCCGATCCCCTCGCCTCTGCGAAATCTTCAGGCTCAAAGAGGGGAAGATACTCCTTGCTTCCGTCACGGTATGGCATTGTCTGATTCCTCCTTGCAGGATTTCTTGGGCGCCCGGCATTCATATGATTATTTTCATATTTATATTATATATGATTTTATTCATAATGTCAAGATGATTTATGTATAAAATCATAAATTGCCTGCGGGCGCAGAGCTGAAAAATTTATCTGGAGAAGGTGGTCGCAGTCGGCGCAGTATCAGGATGGCAGCCGGTAAAATTGACTTTTCTGGGCCAATCCCTTATAATTGAGAAACCGATGACTATCACTTCCGAAAAGGCCCTGCCATGCAAGCGCTGCTGAGAGTCCTGCGGTATATCAGGAAATACTGGTGGTATATCATGACGGCGGGGATCTGCACCATCCTTTTGAATGCCTTTACCCTCCTGCAGCCCCAGCTTATCAAGGTCATCATGGATCACGTAATCCTTGGGAAAGGGCCCGATAGTTTCAGATACCTCAACCTTGTCATCGCAGGCTTCCTTTTTCTCATCATCGTAAAAGGCATCTTCGCCTATTTCCAGGGGTATCTTCTCCCCTACGGCGTGAACCAGGCCATCAGGGACATAAGAGACGGCATATTCGGCCACATCCAGTTCCTCCCGCTCCGCTCCATCGAGCGCTACCGGACCGGCGACCTGATGGTGCGCATCACCAACGACACGGAAAATCTTGGCAATGTCCTGGGCCTGGGGCTTATCAACTTCGTCAACGACTGCCTCATTCTTGTGGGGGCCCTTGGCTGGATGATCTATAAAGACTGGCAGATGACCCTTCTCATTTTTCTGGTAAGCCCCCTGGTGGTTTTTGCCGTACATCGTTTCGGCCAGTACGTGGAAAAGGCCGTGAGAAGAAACCAGGTCCAGATGTCGAGAATCTACAATACCATCGAGGAATCCATCACGGGAATCCGGGTCATCAAGAGCTTTGTGAAGGAAAACCAGGAGATCGAGCATTTCAAAAAGCAGAACCAGACCCTTTTTCACCATATAATGAAGGTCATCCAGTACAAGGTGATGCAGGTCCCCGTCATCGAGTTCCTCGCCGCGCTGGGCATTGCCGTCTCCATATGGTACGGCGGCTACCAGGTCCTCCAGGGAAAGTTTTCCACCGGCGACATATTTGCTTTCTGGGGCTATATGATCATGGCGACGACGCCGCTCAACCGCATCTCGCAGGCCTATTCCACCATAAGGGGCTGCATCGTGTCGGCCCAGAGGATCTTTGAAATCCTTGACGTGCCGAAGGAGAAGGACGAAGACCCCTCTCTCCCCGCCATTGCGCCTCTCAAAGGCCACATAAGGTACGACTCCGTGAGCTTCCACTACGCTGCCGAGTCCCCCGTGCTCAGGGACCTGAGCTTTGAGATAGAGCCGGGCAAGGTCCTCGCCATAGTAGGCCAGAGCGGCGCAGGCAAAACGACAGCCGTACATCTCCTCACAAGGCTTTATGACCCCTGTTCAGGGAAAATCCTCGTGGACGGCACCGATATCCACAAGGTAAAGCTCCACTCGTACAGGAGCCAGCTCGCCGTCGTTCCCCAGGAGACCATCCTCTTCACAGGCACCATAAGGGATAACATCGCCTTCGGCAACCGGGCGGCCTCCCTCGAGGAGGTAAAGGCGGCGGCAGAAGCGGCCAATGCCCATGAGTTCATTGAAAAGCTCCCCCACGGCTATGACACCCCCGTGGGAGAGAGAGGCACCACCCTCTCGGGGGGGCAGCGCCAGCGCATCGCCATCGCAAGGGCCATACTGCTGAATCCCCGCATCCTTATCCTCGATGAAGCCACCTCTTCCGTGGACTCCCTGTCAGAGGAGCTCATCCAGAAAAGCCTCGAAAAGCTCTTCGCAGGGCGCACGACTCTGATCATCGCCCACAGGGTTTCTACTATCAAACGCGCCGACATGATCATAGTCATCGATAAAGGTGAGATAGTGGAGAAGGGAACCCATGACGAGCTGATAGGGCGGGGCGGCGTTTACACGTCACTTTACGAGTGCTATTTCCAGCACAAGGATTCGTGATAGAGGCTACCGCTCCTTTTCAAGCGCTTCCAGGAGCAGCTCCGTCTCCTTCACATCCTTGAGATCGCCGACAGCGTGAAAAAGCTCGGCGAGCTCATCGCGGTGGGGGATCCTGAACTCGCCGCGGGCCCAGCTCACCCACGTGAATATCTCTGAGGGGAGCCTCAGGCGGGCGTAGTACTCAAGACGGTAACAGGGCTCGACCCTGGTGCAGTCCTTGGCATACCATCCCGACAGGGGCTCGAGCTTGCCCCTGTTGAGGCTGCAGGAAAAATCACCGGGGAAATAAGGGTTGAGCCTCACGAAGTCCTTCCTCCCCCTTATGAAGCAGCCATAGTCACCCCGTAGGATTATCTCAAGCTCGGGAGCGAAATGGAAATTGAGCTCCACGAGAAACTCGTCGGCACCTTCCAGTGTGTCTTTGATAAGAAACCACCTCTTGTCCCTGAGGTAGAGCATTTCTCGCCTGTGCACCACCAGGCTCTTCAAATCGTCAAATCCAGCGTTCCCCGACATCACGTAGGCGCAGTCCTCCTTGAAGGCCCACTTGGTCTTGACGAGCTGAAGAGACTTCTTGCTCCCCTTGAAAGTCCTCGAAAGGGACTGCTCCTTGCCGTCAATCACTATCACATTGTGAGCCTGCGAGCGGCTGAAGTAGGTGCTGAACTTCTTCTTTCCCCTGTAAGAGCCTGTCTCAATGATAAAGGGCTCTCCCCTCACGGAAAGGGCGAAACTGAGGACATCCCTGTGGAGGGGGAGGCCTTCCATGCCCTTGTCCAGGTTGGCAAATTTCTTCCTGGGATTTCCGTAGAAGAAACAGAACGTCGAGTCCTTTTCCCATGAATCCCTGAACGTGAGATACCCTCCCTCGGGAAAAGCCCGGGAGGACTCCTCGGGGGGGCGGCTGAGGACATTGTCATAGGTCCGGTAGCCCTCGGTATGGAAAAACCAGAGCACATCCTCGTAGAATTCGCCGGCAATGGATTTCATATCGCCGCGCTCGAAGAGCACGGCCCCGAGGCAGAGCAGGTTCTTATAGTCCTCATGGGCGGTGCCTCCAAAGTGCCATACCCTTGTAATAGGCGTCTCCCCGAAGATAAGGGACCTTCCCCCTGGCTGAATGGTGTACATGAGGAACTCCAGGGAGAGCTCCACGTGGCTCCTGATGATGGATGAGGTGCGCTGGCTGTTGAGCCTGTCAAGCAGAAGAGGGAGCATCAGAAACTCAGTGAGGAGGCACTGGAGCCCCAGGGAGCGCTCCCTGTGGATGCCGTCAGAGCTGAACTGGGCCTGGGCTTCATGCTCAAGAACCTTGAGAGCCCTATCCTTCCAGGACCTGAGCGATTCAAACTCCGGGAAGAGCGATGCGAGGAAGTAAAGGGCTGAGGCCACGCCGATGAGCTTGGCCGGCTTGAGGGTCTTATCAGAGCATTGCTCCACGAGATAAGTCCCGTGGAAAAAAAGGCTTTTCAGCACGGTGCAGAAGGCATCGCCCGACAGGTGGGGTGATGGGAGGAAAAGACCCAGAGCGAAAAGCCAGGAGATGACCCTTTGAGCCACCATGAGGGGATCAAGCCAGTTGACACCCCAGTTGGGAGGATTTTTCTCTATCCAGTCCTCGAGCTCGATGATGAACTCCTGGGCATATTTCTCATCATGGGTGAGAAAGTAAGCCCTCCCCAGGTCCACAAGATGATGGTGCTTGTTAAACTCGAGCGTTGTGGGCAGATACCCGAGGTCGTACATTTTCTGCACGTGCCGGTCCTGGAGCTTCTTGCCAAGGTCCGAAACATGGCAGTAGCTCCAGCTCTTGCCGTTGAAATCGGAAAACCAGTCAATGAAGGTGCCAAAAGTGCCGGTAAGGCCTGTGGGCACGGTAATCACATGGGAGCATACCCTGTCGGCAGCCTCAGTGGTATGGCGGTAAGAGTGGCTGAACTCCTTGAGCACTTTCCGGAGCTTCTCGCTGTCGCCGTAAGAGAAGAAAAATCGGGGATAGTTTCTCTTCCTCAGATAGGCCACGAGCTCTTTTTTTGCCAGCGAAAAATCCCTCTCGCGATAGGCATCCTTGATGGCCTTGAGATCGTCGTCGTCAAGCTTCAGATAGGAGAAAAGCTCTCCGTCAGAAAGGCGCGGAATGCCTTTCCGGGCGCTTCTTTTTCTGAAGAGATCTTCAAGGAGAATCCTTCCTTCCGAAAGGCGCGAGAAATATCCTGAGAGTATCTTTTTGAACATTATCTCTCCTTTAAAGGGCTTACAGCGCGATCCACTCCCCACGTCTTTCCATGGATTCTTTTGCCAGATTGAGAATCTTAACTACAGTGAGCCCCTGATGGCCGTCACTTCGGGGGGTGCTCCCATGCTCCATTGCCTCGAGAAAATGCCTGCACTCCTCAAGAAGAGGCTCTTTATCGGGAATTTCGATTGTCACGGCGCTCCCGTTGTGATGGGCAAGCGTTACGCCGTCAATGTGCCTGTCGAAGACCGTAAGGGTCCCCTTGGGCCCGCTTACTTCATCAACTTTCGCCATTTTCCGGGTTCCCACGACAGTATGCTGGCGGACCTTCTCGGGTGAGAGCCAGCTTACATGGATATGGCCGAATTTCTGCCCGGAGAACATGAGATGGAGATGAGCCATGTCGGCGATGCCGCTGTTGAGATAGCTCATCCCCACGCAGCTGAGGGCGCAGGGCTGCTCATTGAAAAGGGATATCATCACAGAGATATCGTGGGGGGCGAGGCTGAAAAGGGCATCCTCCTCTTTCCTTGCCCTGCCAAACCCGATCCGCTGGGCATGGAGAGAGCAGATTTCACCGAGGTCGCCCCGCTTCACCACCTCGTCAAGAGCGGCGTAGGCGGGATGGTAGAGGAGAATGTGCCCCACCATGAGGACCTTCGCCCTTGTCCCTGCCTCTTCGATAAGCTTCTCAGACTCCCCGGGATCGATGGTCATGGGTTTTTCCACAAAAAGATGCTTGCCAGCCCTGAGGGCTTTCACCGCCACTTCATAATGATGAAAGGGCGGCGTGGCCACCACCACTCCCTCTATGGTGCTCTTCGAGAGTATGGAATCCACATTGTCGCAGATGGGAACGCCGGGAAAAAGTTTCTGGAGCTCGCGGGCACGTTCGGCGCTTATTTCACATATTACCTCCAGGGCCCCAAGGGAAAGAAAATTTCTTGCAAGATTGGTGCCCCATTTCCCGCTTCCTACCACTGCTACTTTCTTCAAGCGATTTCCTCCTCAATGGGTGCTACGAAGGCTTTATATGAATAAGGACCTGCTCGGCCGCCACGGCCGTTGCATTTTCTATCAGGATTGCAGCAATCTCGCCGCTTACCTCGCTCACGATCTCATTCATCATCTTCATCGCTTCTATGATACAGAGCGTGTGGCCCGGCTCCACGCTGCTCCCCACCTCAATGAAGGGGGGGGCGCCCGGGGCGGGCGCCCGGTAAAAAATTCCGGCCAGGGGTGCTTTTACCGTCAAGAAGTTCTCAGGCACCGGGGCCTCCTCTTCCGCGACGCTCTCAGGGAAGAAAGCCGCAGGCTCCGGAGAGACCTTTACCGCCACCGGCGCCGTTGACGAGCCCCTTTTCAGGTAGACACGGTAATTTCCATACCGGACATCAAGCTCTTCCAGGTCATTCTTCTCCACCATCTCGATGAGCTGGCGTATCACTTCCGTATCAATCTTCTGCTCCATGGGAGTCACTCCAATCGTTTCTCAATAAACTCCACGACTGCGGGGAGCGGCACGGCCTGCTGCTCCCCGCTTACCATGTCCTTGAACGTTATCGAACGAGTCTTCAGCTCGTCAGAGCCAAGGATCAGCACACACCGGGCATTTTTCCCATGGGCGTCCTTCATCTGGCTCTTCAGGCTTCTTCCCTGGTAATCCCTCTCAGCGAGAAATCCCTTCCTTCTAAGCTCCACCATAAGCTTCTGAACAGGGAGGTCCGCATCCTCGCCCAGCGCCACAAGGTATACAGCCAGGGGCTTTACAGGGGGAAAGGGCAGCTTCAGCTTGTTCATGATGCTCAGGGTTCTCTCAAGCCCTATGGCCACGCCCACAGCAGGCAGAGCCTTCCCTCCCAGCTCCTCGGCGAGATGGTCATAACGTCCTCCCCCGCAGAGGGCATCCTGGGCTCCCAGATCCTGCGAAATCACTTCAAAGACCGTCTTGGTATAGTAATCGAGCCCACGGACTATGAGGGGATTTATGGTAAAAGGAAGCTTTACCGCCTCAAGAGAGGACTGGAGCCTCCCGAAGTGGTTCCTGCAGTCCTGGCAGAGAAAGCCGAAGATTGAGGGAGCCACCTGCGATATTTCACGGCACTGCCTGTTTTTGCAGTCAAGGATTCTCAGGGGGTTGTGCTCCAGGCGGCGCCCGCACTCATCGCAGAGCTCCTCGGCTTTTCCCTTGAGAAATTTCTGCAGCGATTCGCGGTATGCCGGCCTGCATTCCCTGCAGCCTATAGAATTTATCTCTACATGGAGGTCCTTGAGGCCAAGGACGCTGAAAAACTGGTGCGTGGCCTCAATGACCTCCGCGTCGAGGGAAGGCGCCGACGAGCCGAGAGCCTCTATGCCGAACTGGTGGAACTGCCGGTATCTTCCTGCCTGGGGGCGCTCATACCGCAGGAAGGGGCCTATGTAATAAAGCTTCACAAAGCCGGCGGCATGAAGGTTATGCTCAAGACAGGCCCTGACCACTGTAGCGGTGCCTTCGGGACGGAGGGTCATACTCCTCCCCTTCTTGTCCTTGAAGACATACATCTCCTTCTGGACGATATCGGTGCCCTCGCCGATTCCCCGCACAAAAAGCTCTGTATGCTCAAAGACCGGCGTCCTTATTTCCATGTAGCCGTGCAGGTGAGCAATTTCCCGCGCCGTTTTCTCCACGTGGTGCCACTGGGGAGTCTCCCCGGGAAGTATATCAAAGGTTCCACGGGGTGCTTTAATGTTCATTTCACTGGTCCTCCGGAGGATTCTTTATCCTTGGGAATCTGGCTCGATGAGAAAAATAGACTTTCTTCGCTGCGGCTTTCTTCTCCTGCCGGTGCCTGCCCTTCAGCTCGTTGAGTCGTCGGCCCTTCTCTATCCTTTCTTGAAGAGTCCGTCAAGCCTTTCAAAATTGAATATATGCATAGGCTCCTCTATACTGAGGGAGAATAGCTCCGGGATATAAAAAGGAATGGGGATCCTGTCATAGATCTTGATGGTGGAGATGGGATCCCGCTGCGTCGAAGCGTACTGGAGCCATTCTTTGAAGTCCTTTGCTTTGATGTTTTTTGCTCCCTTGAGGGCCTTCTTCGCCTCTTCCTCGTTGTTGATTACCCAGTTGAGCACTGCCCTTCCAATCCAGGCATCATAGAAGGAGGGATTAAGCTCGATTGCCCTGTCGATGCACTCCTTGGCCAGGGCGGTATTGTTGAGATGAAGGGCTACAAAGCCCTTGCAGTACCATGCATCTGCATAGGAGCCGTCGAGTACGATGACCTTTGAGAAGACCTCGAGACTCTGCTCCCTGGTGCCCTTTTCAAATTCCAGTATCCCGTAAAACATCAGAGCAGTGATGTTCTGGGGCTCTATCCTGAGGGCCATAAGTATGTGCTTGTGGGCTTCTTCAAGTTCATTGAGCCCCCGGTGGCAGCATGTCCTTGCCAGATAATAGAGTACATCGGCTCTCCCGCTGTCCCGGAGCGTATCAAGGCACTTGAGGGCCTTTTCAAACTCACCGCGGATTGAGTAAAAAATCCCATGGTTAAGGGATGTGTGATAGGTGCCGCCCGAGAACTCCCTTCCCTTCTTGAAGCACAGCCCGGCGCCCTCAATGTTCCCAAGCTCGTATTCCGTGAGGGCGAGAACGATCCAGAGGCGGTAATCAAAGGGGTAAAGATTCATATAGCCTTCCAGCACTTCCCGGGCATCCTCGTAGCGCTTGAGATGGTAGAGAGCGGCTCCCTCCATGAGGAAGAACTCGGGCTCAAAGCGCTTTATCTTGTCAGTGATATGGTATATGGCCTCCAGTGCCTGCAGGTAGCGAGTGGTCTTGAGGTGGATCACGGCAAGATTCTTAAGCACGAGGTAATTTCCGGGGTATCTCCTTTCCAGGCTCTCGAGCTCTGCAAGGGCATCATCGAGCCGTGCAGCCCTCCAGAGCACCATCACTTTCTGAAGGGCAAGATGGACAGGCAGGCTTTCCTGAATGCCATTCTGTGCTATAAAATCGATAAAACCCTGATAATCACCGGCTTCAATAAGAATCTCCGCCTTCCTGCCAAGAAAATACGAGGAGCTTCCCGTGCTCTTCACCGCTTCATCGGTTGCAGTGAGGGCCTTTCTGAATTCCTTCTTCTTGATATGGATGCCAATCTTCTGATAGAGGCCGATGAATTTGGTATTATCCTGGCGGGAAGCTTTTTCATAAAACTCCTGGGCCTCTATGAGGCGGCCGATGTTCTCACTGCACCGTCCCATGCCCAGGAGGGCAACGCTCTGAGGGCCCTCAAAACGGAGCGAGGTGCGGAAGGACTCCATTGCCGCCGAGGTCCTTCCCACGCACAATTCAAGCAGGCCCTTCAGAACGTGAAACTGAGAGGTGTTGATAGGAAGGAACCACCTCTTCATGTAATTTTCAAGAATCTCAGAGCAGACAAGCTGGGCTCCCTTGAGATCGTGAGATTCAAGGAGATATTTCAGGTATGCCATCCAGGAGCGGTGATCGCTGGGGAAATAGCCAATCCAGCGGTGGTAAATGTCTTCCACCTGCTCCCTGTCGCCAGATCCCTCAAGGGCCTCAAGCCTTTCACGGTAGAAGCCGCTTGACTGGGGGAAGCCCTCGATAAACCTCTTGAAGCACTGCGCCGCCTTTTCCTCTGCCCCGAGGAGGCGCTGAATCCTGCCCACGTAATACCAGCAGACCATCAGCTTGGGATCGGCTTTGAGGGCCTCGCCGAAAGATTTGAGCGCTTCGACGTAGTTCTTCTCCGCCGTGCTGGTAAGCCCGCGGACCATCCAGTCCTCACCGGTGTACCCGGCCTTTGCCTCCTGCACCACTACCGTATCCTGGTAGGTATCGACTTTCTGTGTCTTCTGGGCGCTCCGGAGAATTTCCACCCTCACCTTCTCCTTTAACTCGACGGCAGGCGGGTAATCCCTCGCTTTCTCAAGGCAGCCAAGGGCATCCTTCAGCCTCCCCGAAGCCCTCTGAATGCTTGCGAGGAGAAACCAGAGATGGGGGTTGTCGTTGCTCTTGAGGACCGTCATAAGATAATAGGTGGCTTCCTTGATATCACAGAACACGGCCAGTATCGTAGCCAGATCCCGGTGGATATCATCAAGCGTCAGAGGGGCATACTTCCTGATTTCAGAAAGAATGGTATCTCTCTTATAGAGCCAGTTCTCGCTGGCAGCATCCAGAAGCACCAGATGGCCTGCCACGTTATCGCCTCCCTGGCTCAGCTGGCAGAGTGCTTTACATTCAGCGAAAAGGTTCAGGATAAAAAGGATCTGAGCCTTTTTAAGAAGGAGCTGGCTGTCGTCCTTGCGGATTTCCATCAGCTTTTTGATGGCCCCAAGAGCATCCTCCCAGCGCCTCATCTCCATCAGAGTGGTGATTTCCTGCGGTATCTTCTGAGTCTCCATAGTATTCTTCCAGCAACAAAATAACAACTAACCCATGGCATCCTCTGGCATGCCTTATGGGTCCGCCACAAAAGTAAAAATCATCTCCCGCCTTGTGCGGGCAGATAAGTATTCTATTTTTGCACAATGAAAATCCTCCATTGGCACAGGGGGAATTTCTCTCCATTTTCAGAGCATATGGAGGATTTCAATGATTTGTGTGTAACACAGATATGCTCTCTTTCTCTGCTGCCGCAGCGAGGCGCTGTCATTTACCAGAGAGGGCTTTCCCAGTCTTTTAGGAGGGGGGCGCCATGGCATTCTTCAAATACCATGCCAGAGATCATGAAGCAAAGGAACTCACAAAGGGCACCATAGAGGCCGAGAACCGCAAGGATGCCATGGCAAAGCTGAGGGCAATGGGCCTCACAGTCCTCTCCATTGAGCAGACTTTCAAAAACCCTGACCAGAAGGCTGCGGTGAAAAAGTCCTTCCTGGACATCTTCAGGGAAAAGACCGACAGCATCGTCATCGCTATCATGAAAAAACTGAAATTATAGCCGGGGAGACCGCTTGAAAATAGTCCTCATCGACGCCAGAGACACCGCTTACTATCCCCCTGTCATCGCCATGCCCCTGGGGCTCTGCTCTCTCGCTGCCTTTCTTCAGCACCACATCCCTGAATGCCAGATAGTGATTAAAGAAGGTTATCAAAGCTCCGCCGATGACGACGCCGACCTCGTGGGAATCTCAACAGTAAGCCTCTTCTATCCCCAGGCACTTTCCATCGCGAAGAACCTGAAGCTCACAAGGCCTGCACTTCCCGTCGTGCTCGGGGGAATTCATATAACGGCCCTCCCTCATACCCTCGACGATGCTTTTGATATCGGGGTGATCGGCGAAGGCGAGGAGACCTTTCTCGAGCTTGTGAGGCTGTTCCAGGGGACCGGAGCCCTGCCCGCCGATGAACTGGGTCTGGTGAAAGGTATTGCCTTTCACCACGGTGGTAAAGTCATTATCACTGATCCGCGGCCTCTTATAAGGCCCCTCGATATTATCCCCCCGCCAAAGAGAGACCTCCTTGAAGAAACAAACCGCTTCATATTGCAGCAAACCTCAAGGGGATGCCCCTTCAGATGCTCCTTCTGTGCCCTCGTGGGATTCAACAGGACATACAGGACCTTCTCACCTGGCTACGTGGTCTCAGAGCTGGAGGAAAATACCAGGGGGAAGAGCTTTACGGAGCTCTCCCTCGTGGACGACCTCTTCTCGGCCGATATAAAAAGGCTTGAAGCAATAGCCCGCATGGTGAAGGAAAGGGGGCTCCACCGGAAAATGTCGCTTGGCGCCACCATACGAGCCGACCTGGTGAGGGAAGAGACGCTTGAGATCCTGAAAAGCCTCCATGTGGCAAAAGTCTATATCGGCCTCGAATCAGGGTCCGACACCACTCTCGGCTACCTCAAGAAGAGCACTGTCACCGTGGCCCAGAACCAGCGGGCCCTTGATCTCTGCTACGGCGCCGGGATTCTCGTGGACGGCTCCTTTATCATCGGCGCCCCTTATGAAGAAAGAGAGGATTTCAAGGCAACCTATGAATTCATCTACCATAACTATAAAGCAGGAAAACTGGCCACGGTGCGCGTTGCGCCCCTTACCCCCTATCCGGGCTCTGCCGTCTGGGAATATGCAGCATCTAGAGGACTGGTGGGAGAAGATATGGACTGGGGTGCCCTGGAAATGTCCCTCGGCAGCTTTGACCCTTCAAGGTTTATCTACCTCAATGAGAAAATACCCCGCGTGGAATTCGTGAAATTCGTGGAAATATTCGAGGATCTCACCTCTTCCATCAACAGGCGCTTCCTCCGGCAGATCGGAATTGAGGAAAAATACGCAACACTTGACAGAGGGAGAGTGCAGCGCTATATGGAGAAACACTCCTGATACCTTGACGAACGTCACACTCTCGAGTATAATGATGCCGTCTGGTAAGTTCTGGAGTAAAAGACCGCGTCATGGCCCCCTGAAACAGTGCCCTGTACAATTCCCGCCTTCACCGCGCCAAGAGGATTCTCCGGAGATTACAAGAATTCATGAAAATACGTCATATTTGTGGTTTTTATTATGTATTTCTCAACAGGCAAGAATAGATCGCAAGAGCGAGGAATATGGATGCTTCACGAAGAGAGCCGGGATCCTGAGAGCGAACAAGGAAACGATGCTCTTTTCCCTTTGGATCCTATTATTGACGCTATCCCGTCACTTGAGGAGCTCGGTGCTTCCGACTTGGAAGAGGCTGAGGAAGGTACTGTCCCTCCCGCCGCTTTGTTGAAGCCTGCTCAAGATGATCTGGCCGAGGAACCTTCTTCAGAAGATAAAAAGCCTGAAGAAGAGAGAGAACCGCTCCAAAGTGCCGGGAAGATCGGCATGGACATCAACGAGGACAGCGACGAGGACAGCGACGAAGAGGATGACGAGGAGAGCAAAGACGACAGGAACCGCGACGAAGGCCTGAACGGGGACTCCGATGGCGATTCTGCCAAGGAAAGCGAAGAAATCCCCGGCGGCCATGGAAAGGTCCCGCAACGGGCAGCTCCCTCAAGAAATAATGATCTCCCTGAATCCTATAACGAAGATATCCTGGTATTTCTCGTGCGCGATCCCTTCATGGCCTTTGCTTACTGGGACCTGAGCCTCCAGAGAAAGGAGCTGATTTATCAGCTCCCCGAGCTTGAAGTGCCCCAGGGACAGCTTTTCCTTAAAGTATACAAGGGCCTCAACAGGGCCGAGCTTCTCCGCGATCCCCAGATCCACGCCGAGCTCCCCATCACCGGCCTGACCCGCTCCTGTTACTTCGCCATTGATGAAGGGTTCGACGCTTACTGCGGCGCCATTGAATTTGTCCCCTTCTTTGACGAGCCATTGACAATTGCCCGCTCAAACACCATAACGCCTCCCAAGGCCTCGATGTCTGGAGAGCTCGATGAGGAATGGAAGGCAATCGAGAGGATATACAAGCGCTTCTATCAGCTTGTGAAGAGAGAGCAGACCCAGGACCAGCAGATCAAAGAGATGATCACCAAGGAGGAGCTTGAGGAGATTGAGCTGCTCCAGGATCTTGACAGGGAAGAGAAGATCGAGAAGGTGATGTTAGAGACCGTTTCCGCCGAGCAGGAAGAAAAAGGCTCCCTCCAGAAAGAAGTGTATGAAGCTTCTGCCCTCAGGGAGCCCCTGGCCTGGGAGGAAGTGCCTGCTGAAAGGGAGGCACAGAAAGAGCTTGATGCCCTTGAGAGCCTTGAAAGCCTCAGCGAGAGAGAGATTGAAAGCCATATTGAAAGAATAGCGGCTGAGACCGGCATTGCCAAGGAGACGCTTGTCGCGATAAGAGAGCGCCGCCACGAAAGGACCGAGAAAAGGGCTCAGATTCTAAGGCGTCTTGTGGCACTCTACATACAGAAGCAGACCCCTTCCGGAGGCATCTATGGCCCGATATTTCCCCATGGGGCTCCCCCCCCTCTCCCTGATGAAAAGCCCTGAGAATCACTCCGCGCCACCCCATCCCGGCATTACCCTCCGGAGGCGTTAAGCTCGATGGAACAGGGTTATCTGATAATGGTCCTCCATGCCCACCTCCCTTTTGTAAGGCACCCCGAGTACAGAGACTCCTTTGAAGAAAAATGGCTCTATGAAGCAATTACAGAGACTTATATCCCCCTCATCCGCGTCTATCAGCAGCTTATAGAGCAGAATATCAACTTCAGGATCACTATGTCGCTTACTCCGCCTCTTATGGAGATGCTTGCCGACGAACTGCTCCAGAAACGCTACGTGGCCCATATCGAGAAGCTCATAGAGCTTGCGGAAAAGGAAAAAACAAGAACGCGCAATGACCAGGAGTTCTACCCTCTGGCCCTCATGTACGAGCGCAAATTCAAAGAGGCCCGGGAAGTCTTCGTGGACCGTTATAAGATGAACATCCTCACCGCTTTCAAGGAAATCAAGGATCACGGGTCACTTGAGATCATGACCTGCTGTGCCACCCATGGCTTCCTGCCCCTCATGGCCCTCCACAAGGAAGCCGTAAGGGCGCAGATTTTCATAGCCGTCAGAAACTACCGCAAGCACATGGGCTCTTCGCCGAGAGGCATATGGCTTGCCGAATGCGGCTATTACCCTCAGGATGACCTGATCCTCAAGGAGGCGGGAATAAAATTCTTCTTCGTGGATTCCCATGGCCTGATACTTGCCACGCCACGGCCCAAGTATGCCCTTTACTCGGCAGTGTACTGCCCTTCAGGCGTTGCGGTCTTCGCCCGCGACCCCGAGTCGTCTAAGCAGGTCTGGAGCTCCAAGGAAGGCTACCCCGGAGATTTCGACTACCGCGAATTCTACCGCGACGTGGGATACGACCTGCCCATGGAGTATATAGCCCCCTATATCCACGAGAGCGGCATAAGGATCAATACGGGCGTCAAATACTACCGCATCACCGGTCCCACGGACCAGAAAAAGCCTTATGCCGAGGAGCGGGCTCTCGAAAAGACCAGAATCCATGCCCACCATTTCATCATGAGCAGGGTCAAGCAGTCGGAGTACCTGAGAGAGATCATGGGACGGCTCCCTGTCATCACTTGCCCTTACGATGCAGAGCTTTACGGTCACTGGTGGTACGAGGGCCCCCAATTCCTGAAAGCGGTCTTTGAAGGGATTGCAAAAGAGCAATACCCCATAAAGCCTGTAACTCCGATGGATTACCTGGAAATATACCCCGAGAACCCCGTTGCCACTCCCAGCCACTCAAGCTGGGGCCACAAGGGCTACTCGGAATATTGGCTTGAAGAGTGCAATGACTGGATTTACCGCCACCTCCACAAGGCAGCGGAGCGGATGAATGCTCTGGCCACGACCTTCAGGGACGCCAGCGATCCCCTCACCGTGAGGGCTCTCAACCAGGCCGCGAGGGAACTGCTCCTTGCTCAGAGCAGCGACTGGGCCTTCATCATCAAGACCGCCACATGCGTCGAATACGCCGCGATGCGCACAAAAGAGCATGTGCTCAATTTTACCACCCTCTACGAGGAGATCATGGATCGCCGCGTCAATGAAACCTCCCTGATAAAGCTCGAAGAGAAAAACAACATTTTCAGTGAGATAGATTATCGCATTTATGCTTCGGATAAACCGGCGCAGGAGGCCTGATGAGAAGAAGAATAGCAAGACCTCTCGCACAACCAGTCGTGGTGGCGTCCTATAACCTCCATGGGACACAGGACAACGACTCTTCAAGATTTCCCGCCATTGCCAGGGAGCTTGCAGCCCACCGTGTCGATATCTGCGGCTTCCAGGAGGTGGTAAAGAGCGAGACAATAGAGGATACAAGCTACCAGGTGGCCCGGTACCTTTCACACCTCACGGGAACCAGGTACCACACCTACTGGGCTTTCTGCCATCCCTTCTATGACCGCTATCCCGAGGGAATCTCCATTCTCTCGAGGTTTCCCATCACCTCACCATCAGTGATAGACCTGGACGTGACGCTCAGGAGGGGGGCGAAGCCCCTCATGCCCAGGAAGGCACTAGCTGCCTCTATTGCAGTAAGGGGAAAAAGGATTATCTTTGTGACCCTCCATCTTGATCACCACCGGATGGCGGCAGTCCGCACCGCCCAGCTGACGCTGCTGCTGAGAAAGCTTTCTTCTCTTTACGGCATCAGGGGTATCCAGGGAACGGTGGTAACAGGCGACTTCAACGCCTCGGAGTGGTCAAGCCCGCTCAATCTGATGAAAAGAAGGAGCTTCAGAGACACTTACCGTCTTATCAACGGCTGGGGAGGGAATACCTTTCCCTCCTGCAGCCCTTCCTGCAGGATTGATTTTATCCTGCTGAAAGGAAGAATGAAGATCCTGAACAGCTACCTGATTCTCAAGGATTCCTGGATGAGCGATCATGCAGGCGTCCTCTCCATCATTAGGTAAAATCGCTCCGGGAAAGGGGGGAGAGGGAATGAACACAAGGACCGCGCCGGTCTATGAATGGGACCACAACTGCCAGAGAATCCACGAAACGCTCGAGAGAAATTTTTCCCACATAGGAAGGGAGCTCTATGAGCTTGAGCACTGCGGGGTGCCGGAGAGCCTCGGGGACCTCCTCAATTACTACAAGAAATGGCATTACAACAACGAGCTCTTCACACAGAGCCAGGAGGAGGTGGTCTCCAGAAAAAAGGTCATTGAGAGCCTTTCAAAAAAAGGGTACGGTGTGAGCATTGACCTGGCAAAGGATATGACCTCCTTCCAGATGAAGGAGCTCAAGTGGCGGCTCCAGGGCCTTCTCTATACCTTTTCGGTGCCCATCGGGAAAGTACGGGCCTCAATCTATCTCCCTCAGGCCCAGGAGCGAAACAGGAACTCTTCGTATATCATCAGGGAGCTCTGTAAAAAGCTGGGTAAAGACCCCGCCTCGGAGACTCCCGCTGCGGCGAAGCCTGCGCCGAGGCTCCCCATTGACCTCTTCCTGAGGATGGCAAAAGAGACACCGCCCCATGCCCACATGGCCCTTCTCAACAGGATGTTCCTTGAGCTCACCGAGGAATCGAGCACCATCATGGAGGGCTCAATCGGCGCCGTGAACGTGGACACACCGCAGCACCTCAAGTATATAGCCTCCAGGAACCTGAGGGAGCTCTTCGGCTATCTCTACGACACCATCGGCCATGAGATCAGGATAGACCTGGACTGGATAAGAAAAATCCACTTTTTTCTCACGCGGGACCTTGATCATTCCCACACATGGAGGGCAGGCGAGTTCCGCGGGGAGGACTTCGAGGACCGCAGCGGCCTCACTTTCGAATTTGGAAACTTCCAGAAAGGCCTTGAGGAGCTTTCAGAGTTCCTCGGCAAGGTAGACTGGGACATCGAGAACTTCAACAGGTTCACCTACAGCCTTGCCAGGCTCTACTACCTCCTCATCGGGATCCACCCATTTCTGGACAGCAACGGGAGAACGGCAAAGTGCCTCGTGAACCACCTCATGCTGAGGCGGGGCCTTCCGCCCATCATCTTCCACATGCATGACGAGGTAATCTCGCTTCCCCGTTACGGCGGCAGCATACTGGAAATGCAGCACTATTTCCACCGCAGAATCGCCTCTTCGCTCGAGCATTACTTTTTTGAAAGAGAGAAGCTGGTACACTTCGGGAACCTTGAAAAGCACTTCTTTGGCGTCAACTTTGACGCCGGCTTCTATTTCAGGCACCTGAACGGCATCTTCCCGCTCATTGAGGTGGATTTCAAGGTCTATGTCCTGGACCGCTCCCATCACCTCTGGCAGCACTATATCAATCAATGCCGCATAGCCGTCCCCCGTGAGGACCTCATCCCGTCGCTCATCATCTATTACGGGTTCACAAGGGAAGGCTCCCCCGAATGGGAGCACGAGGCGGAGCAGCCCCTGAGGGTGTGGTGGTTCCGCGGGAAGGATGCCAATGACATCCCTTACTTCGGCGCGACATGCTTCATTGAGCTTGGATGGCATCTTGCCTCATATGATTTCCTGGAAATCTCCCTGGCGTGCCCCCCCGAAGACCTTGGTTTTCTCAACAAGGATCTCAACTATCGCTACCGTATGGACCGCTCCCACCTTATGAAGATCGTGGGCAGCCATATAGCGGCCCTTCTGGGTGATACCCGGGCCCTGAATGACGAGGAGCTTGCCCCGCTGCGCGCCGCGAGGGACAGGCTTGAATGGCGCTCCTGCGAGGTGATCGACGGCTACCGCCTCCATGATCCTGAAGAAATGGCACTCCACAGGGCCCGGGCTCTCATGGAAAACAGCGATATCGCCGAAATCCTCAAGACAGTATTCATTCCCCAGCTCCTCCATCTGATCGGGAAGCACCATCTCACGGGAAGGGAAGACCCTGCCGACGGGGACAACCTGCTGGCGGTCCATCACTGCATCCAGGCATTTCTCCCTGCCACCGCCTACCTTGTCGGCTCCACCTTCTTCACTGAGAGGCCCCTATGAGCGAAACCGCTGAACATTCTGCCATGCCGGCCTACAAATGGATAGAAGAGCCCAGAAAGGTGCAGAACATCCACGGCATGGAACTCTGGCACTTCAACGGGGGAATAGGCTTCAGGGTCAGAAACTACGGCCCCTCCAAGTCACTGGTGATAAGGCTCTCACTTTACAGGGAGGATAACACCATTGAGTATTATCTCATGAGGGCCTATTTTGTCGAGCCATGGGGTCAAGAGCATGAAAAATGGCAGACCCATCAGCTCGTGCTTTTTCCTTACGAGAGCCTCCATGGCGCTGTCAACATCGTCACCTTTTCCTACCTGCTCCATAAGGATGGGCGGGCCATCCCTTCGGAGTATGAATACAAATTTGCCCGCCGAGAGGATTTTTTCAGGGCTTACGTGGAGCAGGGGGATTTCCACGAAGAGCATTTCAAGCGCAGAAGCTCCTATTACGTAGAGGACATAAGCTCCCATGCGCTTCAGAATGCCCTCCACTCAATACGCACCGAAAGGCAGAATGTGCCCATGAAGCCCTTCTTCACGAGGGGTGATCCGGGGGCGCCGGGGCACCCTGCAGGGGAGATCCATGCCATGCTTGACAGAGTGCTGGAGGCGAAGCACAGGGACCCCCATGGCAGGCACTACGTGCATCTTGCCATATTCAACTTTGAGAATGAGCACATTGCCAACCACCTGCTTCACCTCCACTCCCAGGGTGTGGAGGTTGAGTGCCTGGGCGGGTGGGAGCAGGTGAGCTCAGCCGACTGGTCGTGGGATGTGGCAAGGCTGCGTCGTGGAGGGATCCCTGTGTACGGCGTGGTAAGAAACACGCCCTATTCGCCCCATGAGGGCATTGCCAGCATGCACACGAAAATCATGCTTTTTGACGGGCAGGCCGTCATGTCGGCCTCCTATAACCTGGACTTCCACCGCTGGGGAGGAAACTGGGAAAACGGCATCTTCTATTACTCGCCGCCCGTGAGCCTCCTCTATGAGCACGTGTACCAGGCTGTCAAGGGAGCGGTGGTCAAAAACCTTGCCATTACGCTGAACGACTGGTACAACCTCTACTACACCCTTGGAGTCTCACACGTGCATGACGGCACCCTCATCTCGCCCTGTGATGCCCTGGCCCATGAGATCTACAGGGCACAGACCTCCATATTTATTGCCATGTTTGACCTCGGAGACTTCACTCTCAAAGGCCCCCACTCGCGGGGGGTGAACCTTGTCGAGGCCCTCACCGAGGCTCACCGGAGGGGCGTGTATCTCGTGATCCTTCTGAACGGTTACAGGGCAGAACAGGAGCTCCCTCTCCCCGAAGACGGTGAATCGGTAAGGCCCTTGAAACCCGTTATCCAGCATCTGCTGGAGCAGGGGATAGAGGTGCTTCTCCTCTATTATCAAGACTCGCCCTATTCGCCCCTTCACCACAAATTCGCCGTCTTTGACGAGGAGACTGTCATCGCCGAATCGACGAACTGGTACTCTGCGAGCCTTTACTCTGACGAGGTCTTTTCCGTCATCAGGGACGGGAACCTTGCCCGCGAGTATATCGGCGAGCTGTTCCTGATGCTGAAAAAGTTCCGCATCCGCAGGGGGAGTGAAGTCTGGGTCTAGGGCCTAGCGGGATTTCACGTAGATCTTGACGGGGATATCGGCGAGACCCGCATCCTTGCTGGTGATCCTCACGGTGTCCCTGGTGAGGCCCAGGGGAAGCTTGCCGGCATCGGCGACAAAGAGCACCTCTTTCTCCTTCTCGATCTCCTTGATTTCGTCGTCGCCTTCAATCCACTCGGGATAGATGATGGCCCCCGAGAGGCGGCCCTTCCCCTTGTTCTGAATCTTCACCTTGACGCGGCCCTTTTTCCCCTTTTTCACGGTCCCGAAGTCCACTTCCTTGGGGTCAAAGCCTATGATGGGATCGTCGCTTCGGGGCTTTACCTTGATGGCCACGGGAATGGTCTCACTGCCGCCGTTGGACTCCACTTTTACCTCGCCGGTGTACTCGCCGGGAAAGAACTCATGGGTAAAGGCCCACATATTGACAGGCCGGGGCGAGGAGAAATGCACCTCGAGCTGCTCCTCGCCCTTCATCCACTGGGGGTAGATTATCTTTATCTCAAGCATTCCCGAGCCCGGGTTCTCAAAATAGACCAGTTCTCTGGGCTGGGCGCCACGCTCCACTTCCTTGAAATCGATGGCCTTGGTCCTTATCTTCAGGATGGGATCGTTTTTCCCCTGGATGATGATGCATTTTGCCGTAATCTCGGCCTTCGGGGTGCCCATGAGATCCCTGAAAGAGATCCGCGTTTCATAATCTCCCGGAATAAGGGCGTTGCTGTCCAGCGTGAATTTCACCTCTTTGCTCTTGCCCGAGGCAAGGGAGAGATCCTTGGAATCAGCAGTGAGCCAGCCTTTCTCGATGTCAACGCTCCCCAGGAAGGGCGACGTGGAATGGTTGGTGATCGTAAGAGCAAAGGTCTTGTTCCTGGGCCTCGTCACCACGCCAAAATCCAGGATGGCCTCCGAAAGATCAATCTGTGCAAGGATTGATACCCCTGTGAGGACGAGCAGCACAAGGGACACCGCCGCGATAATCTGGAATCTCCTCCTGAAACATGCCTTTGCCATGGTTGTCCTCCCGTCAGTTCTTTCCTCTCATATTGATTCCGCACATTGGGGCACAATCCTCCAGAGGGGCCCTCCCCTTTCACAAGGGGCAATTTTGTGCTATACTCAAGAGTATAATTAACGCCATTATAGTAAATTATACCTGGGTAATGGATACTTAATTCCTGCTGCAGGTTTTTCCAGAACATTGCACCATGAGCGACATAATTGAACATCTCAAATTCGTCAGGTGTGTCGATTTCAGCCTTGAGGAGAGCGGTCTTCTTTTCATAGGCGATTACGGCGAGCGCTTCTTCCCATGGGACTCCCTGAGGTATTGTTTCAGCGTGATTCTGAAGAAGAAGAACATCCCCTATCCCCTTTTCATTCTCATATCCCAGGAGACGGACAGGATTTACTACATAGACGGCAACATCGCCTCGACGAAGTATTTCAGCGCCTACAAGGCAAAATCCCACGGCCATGGGACCCTTTCCCGTGAACCCCGCAAGGCAAGGGAGATTGGTTTTCAGAGAATGCTCGCCGTGCTCTGTGCACGTCTCACCAAGGCTTACATAGATAAGCCTCTTATCGGCTACCTCCGGGGCAATATCTTCCTGCTCCCCTCTTTTGCCACCCTGAAAGAAATCTCTGATTACTGCACCAGGATCATACAAACAGTGTCAGAAGAGGAGATGAAGGGCGCAACCCTCCTTGAAGTCCAGGATGACAGCCTTAACAAGAAAGCAGTCACCACCAGGGAGCGCCAGGAGTGGAATGAAGGCGACATGGTGCTTGACGGAAGATTCACGGTGCAGGAAGTGAAAAGAGGCGGCATGGGAACGGTTTATATCGTCTTTGATCCCGAAAACGTGAGGTTCCTCGCCATCAAAACCTTCCAGGAGCGCTACCTCTGGGACGAGAGAATCGTCAAGCAGTTCATCAAGGAGGCGGAAATCTGGATCAAGCTTGACAGGCATATCAACATCGTGCAGGCCGAGCTGGTCAAGGTGATAGACGGGAAGCCTCACATATTTCTTGAATACATCCAGGGAACAGATCTTGAGAAGCTTACCAGAGAATCACCCCTGTCCGTGGAGCAGAGCCTGAAGTTTGCCATCCAGTTCTGCGAGGGCATGCACTATGCCTTTAAAAAGCTGGGCCTTATCCACCGCGATATCAAGCCCTCCAACTGCCTCATCACCAGGGAGGGCCTCCTCAAGATAAGCGACTTCGGCCTCGGAAAGATCTTTGACGAAACGGGCACCGATGCCGATCTCATAAGCTTCCAGATAAAGGAGAAAAGAAAGAGGACCACCACCACCTCCACGGCAATGGTGGGAACCCTCCCCTTCATGGCCCCCGAGCTCTTCAGCTCCCTCAAGACGCAGAACCGCAAGACCGACATTTACTCTTTCGGTGTGCTTCTTTACATAATGCTCACCGGAACGAATCCTTTCTTCAGCGAAGACCCCCTGGAAGTAATTTCCAACCAGAAGAACCTTACTCCCCGGAATCCCCTGGAATTCAACGATAAGATCCCTGAAAGCCTTGCAACCCTTACCCTGAAGTGCCTGGAGAAAAATCCCGACAGAAGGTACAGCGATTTCTCAGAGATAAAGGTGGAGCTTGAAAGCATTTACCGTGAAACCGCCGGGGCAGATTACGAGGTATTGCGGAACGAGACGGTCTTTACCGAGGATGACTGGGTGAACAAGGGCATCTCCCTCGCCTCACTTGGCCGCCACAGGGAAGCCCTTATCACTTTCGATCAGGCACTTCATATCAATGAGAGCTCCCTCAGGGCCTATATATTCAAAAGCTCTTCGCTGATAGCGATGGGCCGGATAAGGGAATCCCTCGCCTGCATAGAGGACGGCATGAGGCGCGACGAGAGGAACTGGGAGCTCTGGCTCCAGTGCGGCGAGGCCCACTGGAAGCTTGGCGGCAGGGATAAAGCATTCGAGTGCTTTGAGCACGCCCTTAACCTCACTGACGACAAGGCGCCCATCCTGGGGAGAAAGGGAGCGCTCCTTGCCGAGATGGGAAAAATCGACGAAGCCATCCTCTGCTATAATGAGGCTCTTGCGCAGTACCCGCGCGCATCGGAGATATGGAATGAAAAAGGGAGGCTTCTCATCCTGCTCCACAGGAATGAGGAGGCCCTTGAATGCAACAATGAGGCCCTCAGGATCAATCCCCGCTTCAAGGAGGCCTGGTATCAGAGGGGAGTGGCCCTCTTTCACCTGGGTCACTTCCAGGAGGCCCTGAGCGCCGCGGAAAAAGTGCTTGCACTGGACCAGGAGTCAGCTGACGCCTGGGTCCTTATCGGAAAATGCAGGAGAGACATGGACGACTCCGAGAAGGCCATGGAAGCCTGGAACAACGCCATAAGAATCCAGCCGGACAACATGGATGCCTTTTTTTCCAGCATCAGCCTTCTTCAGGAGCTCGCCCGCAGCGAAGAGGCCCTCCAGATCCTGGACAGTGCCATTGAGGTGGAGCCTGACAGCACCAGACTGCTCCTGAAGAGAGCCGAGCTCCTCTTCCACTTCGCCTCTTACGAGGAGGCCCTTGCCCTCACTGAGATAGTGATGGAGTCCGAGCCGGATAACCAGGATGGGGCCTCCATAATGAATTCATTGACCCTTTTCATTGAAGAGCAGCAATCTTTTTCAAGGAGAATCCGCTCACTCCTCGTCATTCCGAGGAGCTTCAGCGATCTCAACAGCCTTCTCTGCATCTACTGCAACCTCGACGAGGCGGGCGGAGTGATAGAAGATGGCGAAGATGAGAGCCCCCTCAGGAGCTCCCTGAAAGCCTCCCTTGCCTTTATTGCGGGAGACGACGAAAAGTGTCTCAAGAGCCTCGCACCTCTTATCGGCAACGACCAGTTCTCCCACCAGATAACCATGCTCAGGAACCTTATCGAGGAGAGGCAGGTGAGCAATAGAAATGTTCCGGTGAAAAAAGGAGGCTTAATCGGCTCTTTCTTCAAAAAATCAGCACTGGATGAGCGCTCAGCCGAGGAGCTTCTGATAAGGGGCCTTGAAAAGCTTCGGCGCTACGAGGCACAGGAGGCGGCAGAGCTTCTTAAAGAGGCTTATCAGAAGGATCCGCGACTCAAGTGCTGCCGATTCTTCACAGGCAAAGCCTACGACCTTCAAGGCTCGCCTGAAAAAGCTCAGCCTTATTATGAAGATTTCATATCCCAGTTTCCCCTTTCAATTGGATACTGGAAAGAGCGCCTCAAGACTACGAGAAGCCTTGATCCGAACTTTGTGGAATATACCTTCCACAAATGGATTGCCGCATCATCGAAGGATTCGACTCCATGGAAGGAATATTTCGCCTATCTCTACGAAAATGACTACCGTCAGAAGCTCGATATCATTGCCTCCTTCCTGATAAAAAACAGCTTCATGCCCTGGAGTCCCCAGGGGAAAGAGCTTTGCCATATGAAGGGGCTTCTCCACTATTCCCTGGGGAATTACAGCTCTTCCATGAAATCCTTCATGGAGGCCCTTGAAGCCGACCGCAGCGACAGGACCACGCTCACAGGGATAGGCCGTTGCCACGAGGCCCTGAGCTTTCCCCAGCAGGCACAGGAATATTACGAGCTTCTTCTCGAACAGGAGGAGACTCAGGATCTGGCAGGCTTTTTCGTGGCGGACCTTTACCTGAAAAGAGGAATGCCTGAAGAGGCTCTCGATATGGTGGAAGAGCTTCTCGCAGGAAAGGGGATTTCTCCCCTCCTTGCCCTGAAGAAGGCTGAAATCATCGCAGCTTTAGGGAAGTACTCCGAGTTTTTTGATTACTGCAGCGGGATAGAACTTCCCGACGAGATGCTTATATCTTTTAAAATGCTGAGAGCCCGGATTCTGGCCGATCAACAGAGGCTGAACGACGCCATCGCGGAGATCACAGGTGTGTACCTCTCCGATCCTTACTACCTTCCCGTGGCAAAGTGCCTGGGCTTTCTCTACCTGAGGGCCCAGAATTATCATAAGGCCCTGGCCCTCTTTGACGGGATCATCGTGGCTTTTCCGCTGGATTACGAGATAAGCCTTGGGAAAGGCATCACCTTCTACCTCATGAGAAATTATGCCGAGGCCCTTCTCTATTTTATAAAAGCCCAGGAACTCAATCCCTTTGACAGGGAAATCTGGCATTATCTCGGTGCCACTTATTTCCACCTGAAAAAGCAGCAGGAGTCAGAAAAGTGCTGGGAAAAGGCCCTCAGCTCCGGGAGCAAGGGAGCCGCCGCCTGGGCCAACAAGGCAGCATTCCTTTACCACACCGGAAAATACCGTGAAGCTCTTGAAATGGCCGGGCGGTCCCTCTACCTTGAAAAGACGGTCCATGGATGGCTTACCCATTCCCGCTGCCACTGGAAGCTCGGGAATATCAAGGAGGCGATCAGGAGCGCCGAAAATGCCGTATCCCACTCTCCCCATCTCGCCACATGCTGGGTTCTGAGAGGTCTCCTGGAATTCCAGCTCAAAAACTATGAAACATGCAGCCAGAGCTTTGAAAAGGCTTCAAAGATTGAGAACAAGCACCCGGTAATATGGTATGACAAGGCCCTTCTTGCCCTTCTCACCAACAGCCACACTGAAGCAAAAAAAGCTCTCGACAGAGCCATTGCACTGAATCCATCATTTTTTGAGGCCTTTATCGCCCGCTACGCTCTCGCCGAGGAAAAGGAGCATATGGGCCACATGCTTCTCTCACAGGCCCAGAAGGCTGACCCGGTGAAATTTGAGGCCTGGTCCGGGGCTTACGAGTCCTCCCGCAATGTCCTCGCAACACTTGCTCCCCTTGAGCTGGAAGAGGATCCTTTTTCCCTTCCCCTCAACAGGGCCATTCCTGCCTCTCCTGCCGTCGATCTCTTCCATCTGGTCCTCAAGGGCCGGTAAGAGGGGATAAGAAGGGCTTTATTACGCAGATTTTCCCCTGCTCTGCAGAAGGGCAGTGAAGATCTCCACCATCTCAGGGTCAAACTGGGAGCCGGCACAGCGGTTTATCTCGTCCACCGCCTGCTCCCTGGACATGCCCTTCCTGTAAGGACGGTCAGATATCATCGCGTCAAAGGCATCGGCAATGGATATGATCCTTGCCTCCACCGGTATATCATTTCCTTTCAGGCCGTCGGGATAACCCTTCCCATCCCACCGCTCATGGTGGTGGCGCACAGCAGGGAGGAGGTCATTGAACTCCGGATCATGCTTTAAAAGCTGCTCGCCAAGACGGGGATGCTCCTTTATCATGCTTTTTTCCTCGTCGGTGAGGGCTCCCGGCTTTTCAAGGATCTCATAGGGTATGGCATATTTCCCGATGTCATGGTAGACCCCGAGCTTCTTGTAATAGCCCCCGGGCTCATTCTGCCCGGCCCTTTTGCTGTTCCAGGCAAAATTCATCTGCCGGGCAAGCTTCCCCGCAATCTCTCCCACGCGGACGGAATGCTCATAACTGGAAGCCGAGGAGTCCTTGAACCGGGATATTACGGAGTTCGTGGTGCCGGAGGACCCTTCCCGGGTCTTTGGAGGCTCATGAGGGAGAGGGGATTTTGGCGTGACACTGCCCGCGCTCCCGGCTCCCGCGGTACCTGCAGGGGCACTGGAGCCCTTCCGGGAATTCATGAGCTTGAGAAGGTTCACGTCCCATGTAGTGGAGAAAATCTGGAGGGTTCTGTCGGCCTGCTGCTGATTCTGAGACTTCGGCTCTTCACTGAGGGAGCCCCTGGTCAAGGAGGTGTCATCAAAATGAGAAACCACATCCGGCTCATGGCTTCCACTTCTCACGCCATCGCCGGTTGTGTACTGCCTGCCAGCTCCACTACCGACGCCGCCAGCTTGAGTACCCCACCCTGGAACTTGCATCCAATCAGGTACTCTCACGATTTTCGCTCCCGCTTCAAAGTCCCCGATCCCCTGCTACCCCTGCTTTTATTATAACTACATGGCGGGTGGCTGTTCGTTGATTTTTTGTAACCTATGTAAATTTTTTCGGAACAAATTGTTAAAAAAATGTGAATTTACAAACCCTCCATGAAAAAAGGGCGATCAAGTGACCTGTATTGAAGGGCTTCGGCGACATGATGCATTTTAATTCTCCCTGAGCCTTCCAGGTCGGCGATGGTCCTTGAGAGCTTGAGCACTCTTGTATAGGCACGGGCACTGAGGGCAAGCCTCTCAACGCCTTCGCGCAGAAGGTTCCCGCCTTCCCTGTCAACAAGGCAGAACCGTTCCACTTCCGCAGGCGACATATGGGCGTTCCACCTAATGCTGCCCCTGCCAAAGCGCTCCTGCTGGATGAGCCTGGTCCTCATGACCCTCTCCCTTATGGCCTTCGAGGCCTCGCCTGAGGGCCTCCGGCCGAGATCTTCCAGGGGGAGACGCGGCACCTCGATATGAATGTCTATTCTGTCCATGAGAGGCCCCGAGATCCTGGTCCTGTATTTCTGGATCCTCTGAGGCGTGCACTCGCAGCGCCTCAGAGGATCCATAAGGAACCCGCAGGGACAGGGATTCATTGACCCGATCAGCATGAATGATGAGGGATAGGTCACAGAAGTATGAGCCCTTGAGATGACGACAGTCCCATCCTCCAGGGGTTGGCGGAGCATCTCAAGGACATCTCTCCTGAATTCCGGAAGCTCGTCAAGAAAGAGCACACCGTGGTGGGCAAAGCTTATCTCGCCTGGCCTGGGGACTCTCCCGCCTCCGACAAGACCCGCATAAGAAGAGGAATTATGGGGAGCCCTGAATGGCCTTTCGGTGATCAGAGGCCTTTCTGGGGGAAGGAGCCCCTGGACACTGTATATCTTTGTCACCTCAATGGCCTCCTCAAAGCTCATCGGAGGCAGAATAGATGAAAACCGCCGGGCAAGCATGGTCTTCCCAGAACCGGGAGGGCCCACCATCACTATGTTGTGGTGCCCTGCCGCAGCGACTTCAAGCGCTCTTTTCGCTCCCCTGTGCCCCTTGACATCGCAGAAATCCTCATAGGATTCCTCAGGCTCCGCGGCAGGAGAGCGCAAAGGAGCATCTTCACGCCCTGGTCCTGCAGGGCCGGCACTGACCACCTCAACAGCTTCACGGAGGGTCTTTACAGGGTACACCCTGACGCCGCTCACAAGGGTCGCCTCGGAAAAGTTGTTCCACGGCACCACAAGGCAGGGAGGCTTATTCTTTTTAACTTCCATGGCAATGGGAAGCACACCGCCCACATCCCTTACAGTTCCGTCAAGAGCGAGCTCCCCCACAATGACAAATTCATCAAGGTGCAATGATTCCAAGGAGCCCGAGGCTGCAAGTATTCCCATGGCAATGGCCATGTCGAAGGAAGGCCCCTCCTTTCTTATGTCACAGGGCGCAAGGTTCACCGTGATCCTCCGGGAGGGGAACTCAAAACCGGCATTTCTTATTGCCGAGCGGACCCTGTCCTTGGACTCGCTCACCGACTTGTCGGGGAGCCCCACGATAGTAATCCCGGGGAGTCCCTTTGAAATATCCACTTCCACTTCTATGGAAAAGGCATCAATACCAAGCACCGACATGCTTCTCATATGGGCAAGCATAGCGTTCTCCTTTCATCACAGAGTCTTTCAAGACAATCATATCCCGGAGATATTGCCGTCACATTTCCATTTTTTTAACGGTCTTCATCTTTCTGTTACATTTTTGCACCGCCACAGGGGAGATTCCTGACCTCAAGAGGAAAAAAATCTCCCAGGAAGAATATCTGATTCATACGCACTCTCATCTCGGGCACTGATCTCACCTGAAACCTGGAAAACAGCCTGAAATCTTCCCAAAGCATTTTTATTTATGGAGGGGATTTATGGAATCAAAAGCGGAAGCCAAGATGGATTCGAAAAGGATTGTTGGGGTTGTGATGCTCTGCGCGGCCTGTCTTTTCGGCATTCTCATCAGCACCGCCTTCTTCAGCGTCCAGGAGGCCGATGAGATACCTTACTGGTGGAAAGGCTACCGGATCACGGGAACCATTACCGAGTTAGCCCGCGATCATATCAAGATAAGGATAGAAAACGGCAAGGAAATGGATTTTGAGATCAACGCCCATACCAAGGTATCACTTATGGGGAGGATTCAGCTTGACAAGGGGGTGCTTGTAAGGATTACCTACAAGGCCATCAAGGACGAGAAAGTCCCTTCACTGGCCCGGTGGATAAGGGAACTCCCTTCCCAGTCGGAACCGGCAGGAACCTCCTCTCTGCCCAAGGCACCGGCATCACCGACATCGTCTGCATCACCGGCTCAGACATCACCCGAGTCATCAGTACCGATAACAGCACCGGCAGCAACACCGATAACAGCACCGGCAGCAACACCGGCAGCAGCACCGGCAGCAGCACCCACATCGGCAACGGCCCCGGTTTCAACACCGGCGGCACCTTCTGAGCCCGGAGATGAGAAAGCTCCCTAGAAGGCTTGCTCGATATGCTCCAGCTCCCCCGTGCAGAGCACGATGGAGATCACATCAAAGCGGCATGGTGCTTCCTGGAGGCTCTTTTGCTGAAGATATGAAAGGGCTGCCTGGCGGATTCTCCTCTGTTTGCCCCTGTCTACTGCCTCGGTGGGATCGCCGAAATCACGGGTTCTTCTCGTCTTTACCTCAACGAAGACCATTTCCTCGCCCAGGCGGGCTATGATGTCAATTTCTTTTCTCAGGGCACGGAAGTTTGTCTCAAGGATTGTGTAGCCTTTCCCCCTGAGATACTGCTGCGCTCTCTCCTCTCCCTCTCTCCCTTTCCTGATATGGCTGCTCTTCACTGGAACTCACCTCCCATGACTCACCTGGAGGCATTCCTTCACCGGGCCGAAGGAGCGGCGGTGGACAGGAAGGACTCCCCGCTCCCTGAGAGCTCTCAGGTGCTCTGCCGTGGGATATCCCTTATGGCGTGAGAAGCCGTACCCTGGGTACTGCCTCTCATACCCCTCCATGATGGCATCTCTGGTGGTCTTTGCCATGATCGATGCGCAGGCTATGGAGAAAGAGAGGGAATCGCCTTTCACAACGGCCTGCTGCGCCCCATTGAAACCGGGAAGGGTGAAAAGCCCGTCAACAATGAGCAGGTCCGGCATGAGCGGAAGCTCCCTCACCGCGCGGGCCATGGCTTCGAGAGAAGCCCTGTGCACGTTGAGGGAATCTATTTCGTAGTGCTCGACGATGCCGATTCCCACGGCCGCTGCATGGGAGCGGATCCACCGTGACAGCTGAAGCCTTTCCCCCTCCAGCAGCTTTTTGGAGTCGTCCACAAAAGGGATAAAGGGGGCATCGGTGAAAACAACCGCTGATGCCACCACGGGGCCGGCAAGAGGCCCCCTTCCGGACTCATCAAGGCCTGCAATAACCCTGCAGCCTCCCTTTCCCCTTTCATAGCCCTGAAGCTCCCTTATCCTGATGCGCTCCCGCTCCAGGAAATCCAGGCATTCCCGCGGCAGCTCAGTACCGCAGGGGCCTTTCTCAGAGGATGCGGCGGGGAATTCCCCCCCCACATCGTACCGAGCGGCAAGCAGAGAGAAAATACCCTTACGCGTCATGGGGTCCTCCAGGGCTTTCGTGAGGGGGCTCTTCAAGGGTGAAAGGACCGTATGTCCCCTCCCTGAAGCTCTTTATTACCGAGAGGGCGGTCCTGTGAGCGTCCACCGAGGCTTCCTTTCCTATCAGCCCCATTTTCCTCCCAATCTGTTCCAGCAGCTCAGCAGGCGGGCCCGTCATGCCCTTAAGGCAGGGGGCTTGCACGGCCGAGAGAAAAGAGAGAATTTTCAGGGCGAGCTCATCAACCGGCAGCAGCTCCTCCCTGACGGTGCCTACTGCCGCAAGATGCCAGGCATGCTCTTCGTTGTCCACACGGGGATAGAATATGCCGGGGATATCCAGGAGCTCACCGTTACCAGGAAGGGCAATCCATTGAAGCCCTCTCGTGACGCCGGGGTTTTTACCTACACGGACGACGTTCCTGCCGGAGAGCCTGTTGATGACACTTGATTTTCCCACGTTGGGGATACCCATCACCATAAGCCTGATTTCCTCGTCGCGCCTTCCCCGCTTCTTCCGCGATTCCACCACCTCTCCCCGCCGCTCTTCAATCATCTTCCTGAGCATCTTGAAACCCTCACCGGACCTCGACGAGACGGCAAGGCCTTCTCCCTTGAAATAGGAAAGCCACCGGGAAGTGGCCTGCGGAGAGGCAAGATCAGACTTGTTCAAAAGAAACAGCACCTCGCGACCTGCCAGAATCCCTTCAATCTCAGGGTTCCTTGAGCTTGAGGGGATCCGCGCATCAAGCACCACGAGGACAAGATTGACAAGGGGCAGCGATTCTTTCACTACCCTAAGAGCTTTCTTCATGTGGCCGGGGAACCAGGATACTCTCACTCCGGGCCGGCCCTACTTGAGAACCCTGATTCTCTGGGGGGGCCAGAATATCAGAAAGGCTTTCCCCACGACATTTTTCCTGGGAAGAAAGCCCCATCGGTGGCTGTCATCGCTGTTATTCCTGTTGTCGCCCATCACGAAAAGGCTCCCCTCGGGGACCTTGCGCTTCTCCATCAGATACTCAGGCGCTTCATTGATGAAAGGCTCATCCTGAACGACATTATTGATGAATACCTTTCCCTCTTTCACCTCTATCTCGTCATTCTCAACGGCAATGACCCTCTTGATGAAGTCCTTGCCTCCCGCGTTGGCACTCTCAGGGGGATGGAACACTACAATTTCCCTCCGCTCCGGCGTCTTGAAGCGGTAAATGAACTCATTCACCATGATATAGTCGTGCTTGACAAGAGTCGGCACCATCGAGGTAGAGGGAATATAAAAGGTCCGCACCACAAAGTGAATAAGGACAAGCGCCGTCACCCCCGCGATGATTATTGAATCGAGGTATTCATAGAGAACCTTGCGGCGCTTCTCTTCAATCTTTATCTTCTTTGAGAAATGAAGTATCACCCTTACGATAAGAAGGATTCCTATAAGGATTGCCAGTTGGGTTGGCGTCACGCGCTATTCCCCCTCTTATGCTTTCTTTGTCCTTCCCGCATCGGTGAGCTTCTTTTCCTTTACGCGGGCCTGCTTGCCTATCTTGTCACGGAGATAGTAGAGACGGGACTTTCTCACCTCGCCCCTTCTCACCACATCTATTTTCTGAAGCATGGGCGAATGGATGAGGAGGGTCCTCTCCACGCCTACCCCATGGGATATCTTCCTGAGAGTGAAGGACTCCTTGAGGCCCGCGTTCATGCGCGCGATGCAGACCCCCTCGAAGGCCTGGCTTCTTTCCTTTCCTCCCTCAACGACCTTGATCTGCACCTTCAGGGTGTCACCGGGCTTGAAGCTGGGCAGCTCACTTTTCATCTGCTCCCGTTCTATGAGTTTGATCGAATCCATGGCAATCTCCTTTCAAGTCATCATATTGCTGAGACCCTGCACAAGGGCAGGGGTTGCTTTCATCGCTTATCTGCTGGTAAAACTTCCCGATCTCCTCATCGCCCCTGAGCTTCTCGAGAAGATCCGGCCGCTTCAGCGCCGTGCGCCTTACACGCTCCTTATTTCTCCACTGCCCAATCAGGGCATGATTTCCTGAGAGCAGCACCTCCGGCACAGACCAGCCCCGGAACTGCGACGGCCTCGTATAGTGCGGATAATCCAGAAGGCCGCCGTCAAAGGATTCAAGAGCGGCAGACTCGCTGTCTATCACGCCGGGGATGAGTCTTACCACGGCATCAATGACCACCATCGCGGGGAGCTCGCCTCCCGTGAGGACATAGTCTCCTATGGAAAGCTCCTCGTCCGCGAGGTGCTCAGTGACTCTCTCATCAATCCCTTCATAATGGCCCGCAACAAGAATAAGCCTGGAGAGGCCTGCAAGCTCGCGGCAGCGGGCCTGCGTAAAAACCTGGCCTTGCGGCGACAGCAGAATCACTCTCCCCCGGGGTTCTTCTTTTTGAAGCCGATCCAGGGCCTTGAAGAGCGGCTCAATCTTGAGAATCATTCCTGCCCCGCCGCCGTAAGGAGCGTCATCGACGGTCCTGTGCCGGTCATCGGTGTAGTCCCTCAGGTTGTGAAGGTGAATCTTCACAAGATGGGCATCCCGGGCGCGCCTTATGATGCTTTTCTCCAGAGGGGTAAAAACCTCAGGGAAGAGCGTGATGACATCAATCCTCAAAGCCTGTTATCATCTCCCGGTCAATCCACATCCTCCGTGCCTCAAGATCGACTTTTTTGATAACCTTCTTCAGGGCAGGGATCAGAATCTCTTTTTCGCCTTGTACCACATACACATCGTGATTCGGCGTATGAAGTATCTGCGAGACCGTGCCGATAAACCCTCCTTCCAGGTAATATACTTTCAGGCCCACTATCTGAAAGTGGTAGAAAGAATCATTGGGAAGGGGCCTGACTTCCTCCTTGTTGATCTGAAAGAAGGCTCCCATGAGCTCCTTGGCGTCCTCCCTTGTTTCAATCCCCTTGACCTTCACGAGCAGATGCCCCTTGTGGGGCCTTGAGCTCTCTATCAGCACAAGACGATCCTTCTTCTCATCATCTTTCCAGCCGAGCTCCATCTTGGAGTGCACTGAAAAGCGCTCGGGAAAGTCGGTAAGGACCTTCACCTTGAGCTCTCCTTCTTTGCCGTGAACGCCTGTCACCTGACCAACAAGAATCTTCTGCCGCTCTTCCATCAGGCCTCTCTTATTTCCACCACTTTCCAGTCCTGGATAACCACTTCAGCGCGCGTCAACTTGTCCAGGAAGTTATCACCCACCCGAAGTGTTACGGGCCCCTCAAAAACCCTGAAGGGGAGCTCGGCGCCATTCTGCACCGCTTCAAGCTCTGCGACCCTCCAGTTAAGCTCCTTTTCCAGCTGCATGAGGCGGGCTTTTTCCAACTCTATCTGCTTCCGAAGCTCCTGCCCTTCCCCTCCCGGGGCTGCCGCCTGCTGTTCCAGGGCGAGCTCCATATGCTTGAGGTTATCCTCAATTCTTGCGAGTGTCTCCCGTGCCTCAAGGATAAGCTGCTTGCGAAAATCATCGGTCATCAAGACCTTTATCGCCACAGGCCTTCTCAGCTCAATCTGCTCCATAGCCGCTCCTCCTATATGATTTCAATCATAACCCTCTTTCCATCTTTGACTGCGGCAGCCTTCACTATGGTCCTGAGGGCCTGTGCAATCCTTCCCTGCTTCCCGATTACCTTTCCCATGTCATCGGGAGATACACGAAGCTCCAGGATAACGGATCTCTCACCCTCGAGCTGGCTCACCTCTACCTCTTCAGGCTTGTCTACAAGTGATTTGGCAAGATATTCAAGAAGTTCCTTCATATATTTCCTCCGCTTTCATAGGTTATTCCAAAAGGCCTGTTTCCCTTCCGGGTTCTCTTTCAATGGAGGGAATTCTATGAAGATTTCGGCTTTTCCTTAGGTTCCTCCCTTTTCATTATGCCGCACGCCACAAGCACTCTTCTCACTGACTCGGTGGGCTGGGCCCCTTCTTTCAGCCAGTTGTTGAGCTTCTCTTCCTTCACGACGATGGTGGGAGGCTCCGTCCTGGGGTTATAATGGCCTATGTTCTCAACAAAGCGCCCGTCACGGGGGCTCCTTGAATCTGCCACCACGATGCGGTAGCTGGGCTGTTTTTTCTTTCCTACTCTCCTGAACCTGATCTTGACCACGTCTTGTTCCTCCTTACGTACATTATATTGCCCGTCCTTTAGAATGGGAGCTTGAATGCAGGCCGCCTTTTCGTCTTCTCGAAGCCTGCAAGCTGCTTCACCATTTTCTTTGCCATATCATACTGTTTCAGAAGCCTGTTCACATCAGCCACGGAAGTGCCCGATCCCGAGGCAATCCTCCTTCTCCTGCCGGCGTTGAGGATGGAGGGGACATTTCTCTCCTGGGGAGTCATTGACTGGATGATAGCCTCAATCCTGCCGAGCTGCTTCTCATCGACGACCATCCCTTTCATGTTGCCCATCCCCGACATGCCGGGGATCATATCCAGGAGCTGATCAAGGGGACCCATCTGGCGGACCTGCTGGAGCTGCACCAGGAAATCCCCGAGGGTGAGCTCCTGGGTCCTGAGCTTCTTTTCCAGCTCCTCGGCCTTCTCGACATCAAAAGTCGCCTCAGCCTTCTCAATAAGGCCCAGCACGTCTCCCATCCCCAGGATTCTCGAGGCCATCCTGTCTGGATGAAATACCTCGATGGCATCGAGCTTCTCACCGACACCGACAAACTTGATGGGCTTTCCCGTCACTGCCTTCACCGAGAGAGCCGCTCCGCCGCGGGCGTCACCATCCATCTTGGTGAGGACCACTCCGTCGATGGAGAGGGCTTTGTTGAAGCTCTCGGCGATATTCACGGCATCCTGCCCGGTCATCGCATCGACGACGAGGAGGATCTCATGGGGTGATATACTGCTCTTTACCTCGACAAGCTCTTTCATGAGCTCTTCATCAATATGGAGCCGCCCTGCCGTGTCAATTATCACGATGTCCCTGCCTGAAGTGGCGGCGGCCTTCATTGCGCCCTTGCAGATGTTCACCGGCGACTGTTTTTCTCCAAGGGTGTAGACGGGCACCTCCAGCTTGTCACCGAGCACTTTCAGCTGTGCAATTGCTGCAGGCCTGTAAATATCCGTCGCCACGAGGAGAGGGTGATGGCCTTTCTCCTTGAAATGGCCGGCAAGCTTGCCGCATGTCGTCGTCTTTCCTGAGCCATGGAGACCCACGACCATCACAATCGTCGGCGGGTCAGGGGAGAGATCGAGGCGGGAGCTTGTGCTCCCCATGAGCTCTACAAGCTCGTCCTTGACAAATTTTATCACCAGCTGGCCCGGGGTGAGGCTCTTCCAAACCGCTTCGCCCACCGCCTTTTCCTTGACGCGGTTTATGAAGTCCCTCACCACTTTGAGGTTCACGTCGGCTTCAAGCAAAGCCTGGCGGACTTCCCTGAGGGCGAGCTCCACGTCCTTTTCCGTGAGCTTTCCCCGGCTTCTGAGCTTCTTAAAGATATTCCCTAGTTTTTCCTGAAGCGATTCAAACATGGCCCTGCGCTCTGCTACCCTGATATCTATCCTGCAAGTGATGACTTCCAGCGTGAGAGATGAACCTCTTCGCGGCTCATCGGTGAGCCTTCACCAGCGCCCCCGGGGATTTCTCGGAGACTCCCGGGATCACCGAAGAATCTTTTCTGCTGTTTCCACATCACTTTATTATGACGAAAAAACAGTAAAACGGTGAAATGATGCACCGGCAAAGAAAATATAGCTCTCATAGTATAGTATAGTGCACGGTGAATGTCAAGTAATATGCCCTGAGAGGAGGGGCCTCGCAATGAAGGGAGCCGGAAGCCTGTTGCCAGAGCCAGCGATGCCTATTATTTTTTTGCCATGGCTTGACAACATGAGGCTCAACTATTATAATACAAAATGTTAAAACTTTGGGAGGTACTTTTATGAGCGAATATGATATACATGACCCCTACCACGCCAGGAGGCACAAAGTAAAATCGGCGCTGAAAAAGGATGTAAAAAGAGAGCCTGACGTATTCAAGATCCCCATAGAGGCAGGAGGAGCAAAAGATCAGGAACAGAAGCCGATGACCATAGAAAAAGCGGAGGAGGGCCCTGCGAAGCTTGATACGGCAACGCCATCGGATCCCCCTGCGGGAAAAACGGGAGAGAACCTTCCCGCAGAGATGCCTGAGGAGAGCAAGAAAGACAAAGACCGTATCCAGGAGCTCGAGGAGCAGGTGAAGAGGCTCCAGGCCGATTTTGAGAACTTCAGGCGCCGCAAGGAAGAGGAAGTTGCCAAGGCCGGCAAGTACGCCGCGGAAAAAGTCATCGTCGCGATGCTCCCCATTATAGACAACTTTGACAGGGCCGTTGCCGCGTCGCAGCTTTCCAAAAACTATGATGCTCTCGTGGAAGGCATCCAGATGGTGCAGAAGCAGGTATGGTCCATGCTGGAGAAGGAGGGCGTCACCGAGATAAAAGCCCAGGGGGAGCCCTTCAATCCCTCTCTCCATCAGGCCGTTTCGAGCGAGGAAAATGACGATCTCCCCGAAGAGACGGTGACAAAAGAGCTTCAGAAGGGATTTCTTCTCAAGGACAGGGTAATAAGGCCCGCAATGGTGGTAGTATCCAAAAAAAGCGCATAAGAATCAATGAATCGAAAATCAGAAGGAGGGAATTGCATGTCTAAAGTAGTGGGAATCGATCTGGGAACCACAAACTCAGTAGTGGCAGTCATGGAGGGCGGCAAGCCCGTAGTGATACCGAATGCCGAGGGAAACAGGATCACCCCCTCGGTGGTGGGATTTTCCAAGACAGGGGAGCGCCTCGTGGGCGAGCTCGCCAAGCGGCAGGCCGTGAGCAACCCCGACAAGACCGTCGTGTCAATCAAAAGAAAGATGGGAACGGACTACAGGGTCACTATTGACGGGAAGAACTACAGCCCTGAAGAGATATCATCGATGATCCTGAAAAAGCTCAAGGACGATGCGGAAAAATACCTGGGCACCACCGTCACCCAGGCAGTGATCACCGTGCCTGCCTACTTCAACGACTCGCAGCGCCAGGCCACCAAGAATGCCGGCACTATCGCAGGCCTTGAAGTGCTCCGCATCATCAACGAGCCCACGGCCTCGGCCCTTGCATACGGCCTGGACAAGCAGGAGCAGATGCTGAAGGTCCTCGTCTTTGACCTGGGGGGGGGCACTTTTGACGTGTCCATCCTGGACATAGGCGAAGGGGTATTCGAGGTGAAATCAACGTCGGGCAACACGCAGCTCGGAGGCGACGACTGGGACAACGAGATCATGAACTGGCTCGCCGATGAGTTCAAGAGAATGCACGGCATTGACCTTCGCAAGGACAATATGGCCAGGCAGCGCCTCAAGGAGGCCTCGGAGAAGGCCAAAATCGAGCTTTCATCGGTGCTCCAGACCAACATCAACCTGCCCTTCATCACGGCAGACCAGTCAGGGCCCAAGCACCTTGACATGACCCTCACAAGGGCCAAGTTTGAAGAAATGACCTACTACCTTGCCGAGAAATGCCAGGGACCCGTGAAGCAGGCCCTTGCCGATGCGAAGCTCGACCCCAAGGATGTGGACAGGGTCCTCCTCGTGGGAGGATCGACGAGAATGCCCATGATTGTGGACTATGTGCGCAAGACCTTCGACAAGGAACCCAACAAGGACATCAACCCCGATGAGTGCGTCGCTCTTGGCGCGGCGATCCAGGCAGGCGTCCTTTCCGGCGAGGTAAAGGACATTGTGCTTGTGGACGTGACGCCCCTCACGCTGGGCATCGAGACCCTCGGCGGCGTGATGACAAAGCTCATCAACAGAAATACGGCGATCCCTTTCAAAAAGACCGAAACCTTCTCCACCGCCGCTGATTTTCAGCCTGCCGTGGAGATACATGTCCTCCAGGGCGAGAGGGACTTCGCCGCCGACAACAAGACCCTCGGCAAGTTCATCCTGGCCGAGATCCCGCCGGCTCCCCGCGGCGTCCCTCAGATCGAGGTCACTTTTGACATCGACTCCAACGGCATTCTGAGCGTGACCGCCCAGGACAAGGCCACGGGAAAATCCCAGCAGATAAAGATTACAGCTACGACGAACCTCTCAAAGGACGACGTAGACACGATGGTCAAGGAGTCAGAGAGGCATGCCGAGGAGGACAAGAAGCGCCTTGCCAAGGTAGAGCTCAAGCACCGCGCCGACACCCTTGTCTACCAGAGCGACAAGACCCTCAGGGAGCTCGGCGACAAGGCGAGCCCGGGCCTCAAGAGCAAGGTGGAGGAGGTCAGGACAAAGCTCCAGGAGGCCATCAGCTCGGAGAACGAGGAGGGAATGAAGCAGGGCATCGAAAGCCTCTCGCAGGCCCTCTCGGACTTCACCTCCGACATCTACTCAAAGACCTCGCCCGCAGGATCGGGAGGAGCGGGAGGTCCCGGCGGCACAGGCCCGGGAACAGCCGGAGAGCATGGCGGGGCACCGGGAGGCGAGAGCAGGCCGCCTTCGGGAGATGACGACGTCATTGACGCCGAGTACAAAGTGAAAGAGTAGCAAAGGGAAAAAGACCCTTATATTTGAGCAAAGGAGGTACTTTACATGTTCAGATGGTTTGAGGATCTCAACGCGGTACAGGAGCAGCTGAACCAGGTCTATGAGGAGGCTTACGGCAGAAAGCCCCAGGGAAGGGCAAGGGAGCAGGGAGTCGCATCATGGATGCCTCCCGTGGAGGTCTGGGAGAACGAGAGCTCCATTTATCTCTCTTTCGATCTTCCCGGGCTCACCATCCAGGAGATTGACCTGCAGATCGAGGGAGAGCAGCTCATCATCAAGGGCGAGCGCAAGGCTCCCGAGGAGAAGAGAAACTACCGCCGCAGGGAGAAGCTTTACGGCAACTTCTACCGCGCCTTCAATATCACCACGCCGGTGGACAGGGAGAAGGTTGCAGCATCCTACAGGAACGGAATGCTCGAAGTGATGCTTCCCAAGAGCGAGGCCGTGAAGCCGAAGCAGATCAAGATCAGCGTGGAGGAATAAGCACAAGGGCCGGCATCATTAACAGGATGGTGCCGGCCTCCGGACCCCGGGAACTTCAGAAATGGCTCCCTGTGCCATTGGGAAGCGGTGAGCAGTGGATTACAAGGACTATTACAAGATACTCGGCGTGGATAAGAATTCCGCTGAGAAGGACATCAAGAAGGCTTACAGGAAGCTTGCGAGGCAGTACCACCCCGACGTGAATCCTCAAGACAAGGCTTCCGAGTCGAAATTCAAGGAGATAAACGAAGCCTACGAGGTTCTTGGCGACAAGGAGAAGCGGGCCCAGTACGATCAGCTCGGCCCCTACTTCCAGGGGGGGAAGATCCCTGAGGACATGTTCCGCCAATACGGCCAGAGAGGCTCTTCCAGGGGAAGAGGAGGAGGCGCCCACTTCGACTACAATGATCTCGGGAGCTTTCAGGGCGCCGGAACAGGGGATATGGGAGGATTCTCCGATTTCTTCAACATGTTCTTCGGCGGCGGAGGCGGCGGCAGCAGCAGAGCCGGGGGAAAGCAGCCGCGGGGAGGCTATTCCAGCACCATCAACCTTGAAGACATCCTGGGAGGGCAATCCTTTGCCAGGGCGTCATCAAAGCGGGCCCAGCCCCAGATCCAGGAGCTGGCCCTTGAGCTTTCCCTCGAGGAGGCAGCATTCGGCACCAACAGGCTCCTCCAGGCGGAGAAACAGATGCCCTGCGACAAGTGCCAGGGGAGCGGCTCCGTGAACGGGAAGCCCTGCATGGAGTGCCGGGGAGGAGGCTTCAGGACGAAGCCCACCACCTTGGAGGTAAAGATCCCTGCAGGGGTGAAAAACGGCTCCAGGATAAAAGTAGAGGACTTCCTGCTGGTGGTAAGAATCAAGCCCCACCATTTCTTCGAGCTGAAAGGCAACGACCTTTACTGCGAGGTGCCTGTCACGATCACCGAGGCGGTCCTGGGAGGCGAAATCGACATTCCCACTCTCAAGGGCACCATCTCCACGAAGATAGCCCCCGAGACACAGGCGGGAAAGACGCTCCGCTTCACCGGGCAGGGAATGCCTGTCCTGAAAGGGGAGCCGGGGAATCTCTACGCGAAAATCAAGGTGGTGATTCCCTCGAAGATTGACGCAAAAGAGAAGAAGCTTTTTGAAGAGCTCGGGAAGCTTGTCAGGGAGAATCCGAGAAAAGATCTCTACAGGCGCAAGTAATGGGAGCGCCTCCGGGCTTTGAAACCATATGGGAAAGGAGATAACCGCCATGGACCAGGACTCTGAACCTTATTATGTAATAAGTGTTGTCTCCAAGATGCTCAAGGTACATCCCCAGACAATCCGCCATTATGAAAGGCTTGGCCTCCTCTCTCCGCCCCACCGCACCCAGGGGAACATGAGGCTCTATTCAAAGCGTGACGTGGAACGCCTTGAACAGATATGCAGCTTTACCAACGTGGGAGTCAACCTTGCAGGCGTTGAAGTCATTGTGAAGCTCCTTGAGAAGATGGAGAGCATGAGAGTCGATATGCTCAAGGAGATGGAAGACATGAGGGGACGTCTGGAATCTTCGGTCAGGAACCTTCACACCGAGGATAATGCCGACGATATTTGAGCCCTATATCGCTCCTCCCTCGTCAAGCATTGCCTCAAGGCACCTGAGGTAGCAGGAGATGACCTCCCTTACCTCGTCCTGCAGGCTGCGGTCCACCTCATGATGAGTCTTTTTCCTGTCCCTGAAGGCATCGAGGTAATGGGTAAAACGGACCTTCAGAAAGGCGCCTCTCCTGTCAAGAATCATGTAAGGAAAGAAGAAGAGCCTCTTCGAGGGAAGGGAGAGCTTGTTAAGCTCCAGGTCAATATTTGAGATGTTGGCCCCCAGGGAGCGGTAAAACTCCCTGTCTTCGAACTCTTTGATCCTGTCTTCCCTGAAAAACTCCTGGAAGAATTTCTTTTCAAGCACCGCCGGCGAGATGAGCTCCTGGAAATCCCTGGAGAAAGCCTTTTTTCCCAGGTACTCCCTGCACTTCACGCGGTCGTCGGTCTTCATCACGAAGAGGGGAAAAGGCGACTCAATCTCCTCGGTCTTGAAGGCAAGGTCAAGGTTGAAAATGCCGTACGTCTTGTAGCGGGGCTTTATGACAAGGAGAAAGGGGAACCTGCCTGATATCCTTATGCAGAGGAAATCGGCACCGCTCTCCTTTTGGAAGAAGATACTCAGGGGCTTTGCGCGAAGGGTTCCCTTGAGCTTGGGGTGGGCAGAGGTAAAGATACCCCCGCGTGTCACCGAGCCTTCCACCTCTTCGGCAAGCTTTCTGAAGGCCTCAAAAAGTATTCCCATTGCCTCTCATTGCCTTTTCGCCATGGTCTCAGAGCGTGAGCTCCACAGGCTCACCATGGATCATTTTAAGGTAGAACTCCATGATCCTCGGCGGCGGGGCGAGATCAAGCTCCTTCTTGAGAGTCTGCGTGCATTCGTGATAAATCCTTATAGCCTCGTTGTTTTTCTCAAGTGCATAGTGGCACATCATGAGCCCGAGGTAGGCATCTTCAAAACAGTTGTCCCAGTTAAGAATGGTTTTCCAATAGTCAATGCTCACCTTGTATTTCTTCTTGTCGAAGAAGTAGTGGGCCATTATCTGGAGTATTTCCAGGAACTTTGTCTGCAGCTTGAAGCGGAGGCTGTCGCTCCACTCTTCGTACGATCCCTCAAGGAAGGGCCCCCCGTAGAGCCTCTCGGCCCGCTGCAGCGACAGGAGGGCCTCGTCCCATTTCCCCTGGTCGGCAAGGTATTTCCCCCGGTGGTAATGCTCGTCGAACTCCTCGATATCAACCCAGCAGTGGAGCTTCTTGTTGAAGAGATAGCCATCCTTCCTTTTCTGAATAATGGTCTTCGCCGCGATGCCCACGAGTGGGGTGAATATCTTTCTGATCTGCGAAATGGCATTATAAAGGGAGTGGCGGGCCTTGTCACCGCCCTGGGACCAGAAAAGCTCCATGAGCTTCTCTTCGTTTATCACCTCGCCCCTCCGTGAGGCGAGATAGGAAAAGAGGTTACGCGTCTTGCGCGTGTCCCAGATGTCCTCATCAATAGGCTCGCTGTTAACGGCAACGCGGAATTTCCCCAGGAAATAGACCTGCAGCACCGCTTCGGTCTTCTCGAGAGGAGACTTTGAGATAAGGAGCGAAGATTTCTTCGCTACGGCAGGATCACTGTCATTGGCGGCCCTCGAGAGCAGCTCAAGTGCCCCTTTCCCCTTCATTGCCGAGAGTATGTCCAGGACCTTGAGCTTTGTGCCCTGGTGGTCTGCGCCGATGAGCTTTTCGATGAGGGGGAGAACTCCAGGCTCGCTCTCATCAGATAACACGCGTGAGATGACGTCGCAGAGAATGTCTTTCTCAAGGGCGTGCCTGACAACAGGGTACACAAGGTCGCCATAAAGGGTCATGACATCATAGAACCTCCCGCCCTCCATTCTCAGCAGGAAACTCTTCAGATGCTCCTCGAAGCGGGATGCCTGGCCGCCCGGCCCCTCTTCCCTCATTACCTGGAGGGCGCTTGAAAAGAGGTCGGTCACGCAGATATCATAGGCAGACTCCCAGAGGTGAAAAGTCTCCCTCACGGCGGCAAGCTCCTCTGCAAGGCCCTTGAAGTCCCGCTCCTTCATTCTGAGGGAGATGGTGAAGAGGGTGATCTGCGCGAAGGCAAACTGGAGCGACTGCTCCTTCGCGAATTCAAGTGCCGCCCGGGCCTCTTCAAGAGCTTCCTTGAGCTTCCCGTCTCGTGCAAGGAGGTGGATCTTTTCAAACTTTACCCGCGCCATAAGCTCTGGGGCGCATACCTCCTCCCTGAGAAGCTCCTCCGCCGAGGCGAAAGCCGCCCGGGCCACTTCACTGTTTCCCATCTGCGCGTAAGTGTGGGCGATGTTCAGAAGGAACGTTGCCTTTGCAGGCCCTTCGATCAGCAAGGGAAGCGGTGCAGGGGAACCATCCTGGAGGCGTGTTTCCATGACTGCAGTGAAGGCCTTCACGAGGGCCGGGTCAAAGCTCCTGGCGCTCTCCCGCCCTATATGGGCGAGAGCCTCTGCCCTGTCGAGCTTTTTCCGGTAAGGACGCTCGTTGGTGAGGCTGTCAAAGGTCTCCGCAATGGCGATTATCCTCGATTCAATGGGAATCTTCTCGCCGGTGAGCCCCGACGGGTAGCCGCCGCCTTCCCATCTCTCGTGATGATGGAGCACCATCGTGGCAATTTCTCTCAGTTCCTTGAAGGGAGCGAGGAGGTCCCTGGCCAGGATCGGGTGGTTCTTGATGAGCTCATATTCGGCGGCCATAAGCTCGCTTTTCTCCAGCAGAGGTGCGGGAAGCTCCACAATGCCTATATCATGGAGAAGGGAGGCGAGGTAGAGGCTCTGGGTCCGCTGGGGTGAAAAGCCCAGTTCACGGGCCATCGCAAGGGCCATCCCTGCCACCCGCTCCGAGTGGCCCACAAGATACGAGAAGCGGCTTTCGGCAAAGATCCCCATCAGGAGCTTCACAAAGCTCTCCCTGAAGCGGAGCCGGCTTGAGTCCTGGAGCGAGTGCTGGCGATAGCGCTCCAGGGATATGTGGACGCTCTTGAGGAAATCCTCCGAAGAGAAGGGCTTCATGAGATAATCGTCAACCCTCATCTTGATTGCCGACACAGGCGCATCGGGGCTCGCGTAGCCGGTGATGACGATGCTCTTTGCCATGGGCTGAAACTCCCTTATGGCCGAAAGGGCATCAATGCCGCTCATCCCCGGCATCCTCACGTCTGTCACCACGAGGTCAAAGGTCTCCTTCTTGGCGAGCTCGATGGCGGAGTAGCCGTTCTCTGCGGCCGTCACCTTGTACCCGGCGGCCTCGAGCTCCATCTGGAGGCTTGCCCGCATAAACTCGTCATCATCCACTACAAGTATGTGCTCTGCCATCGCTGGCTCCTTTCATTTTCATGATTACGGGCACGGTTCCACGAGGCTCTCCCTGAACAAGAGGGTAAAGACGGAGCCTTTCCCGGGCTCCGAGGCTACCGATATCTCGCCGCCGTACTTTGCCATGAGCTGGAAGCATACGGAGAGCCCGAGGCCTACCCCCTCACCGACAGTCTTTGTGGTGAAAAATGGCTCAAATATGCGATCTCTCGTGGCTTCGTCCATTCCCTTGCCATTGTCGGTAATCTTGATCACCACCCGGCCCGCCCCGCGGGCGGTGGTGATTTTCACCAGGCGGGGCTGCCCGGGGGGGAGCCCTTTCAGCGCGTCCTTCGCGTTGAGGAGAATGTTCATAATCACCTGGGAAAATTCGCCCTGGTTCCCGCAGACCGCGAGATCGCCCGGGATTCTTCTCTCGACGGCCACATTCTCCTTGCTGAGCTGGTGCTCAATGAGCTCAAGGGTGCTCGCCACGAGGTCCCCGACGGCTATCATCTCGACGGTGTCATAGGAGGGATGGGAGAAGCGCAGCAGCTTTTCCACTATGGCCTTGCAGCGGAGGGCCGCCTTTTCGATGATGTCAAGGCGGCGCTTGAGACCCTCTTCCAGAAGGTCGCGCTTGAGGGACGAAACATTGAGGGTTATGGCACCGATAGGGTTGTTTATCTCATGGGCCACGCCCGCTGCGAGCTGCCCTACTGCCGCCATTTTAGAGGACTGGAAAAGCTGCGCCTGAGTGTGGGCAAGCTCGCGGCGCGCTTTCTCCATGCTCTCCTCGTGAACCCTCCTGAGCTCATCGTAAAGCAGGGCGTTTTCCAGGGCAATGGCAGCCTGGCGGGCGATGGATTCAAGCAGGGACTTTTCGTTGTGCTTGAAGACTCCTGTTTCCATGCGGTTATCAACATAGATGACACCGAGAACCTTTTCCCTGATGATAAGGGGCACGCAGAGGATGGACTTGAGGGCGTAAAGAGAGATGCTCGCCTGCCCTTTGAAGCGGCTGTCCTGCACGGCATCGCTCGTAAGGACGGCCTTTCCCTCGCGGGCCACCCTGTCCACGATTCCTCTGCTTATACGGAACTCCTCGCGCCCCAGGACTTCCCTGTCAATGGCCCTGGCGCTCATGAAATCCCAGGGCTCTCCCTCACCGGTGCGCATCATGACAAAGCCGCGCTCGGCCTTGAGGACTTCTATCACCTGGTCCATGAGCCTGTCCAGAATTTCGTGAATGTTAAGCGAAGAGCCCAGGAGCTCGCTTGCCCGCACCAGGAGGGCAAGATGCTCTTTGTCAAGCGCCATTTCAGGAGCCCTGGGTGGGGCGGGGTTCTTGTCCATAAATAGAGAGTTCTTGTGGCTCTCCCAATTTCCTGCAAGGGGAGGCTCAGAGGAGGCTTTGATGCCACTTCCCGGACCTTACTGCTGCTTCTTCTGGATCCTTATTCCTCCCACATTCACCCACTCATCGAATTCCTCTACTTCGGCCTTCCCCTCACCGGAGGGCACCTCGTTTTCAAGGTCCCTGGCGGCAAGCCCGTAGCAGTGATCGGCTTCACTGTCGGTAAGAGTGGTCAGGGTGCCGCTTTCCATGTCGAGTGAATATGCCTTCGCTCCCCCTCCTTCTTTGAGGATGACATGGTGATCGCCTTCCAGTCGTTCCGCAAAGAAGCGGCCCTTGCTGACATCGAGCGTATGGCTCTTTATAAGTTCGCCCTGGCTGTCAAAGCGGGAGAATTTATTTTCGCCGAGGGAGATGACAAAGGATCCGCTCTTTTTATCCACCAGGATCTTCTCCACCTTCCCCTCAACGGTGAAGGCTTCATCAACCTTCTTGCCTCCCGGGGTGATCTTTCCGATATAGACCCGCCCCGAGGGGATGGTTTTCCCCTGGTAGGCGAAGGGATCGCCCCCGTTCTCCTTGTAGTTCGGGTTGGGTATCATCTCGTTCCTGTTCACTGAGAACACGAGTGCGCCGTCAGGGAGGGGGGCATAGATACCTTTGTCGTCAAGACCATCGACCTTCCAGCTTAACTTCCCCGCACCGTCATATTTCTCAAGGGTGAAATCGGTATAGACCTGCATGTCATAGATGGGATCTTCATGAGGGGGAAGGTGGGGCCTCCCGCCGAAGGGCCTTCCAAAGCCCCCTCCGAAGCCCATGCCAAAGTCATCGTACCGGGGCGGCGGAGGGCTCACGGTGGTGTTCTCGATGAAGAGGCGCACATTCCCCTCGGCGTCAAGCTCCGAATGGTCAATATGGCGGGCGAAGTTGGGCTTCTGCTCTACCGTGTCCTTCCAGGCAAACCCGCCGGTTTTCGTCCCTTTTTCAAGGTCCACCATGGTGAGGGTGGTGCCGTCGCGCACGCAGAGGGTTCCCCCGGGGCCTTCGGCAATTTCCTGGCCCTTGATTCCCTTGAGGCCCCCGGGAAGATCGCGGGGCAAGCCATCTGGTCCTGTCATAAAGAATTCGCGGCTTCCGCTCTTAATGAAATAATGGTTTCCCGAGGAATCGGCGTAATGGCCGCTCATTGCCTCGGGAAGCTTCTGGTCAAACTTCACGGTGCCGTCGGCATGGAGTGCCGTAAAATTTCCCGATGAGCGGATGAAAAGGGTGCCCTCGGCGTCCGAGGAGATGCTGTAAATGGTTTCCAGGGCAAGCGGGCGCTCCCAGCGGATCTCGCCCTGCGGCGACACTGCTGAGATATAGGAGCTTACGGCGGCCTTTTCCTTTCTGGATGAGGTATAGGCCACGTACGTGGTGCCTCCTGGAGCTGATGCAGTGGCTGTGACGCGGAAATCATTCTGCTTCTTGCTGAGACCCCTGGCTTCAAGCACCGACGAAGTGAGCGAGGCGAACTGTGCCTTTGGTGCGGTGCCTTCTCCGGACATGCCGGGAGTGAAGGCATCACCGGGGCTGGAAGGCGCGCCATCCTTCTGCACAGGTGCTCCTGAAGGGACAGAATGAGGGATGAAACCGCTTTTCTGAATCTCCATGCCATACCCCCCGATCTTTGTGACGCTCTCACAATCGTAGCAGATACCGCCGGGGAAGTCAATTGATGTCCCTTGACAGTCATAAGAGGAGCGGCAAGTCCATCTGCCTGGTGAACCCGGCGGCCCCTCAATCAGAAAAGCTGGCCGCCTTCACCACGAAATAATACTGCAGCGTGACAGGCGTTGAGGAAGTGTCGCCTCTGCGCCATATCTCCACCAGCAGCGTCTTTGCCCCCTCGTTGATGTTCTTGGGGTTTGCCAGAGCTGTGGCAATAGTTACCTGCTGCCCGGCCCGCGGCATCAGCTCATTGATGGTGGCGCTGTAATAACTGTATATCCTGGCCTCCCCGGTCCCCGAATCCCCTGTCACTCCTTTGGGATCCTTCAGCACGAAGGTGACCTGGATGTCCTTGGCGCGCCTGTCGGACCCATTCTGCACATAGGCTTCAACAACGAGGTTGTTTGAAAAGCTGCTGTCGGTTTTAAGCTTGCAGCTTGTGACCGAGAGGCTTTGAGCTGGATCAGCCTGCGCCACGAGAGGAACCGTACTTTCAGAAGAGCCTTGCATGCCGGCAAAACAGGCACCTCGGGGGTTCATGCACCACCACGCAGAGAGCACTGCACATATGACGATGAAACGCAATTTTACCATAGCGACCCTCCTTTGTGTTCATTCCAATAATACCGCATTTTGCTCCACTTTGCAAGAAGTACGCACTCTATGGTATAATGCTCATATCTGGAATTATTACCAATGTGGGGGAGGTACATGATGAGCAGACGACCGAAGGATGATAAATCGCCTCTTTACGGCGGCACTGTCCCTCAGGGCCAGGCGAGCCCGCCCAGGACCATTGTGGGAGGGCGGCCTCCCGAGAAGGAGAAGGCCCTCTCGGGGCTCCCCCAGGGCATCCAGAAGCTCATCATCGCTTCATCAATGAACGAGGAATTCAAGGATCGGCTCATGAAGGACCCGATGGCAGCCGCATCTTATCTGGGAGTCACCCTTGCCCCCTCGGAGCAGGCCATTCTCGCTGCCGTGCCAAAAAGCCAGCTCGTCACCATGATAGACCACATGAAAGTCCCCTCCATTCCGCGGCGCCAGTTCATCAAGAACTCGGCAGCATCGCTCGCCCTTGCCGCCGCGGCTTCCCTGGGCTTTACCACCGACGCCCTGGGGCAGGTCATCTGCACGGGGATCTCACCCGATAAAGGGGAAGTCCGCACAAGGGGCATCTCCTTTGACACTCCCGAGGTGAAATGGCACACGACACTTGAAAGTGCCTTTGCCGAGGCAAAAGAGAAACACATGCCCGTCATGGCCGTGTTCTTCCTGGTCGATCCCAAAGTGACTCTCCCGCCTGATGTGGTCGAATCGATGAAAGTGTGCTATCTCATCGACAAAAGCCTTCGAAGCTATATAGTGACCGAGGGCTTTGTGGCCGCAAAGTTCAATGATGAAAAAACAGCGGGTAAATACAAGGTCAAGCAGTATCCTACGGTGGTATTCTTTACTCCCAAAGGAGCAGAGCTCTCACGGTGCGTCAAGCCCGCAACGAAAGCCGATCTCCAGAAGGCGGCAAAGAGCGCCATGGATGCCTTCGAGAAGAATCCCGAATAAGAGGCTCCATGAAGGACATCACCCTGGTCAATCTCAACATGCTCTACGTGCGCCATTTTGACCGCGTGGAGCGGGAATACCACGTACCCCTCGGTCCCCTCTACCTCACGGCGGCCCTGGAGCGGGAAGGATTCTCCGTTGATTTCAGGGATTACCAGTTCTGCCAGAGCAGCGACCCGTTCTCTGCGGAAGCCATCGTGGATTTTGTCAAAGAGCCTTCGGAAATCCTGGGATTCTCGGTGATGGCCAATCTCCTCCCCTTCACCCTCATGGCCCTTGAAAAAGTCAAGGAGCGGTACCCCGACAGGACCATCATCCTCGGCGGCGTGGGGCCAAAGTCAGTAGAGCGCGCCATCCTGGAGCGCTTTCCATGGATTGACCTCATCGCCGTGGGAGAGAGCGAGCGCTCAGCACCGGCACTGGTAAGGACTCTTCAGCAGAAAGGCGATCTCGGCAGAGTGCCGGGAATACTGTACCGCCGGGAGGGGACCATCGTTGAGAACCCCAGGCCGCCGCGCATCGAAGACCTCGATGCCATTCTATTCCCCGCCTTTCACCACATAGATCTCTCGAAATACGAGGGCTACGGTGTGCTCACCTCAAGGGGGTGCCCTTACGGCTGCACTTTTTGCTCCGTGGCGCCCATCTGGGACAGGAAAAGCTATTCCCGATCCGCGGAAAATATCGTCAAGGAGATGCGCCTCGTCCACGAGAAAGCAGGCGCCGACCTTTTTCTTTTCCAGGACGAGTTTTTTGTCTCGTCAAAAAAGCGCGTGCTGGAATTCTGCAGGGTGCTGAAAAAAAGCGGCCTCCCCTTGTACTGGAAGACCTTCGGACGGGTGGACCTTACTGACGGTGAAACACTCAGGGAAATGGCCCGCGCAGGGTGCCTCGAGGTGCGCTATGGCATTGAATCCGGGTCGGCTGCAATCCTGGAGCGCACCAGGAAGGGGTTCACCCCTGAAGAGGCGGTGGCCGTCGTCTCCGAGGCCCTCCGCCACATTCCCCGTGTTGACACCTTTTATGTCTGGGGCTTCCCCTTCGAGACCATGAGGGATTTCTACCAGTCCCTCTTCCAGATGATCAACTTCCGCACCATGGGAGCCAGGGTCCTTCCCAGCCTTCTGTGCTTCCTCCCCCAGACCGACATCTACGGCGAATACCGCGGAGATGACAGGTTCACTTTCTGCCCGGACCTCTTCCCTGAGTATATGGTGACAGGCCACGAGGTGTGCAGGGGCGCCCGCGCTTCTGTCCTCCCGGCCCACAGGGCGATTTTCCGCTTTATTGAGGAAAACCGAGACCTGTTCCCCGGCTTTTTCCACTATGCTCTCGCGGAGAATGTGAACCCCAAGCTTGCCCTGCTGCAGGAATTCGGCTTTTACCTGGAAAGCGAGGCGCCGCAGGCCGAGACAGACTCTTGCGGAGCGCATTCTCCAAAGGTGAATGCGCAGTTCAAGAGCGACAGACCCGCTTCCTCACCTGCCGCAACGGCAACCGGTTCACGCCGCCTTGTTTAAATGTCCTTGAGGTAACTCCCCACGATCTCTCCGAAGTAGACCGTATGATAATCACCGGAGCCGTAATATTTCTCCGTGACCTTGCTGTCGAGCATGGCAGGGTTCATGGGCTGCCTGAAGAGGACACGACATTCATAAATCCATTCGCAGTCAGCTATGAATGGTACTGAGACACGCCTGCCCGGCGAGGCCGTCAGTCCCGTTTCTCTGAATTTATCCACATCTCTTCCCGACTTGGTCCCGCAGAACAGAAGCTCTTTCTTCAGCGAGTTTTCATGGGGAACATTCACCGTGAACTCTCCCCACTCCTCAATCAATGAAAAGCTGTGGCGTGTTGGCCTTACCAGCACGGTAAAGATGGGAAATTTCCATATGACCGCCACGCTTCCCCATCCGATGGTCATGATATTGGGCCTCTCGCGACCCGTCACGAGAAAAACGCCGTCGTCATAAAGACGGACAAGGGTGTGCTGCGCGCCATGATGGTAAGGTACTTCCAGAAACATCATACAAGAGCTCCTTTCTAATTATGGGCCCCATGGTTCCTTAAGAAACGGCATACTTCGCGGTGCTTACCGCTTTCGGCAAGCGAGAGAGGCGTATCGCCGCCCGAGGTTTTCACATCGAGGTCAGCACCGCTTTTCACCAGCAGCGAGACGACCTCGTGGCGCCCTGTTCTCGAGGCGCAGTGAAGGGGGGTCACACCGTCCTTGCTTTTCATATTGACAGGGGCGCCTTGTGCGAGAAGAAGGGTAACTATATCCTTGCTCCCGTCAAGGGATGCCCAGTGCAGGGCTCCGTATCCACATGAGTCCTGGGCTTTCGCAAGCCCGGGCTCTTTGGCAAGGATGCGGGATACTTCCTTGTAATCGGCCTTTCTCACGGCTCCGTTAATCTCCCTGAACTGCCTGTCATAGAGCGATCCCCCCATGCGCTCTATCTTGCGGGCACAGGCGCCGCACAGGAGGGCCAGAATCACCAGGGCTCCCAGGAACAGCCTTCCCGCAGGCATAGGCACCTCGCTCACCAGTATTTCCTCCACTCAATTCTTGCTCTCTTTTTCTGTGCCATGGAGAATCTTCCTCTCGGGGAACCACTGTTTCTTCCCCCATGAGTATGGATGCTTCACCTCCGCAGATGGTCAAAGGCGCCATGATCTTCATAAGCCCGCCAGGAATTCCTGGATGCTCTGCAAGGGTGAGGGCTTCTGTGAGTGATAATCGATGAAGCGGCTCTCATTGGTCACAAGCAAAAGTTTCTGCCAGCGGTAGTCCTTTGATATGACGCGCACCAGCATATCCCCCCCGTTGTAGGCCCAGTGGCGTCCGTCTGAGTAAAAATGGTGGATCTTTTCGCCCTGCCTCGTCTTGATATGGTGCAAATCGGCAGGTGCCTCCCAGGAGCAGTCTATGATGAAAAGAAGGGTCTGCCAGAAGCTGCCTGAAGGCAGAAAGCCCTGCGAGATGGCAATCCCTGAGTCGTTGGGAAGGCCGAAGGCGAGGCAGTGGGGAAGACCGCGGGCGAGACGCTGTATCTGGCGGCGCCTTGCCTGCGAAAAATGGACGGCTGTCACAATGTCGCGTGCAAGGCCAATCCCGCAGGCATCAAGGGCTGAATGGCTTATAATCCCTGAAAGATATTCACCAAGCTGATCGGCTCCCGCAGAGAAGCCCACGGTGAGGGCCCCCCGCTCCTGCCGTGCAATGAGCACTTTCCTGAAAAGATCTCCGTCACCGCAATAGCGCATTCCCATGGCCCGGTAGCGCATCATTCCGAGAAAGCTGCTCCCGCCTCCGAGCACGACGACCTGCGAGCCATGAAGCATTTTAAAAAAAATATCCAGGTCCTGGTTTCTGAGGTGCTCATTCCAGTAAAAGGGGTAATAGCGGAGGCCCCTCCCCCTGAAGTGCATATAGTACCACCTGAAGCGGCCATAATCAAAGCGCTGGCCTCTCTGGCTCTTCACGGAGACGGGCAGGTGGAGAATGGTCCTGTCACCTCTCAGCCCCCTCAAGGCCCTGTCGATGATGAACTCGCGGTGAAGATAGTCACAGCGGTTATGGGAAGAATAAAGCAGCACCGTGGGAAGCATGGCTATGGCGGTATCCATCCTCTGAGAGTATCAAGCCAGGGAAGCAGCGCCTCCCGGTTCTATGGAAAATCAAAAAGGGCGCGCGGCAAAACAGTGCCTGCGCGCCCCGGCTAAGCCATTGAAATCAGTTGTTGTGCATGATCTGCTCAATGCTGTGATATTCCGAAGGCCACTGGGTCCAGTAGTCTATGTACTGCCCCTGGTTGGTGATGACGGTGATATCCTGATAGAGGTTGTCCTGCGACATGACCCGGACCATCATGTCCCCGCCGTTGAAGGACCAATGCCTGCCGTCATTGTAGACATGCTGAATCTTGACTCCCTGCCTGGTCTTGATATGGAACTGGTGCTGGGGCACATCCCAGGAATTGTCGGTAATGAACCATATGGCCTGGAAGATATTCCCCGAGGGGAGATAGAACTGGTGGGTGCCAATGCCTGAGTCATTGGGCAGGCCGAAGACCATGCAGTGGGGCAGGTTCCCTGCAAGGTGCCATATCTCCCCTTCCCTTCCATGCTCGAAGTGAAGGGTCGTCACGACATTGCGCGCCAGGCCGAACCCATGAGGATCGTGAAGATGGCTGCTCGCCACCTCGCAGAGGTACTGGCCGAGCTGATCAGCCCCGGCGGAAAAGCCCACGGTGAGAAGGCCCCTGTCCTGCCGCTCATGGAGGATCCTCTCGAAAAGATAATGGTCGTTGTAATACCAGTCTCCCAGGGCCTTGTAGCGGCCGAGACCCAGGGAGCTGTTGCCTCCTCCCAGCACTACCACCTCGGAACTCCAGAGCAGATGGAAAAAGAGGTCTATATCCTCCCTCCTGAGATGGTCATCCCAGTAGAAGGGGAAATACTGGAGGCCCCACTGGCCAAAGCGGTCGTAATACCATCTGAAATTGTTGTAGTCCCATTCCTGGCTTGCCCTGCTGCGCTGCGACATGGGAAGGTGCATGAGCGTCTTGTTGTGCCAGCTCTGAAGGGCGCGCTCGATGATAAACGAGCGGTGAATGTATTCACAGCGGTCATGGGCAGAATAAATCAGTGCAGTCGGTTTCATTAGATAGTACTCCTTTCTTTAGTGCCAAGAAAACTTCGACAGGCTCAAGATTCGCTGCGCGATTTACTGACGCACGTCATAATCTCAGGTATAATGATGCCGTCAGTAATGCTCTGTGAGTATAAGTCTTTTCTTTGGACATGAAAGATTCTACACGGCCGCTTTTTTCCCTTTTCCCCGGGAAGGCCTGGAAAAATAGCCAGATGAAAGGATATTTTTCCTGTGAGGAGAATTAGATATACTGACGCACATAATGCTCCAAAGCATTATGATGGCGTCAGTTATGCTGAGGAGCATAACGAATTCATATCATGACAGGAAACAGAGGAACGTATGGAACCAACGCTGAGAAGCTTCATATTCTGCGACGCCGTGGTGCCTGCCCTTGACGGCAAGCTGATCTGCTATGGAGTCTTTTCCGATCTCTTTACCGCCAAGTTTCCCATTACGTATCCCCAGTTCTGCATCCTCACGACATGGACAAAGGGAGAGGGATTTCACATTCAGCAGATCAAAGTCCTCAACCCTTCCCAGACAATGATCATGTGCCAGTCGCCCGAAATGTATTTTACCCTCAATGACCAGACCGAGACGGCCAACGTGAAAACCGACGTGAACCAGATAGTGTTCTCGGAGCCGGGGACCTACATCTTCCAGGTCTACCTCGACAGCGAGCTGATTGGTGATTTTCCCCTCCACTTCAGGCTGAGAGAAGCCAAGTAACGACAAAAAAACAAACGAAGGAGCAAGAGTGTCATGCTCCTTCGTTTTATTTTCCCGGTCTGTACTTTGAAAGCTTACCCGTCTAGCCTTCGGCAGGGGACTTGAAGACGCCCGCCTTCTGGAGGCCTGGCTCAAGGCCTGACTGGACTCCCGAGACTGAATTGAGGGCGAAAGAGGGCTGCGCTCCCTGTTCAAAGCCCTGGCCCTGCTGCAGGCTGCCCCTTATCGCCTGAAGGTTGGCACCGCCCGCATCTTCAGCCTTGTCGGTTTTCGAAACGTCAACCTTGTCGCTTATCTTTTCTACGCTCGATGCTTCCTGTGCCTGAGAGGTTTCCGCCGGTCCCGATACCTGCTGGTTAAACTGGGCACCCTGGAGGGACGCGGCAAGCGACGATGCGCCGGCTTCCTTGCTTTCTCTCGAGCCGCCTATTCCTTTGATCTCGTCTATCATTTCTATCACTCCCTTTTGTCTCCCGCCCTGGCACTGGGAGACTTTATCTTGATACTATTATATCATGCATGGGCGCCATGACGTCAACGAGGGTATTGTAAACATCATGTTACTTTGTTTCCATTTTGTAAAAATTATGTTAACAGGAAGTTAACATAAGGGATTTCAAAGCCGTGGCGCGGGAATAAGGCGAAGGTCTCAGCAGCCCCTCGCCTCCATAAAGGCTGCGAGCGCTCCAAGCACCTCGTCCTGGACACTCTCGAGGGAGCCTTCGACGGTGCATCCTGCAGCAAGGACATGGCCCCCGCCGCCGTACCGGGATGCCACCTCATTGACGGGAACAAGCGGAGTGGTGCTCCTCATGCTTACCCTCACGGCGCCCTCGTCAATCTCCTTGAAGAGAACCACCACGAGGCTTCCTTTCACCACGTTAAGCTCCTCGACAAAAAACTGTGTCTCCTCGTCCTCAACGCCGTAGAGCCTGAGAGAATCAAGAGTGACGGTGCTCCATACGATCTTTCCGCCCATGCTCGAGCGGAGCCGCGCCATCACATCCCCTTCCAGCCTCAGCACATCGAGGGAGACTTCCCTGAAGATGTGGCGGGATATCTCGTCAACCTTGAGGGGGAACCGGAGAAGGTCAGCCACTATCCTGTGGGTCTTTGCCGTGGTGTTGGCGAACTGGAATCCCCCCGTGTCGGTCAGGATGGCCACGTAGAGGCCCATGGCCATGGCCATGTCAAGGGGAACGGAAAGGAGCATGAGCAGGTCATAGACTATTTCGCCGACGGCGGCGGCACTGCAGTCGATATAATTGAGATCGCCCTCTATCCTGTTCCCGGGGTGGTGATCGATGTTGACGACGGTGGCCACGTGGGCCCTGAGATCAATGCTCCGGGGAAGACGGGAGGCATTGGTGCACTCCATCAGAAGGGCGCTGTCAAAAGTGCCTTCAGGAAGGGTGGAAGAGACTTTCTCTATCGAAGGCAGAAAGCTGAAGAGAGGAGGGACCGGGTCATGGCTTATGATGTGCGCCACCTTGCCGAGCTTTGCCAGTCCCATTGAGAGGGCGATCATGGAGCCGAGATCGTCGCCGTCGATGCCGATGTGGGGAAGCAGAATGAAGGAGTGCTTTTCCTCTATGTGCCTTGCGATATCCTCAAGGGAGCTGAGGCGCCGCTCACTCATCATGATGTCCTTGTTTAGACTGTGCATCCTGAGCTGTCACCTTGTTGATAAGGTTGAGGACCCTTACGCCTTCCTCTATGGAATCATCGGCCACAAAGGCTATCTCGGGGATATGCCTGAGGGAAATCTGCTTTGAGAGCTCCCTGCGGATAAAGCCTTTTGCGTTGGTGAGCCCTTCAATTGTCTCCTTCTTGCTTTTCTCATCACCCAGGATGCTCACATAAATCTTGGCATGGCCCAGATCGGGCGAAACCTTCACCTGGGTGATGGAGGCAAATCCCACGCGGGGATCCTTGAGCTCCCTTATGATATCGCTCGTCACCTCTTTAATCAGCTCCGCAACTCGCTCGAGCCTGAAACCCGCCATACCTCGGCACCTATCTTTCCTTTTTCTGGAGCTGGTAAGCTTCCAGAATGTCACCGGAGAGGAGGCCATCAAACTTTTCCACGCCGATGCCGCACTCGAAACCCTCAAGCACTTCCTTCACGTCATCCTTGAAGCGCTTGAGCGAGTCTATCCTGCCCTGGTGTATCAGCTCAGTTCCTCTCATCACACGCACGTCGGCGCTGCGGAGAATCTTGCCGGAGAGTACATGGCTCCCCGCGATGACACCAATCTTGGAGATCCTGAAAACCTGCCTCACTTCTGCTCTTCCCAGTATTACTTCCTCATATTCAGGCTCGAGCATGCCTTTCATAGCAAGCTTAATATCCTCAATAACGTGATAGATCACGTTATAAAGGCGGATGTCAATTTTCTCCTGCTCGGCAAGCTTCTTGATATTGGGATCCATGCGGATGTTGAAGCCGATTATGATGGCCTGTGACGCATTGGCGAGGAGGATGTCCGATTCGGAGACGGTTCCCACGCCGCTGTGGATCACGCTGATTTTCACCTCTTCGTCAGATATCTTGACAAGAGACTGCCTGAGGGCTTCCACTGAGCCCTGGCCATCGGCCCTCACGATGATGTTGAGCTCCTTCTTCTCGCCATGCTCAATGTTCCTGAAGACATCCTCCAGGGTGGTCTTGGGCCCCGACACAAGGGTCCTCTCCCTTGTCCTGGCCACGCGGTCAAGAGTGATCTGCCGCGCCAGTTTTTCATCCCTCACGACCTGCAGTACATCGCCGGCGCGGGGCACTTCCGAGAGGCCCACGATCTCTGCCGGTATGGAAGGAGTGGCTTTCTTTATCCTCTCTCCCTTGTCATTGATAAGGACGCGCACCTTGCCGCTCGCAAGCCCTGCGATGATCGAGTCTCCCAGGCGGAGGGTGCCCTTCTGCACCAGCACCGTGGCCACAGGGCCAAGCCCCTTGTCCAGCTTTGACTCGATGATGATTCCGTGGGCCCTTCTTTTAGGGTTGGCCTTCAGCTCCTGCATTTCAGCCACAAGGATAATCATCTCAAGAAGCTCGTCAATCCCTGTCTTCTCCCGGGCTGACACGGGGATACAGATGGTATCGCCACCCCAGTCCTCGGAGAGCAGCTCCAGGTCGGCAAGCTGCTGCTTGACCCTGTCGGGGTTGGCCTGGGGTTTGTCAATCTTGTTGATGGCCACAATGATGGGGACCTTGGCGGCCCTTGCATGATTGATGGCCTCTATGGTCTGGGGCATCACGCCGTCGTCGGCAGCGACGACGAGGATGGCAATATCGGTGACCTGGGCGCCGCGGGCTCTCATGGCGGTGAAGGCTTCGTGGCCCGGAGTATCTACAAAGACTATCTTTTTCCCTTCGTGCTCCACGGTGTATGCGCCGATCTTCTGGGTGATGCCGCCTGCCTCGCTTGCCGTCACATTGGTCTTCCTTATGGAATCGAGAAGTGAGGTCTTTCCATGATCGACATGACCCAGAATGGTCACGACAGGAGGGCGCGGCATCAGGAACCGGGGATCCTCTTCCTCTACGGGCGGAGGAGGCGCTTCCTCTTTGAACCTTATTGCTTCGGGCTTTATGGAGAAAAGCTCGGCGATGAGCTCCACATCCCTTTTCTCCAGGGACTTGTTGATTGCCACCATCTGGCCGCGGTCCATCATCTTCCTGATGATGTCGTTGGCCCTGAGCCCCAGCTTCTGGGCGCACTGCCCCAAAGTGAGGGGAAAGGAGATCTCTAGTGCCTCAGCAGGTTTTGCCTTTTCAATGTCTGCAGGGGGTACAGGCTTCTCCTGGGAAACCGCAGGGGGTTCAGGCTTCTCCTGGAGAGCCGCAGGGGGTTCAGGCTTCTCCTGGGAAACCGCAGGGGGCACTGGCTTCTCCTCGACAGGCTTCTTGGGAGGCAAAGGCCTTTCTACGGCTGGTTTCTGCAAGGGAGGCGCCGCGATCCCTTTATCCTTTTCCGGCGGGGTCTTGGCCTCTGCTGCCGCCGGCATGGGAACCGGCTTTTTTTCCTGCTTCGCCGCAGGCGCCTCAAGAGGTGCCTTTCCTTTTTTCCTGGCTTCAAGCACCTCCATCACACGCTTGACAGCAGGTTCCTCAATGCCGCTCTGGTGAGTTTTTGCCTCGATTCCAAGCTCCTTGAGAATATCAAGAAGATCCTTGTTGCTCTGTCCTGTTTCCTTTGCAAGTTCATATACCCTGATTTTTGCCATCCTTCCACATCCTTTGCCCGTACGACCTGTCTTGATTTACAAGGCCTTCATTATAATTATGCCTGTTTTCGTTCCTTCATGGTGTGCCCCGTCTCGCGGCACCGCCCGGCAAGCGCCTGCTGCTCGCTCTCGCTCATGAACCGGTGAAACCGCTTTTTATACTTCTTGTCTTTCAAAAATACTGCGGGGCACTCGCGGTCCGCGCAGAGATAAATCCCTTTTCCCGGTGAAGCCTTTCCTTGCGGAATAAGAATCTCCTGGCCTTTCACGAACGCCAGCCTTATCAGCTCATCTTTTCCCCTGAAGGCACCGCACACCACGCATTTCCTGAGAGGCTTTCTCCCTGCCCCGTCATCCATTTCCTTTATCAGTATGGTCTACCTGACCTCTTTCCAGAAATATTCTTCATATTCATCTACTTCCTCTTCCGTGAGGCGCGTGCGCTTAGCCTTCTTCTTCTTCTTGGGCGCCATGTCCTCCATTTCTTCTTCGGCACGCCGTTCTTTCCTCTTCTTCTTCTTCTTGGCCGCTTCACTCTCAACCGCCTCGGAAGGAGCCGCTGCTGCCTCGGTTTTCAGGCGCGCTTCTTCTTCCGTTCTCCAGCGCTCCTCGGCCTCCCTGCGAAGCCTCTCCTCTTCTTCCCACTTGCGGGCTTCCTCTTCGGCTTTCAGGCGCGCCTCTTCCTCGAGTTTCCTGCGCACCTCATCGACAGCCTGCTGCTCGGCCACTTCACTGGCTTTCTTCTGAGCCTCTTCACTGGCCTTCTTCTGAGCCTCTTCACTGGCCTTCTTCTGAGCCTCTTCACTGGCCTTCTTCCTGGCTTCTTCCTCGGCCTTCTTCCTGGCCTCCAGCTCAGCCTTCTTCCTGGCCTCCTCCTCGGCCTTGAGGCGGGCCATCTCGGCGGCCTTCGCCTCAAGCTCTTCCTTCATGGTGCCGTACTGGCTCTCGCTCTTGATATCGATCTTCCACCCCGTGAGCTTGGCCGCAAGGCGCACGTTCTGGCCTTCCTTGCCTATGGCGAGCGAAAGCTGGTGATCGGGCACCACCACGAAGGCAGACTTGTCATAGTCGTAAAGGATTACCGTCACGACCTTCGCCGGACTGAGGGAGTTGGAAAGATACATGGTGGGGTCGGCGCTCCAGCTGATTATGTCTATCTTCTCTCCCTTGAGCTCATCGACTATATTCTGGACCCTCGAACCCTTGGGTCCCACGCAGGCCCCCACGGGATCGACCTTCGTGTCTTTCGATACGACGGCTATCTTGGAGCGGTGGCCCGGCTCCCTCACCACAGACTTTATCGTGATAAGGCCGCTTGAGATCTCGGGAACCTCCATCTCAAAGAGACGCTTTATCAGGTTTGGATGGGACCGCGACAGGACGACCTGGGGACCCCTGGCGGTCTTTTTCACCTCCAGGATAAGAGCCTTTATCCTGTCTCCATGCTTGAAATGCTCGCCGGCAACCTGCTCGGTAGAGGGAAGGACTCCTTCCAGCTTGCCGAGATCAACCATGCAGTTCTTCTGCTCATAGCGCTGCACCACGCCGCTTATGACATCTTCCTCACGCTTGGTGAACTCGGTGAAAATTATCTCCCGCTCGGCCTCGCGGATACGCTGCACGATGACCTGCTTGGCGGTCTGGGCGGCAATCCTGCCAAAATCAGAGGGCGTGACCTCCATGTCGATCTCATCGCCCTTCTGCGCATCGGGGTTGATTTTCTTTGCTTTCGCAAGAGTTATTTCATTCTGGGGATCGCTCACGCGGGCCACAACGGTTTTTTGGGCCGTTGCCTGAAGTGCTCCCGTGATCCTGTCAATTTTTATGGCCACATTCTGCGTAGGGCCATAGTTCCTTTTATAGGCGGCGCCGAGGGCATCCTCTATGGCTCCCAGGATGACTTCCAGGGGTATGGCTCTCTCTTTTTCAATCTGCTTGAGTGCAGCAATGAAATCAGGATTCACTATGCTCTCCCCTCTCTCACACGATATTAGGCGCAGCTATGCTACCCGTTAATACTCTCAATCCCCGGTGAACTCACTTCAAGGTAATAGTGTTCCTTTATAAGATCGAGCTCATCAAGCTTCTTGCTCAATGCGCGGCTTATTGCCGCGCATTCCTGGGTGCCGATACCTTCTTCCTTTGCGATGACAACGCGGAGTACCATGCTTCCATGCTCTTTCAGGTATTCCACGGTCTTCAGCTCCACCCCGTTGAACACTGCAATCCTCTCGGCAACGGACCTGAGCTGCTCCATTGCCTGCGGTGACATCGTGAACACCACTCGCCCTTTCATTTTTCCCCTTTATAACAAAAGAGTGGGTGCTCCCACTCTCTGAAAGTGACAGAGAATTTTTTGCAAAACAACTATAGCATAATCAGCGGATTTTGGCAAGTATATGGGCAATTTTTCCATAAGAGGAATGATCCTTGATTTCGAGAATGTAATGAAGAGCATACAAGGAGGTCCTTCACCATGGGGTATGAAATCACCGAGATGGAGTTCAGCGAGGAATGCAACTACTGCAAGGAACCGATGAAAGGCTTCATAGTCTTTGGAAGGCACACGCCTAAGAAATCGGGGGGGCATGTGGAGTTCAACGAATACGTGTTCAGCAAGAGAATGGAGGGCGATGCGGAAATTCTCTCCCTTATCCTCACTGCGAAATGCCCCAGCTGCAACCTGAAGAATCTCTGGAGAATAGAATATGACATCAAGAACAATACTTACAAGGGTCTCGACATCCCTTCCTGATTTCTTCCGTTGCCCTCTCATTGATCTCAAGTGTTGTTTGTGCTATATTGATACTGGACGGTCATTTCTATACCTCAAAGGATAGGGTGCCTTGTTTGACATCTTTTTCACCTACTTCTTCCCCTCGCTTCTCATTGCCGGAACACTGCTGCTGGGCTACAAGGAGGTAAGAAACCATCTTCACCTCAAGGCCCAGGACAGGATCCCGCCATGGGCCAACAAGAGACTCACCAGGAGGGTCGTAGGGCTTGCCATCATGCTCGTCATAGGAATCATGATCTTTGTGGGAGTCTCTTTCCTCCAGTCATCAAAGCTTTCAGTCTATTACTGGCTTGTATGCCTTTTCCTGGTGGTCTGCGTGCTCGTTCTGGCTCTCTGGGACGCCATCTGCGAGATTCGGATCATCAAGGAGTACGTGGACGACTTCCACAACACCGAGCTTCAGAATCTCAAGAACAAGTTCAAGATATATCACAACTGATCCGCCTGCCCTCCTGAATCCTGGGGAGCCTCGCTGAATCTTAAAAAGAGAATCCTTTGAGGGGGTGATACAATGCAATTGCCTTCTACCCTTGGCATATTGAAGAAATCAGGCTACAGGGCCCTGCCCGTCCGCGATGAGATAAGAAAAAATCTCCTGGAGAAGATAAGGCGGGGAGAAAAGCTGTTCCCAGGCCTCGTGGGCTATGACAAGACCGTCATTCCCTCCCTCATTAACGCCCTCCTTGCAAAGCATAACTTTATCCTGCTGGGACTGAGGGGGCAGGCAAAGTCCAGGATCCTGAGAAGCCTCGTCACTTTTCTGGATGAGTATATCCCCATGGTGGCGGGGTGCCCTCTTCATGACAGCCCCCTTTCCCCTCTCTGCATAAGCTGCAGGACCCGTCGTGAGAGCGAGGGGGACGATCTTCCCATTGAATGGCTCCACCGCGGGGAACGCTATAACGAGAAGCTCGCCACGCCCGACGTCTCCATTGCTGACCTCATAGGCGACATCGACCCTATCAAGGCGGCGGCCGAGAAGCGCTCCCTCTCCGATGAAGAGGTGATCCACTACGGGATAATCCCTCGGAGCAACAGGGGAATATTTGCCATCAACGAGCTCCCTGACCTGCAGCCCCGCATCCAGGTGGGACTCCTGAACCTTCTGGAAGAGGGGGACATCCAGATCCGCGGCTTTCCCGTAAGGATGCCCCTCGACATGCTCATCGCTTTCTCGGCCAACCCCGAGGACTACACCAACAGGGGCAATATCATCACGCCCCTGAAGGACCGCATAGACTCCCAGATTATGACCCATTACCCCAGGACCATGGCCGACGCCTTGGCCATCACCTCCCAGGAGGCATGGCTTGAGAGAGAGAGCCCTGCCCGTATACTCATTCCCCCCTCCATGGGGGAGCTTATCGAGGAGATTGCTTTCATGGCCAGGGAAAGCGAGTATGTCTACCAGAGCTCGGGGGTGAGCGCAAGGCTCTCCATAAGCGCTATAGAGAATCTCAAGAGCAACCTTGAAAAGAGAGCCCTCCTGACGGGGGAGCACACGGTGTACCCGAGGATCTGTGACCTCGGAGCCGTCATCCCTTCAATCACGGGGAAAATCGAGCTTGTCTACGAGGGAGAGCAGGAGGGAGCTTCTGGAGTGGCAAAAAGGCTCATAGGAGGCGCCGTAAAAAAGATATTCGAGAGAATCTTCCCCAAGGCAGCGTCCCCTAAGCCCCCGCCCAGGGGCGAGCAGGTCATTCCCCAGGCGGACTCTCTTTACCGGGAGATTATCACCTGGTTCGGGAAAGGGAACAGGATAGACCTCTCAGATGAGATGCCCTGGGATGACTATTACAGGGAGCTCAAAAGGGTGCCCGCACTTCTCGAGATAGCCCAGAAGCACCTGAAAACGGGCGATATGCACGAAACCGCCTTCGGGATGGAGCTCATCCTGGAGGGCCTCCACCAGCACTCCCTCATTGCCAAGGAGAGCGCCGACTCCGGGTCCTCCTACTTCGACATGCTCAAGATCATGTTTGACCAGATGAAGGGGCACTATGAACTATAGGTATCTCAAGTGGGACGAGGAGGAACTGAAAAGGCTCATGCACCTCATGGGGCTCATGAGCCTTTTCAACGAGCTCCTGCTGGTGACTAACGGCGACGTCGAGGAAGCCTTCAGGATCCTGGAGCTCCTCCAGGCCCGGGGCATTATAGGGAACTCCCTGAACCTGGAGGAGTTTCGCTCTGAGATCGAGAGAAAAAAAATCGTCTACCGCGACAACGAAGGGATTTCGCACCTCTCGAAAAGCGGCGAGAAGAAGCTCCGCGAGCACTTTCTCCATGAGATCTTCAATACCCTGAAGAGGGACGGGCCGGGAGACCATCTCACAGAGCACCTGGGGACAGGCTGCGAGATGCTCCCCGAGCTCGTGCCCTACCAGTTCGGAGACTCTCTTGACCGCATCGCCATCAAGGAATCGCTCCAGATGGCAATGAGGCGGGGCATAGACGAGATAAGCATCACCGAGAAGGATCTGATGGTCCATGAGACGGCTTTTAATGCGAGCTGCGCCACGGTGATAATGCTCGATATAAGCCACAGCATGATCCTGTACGGAGAAGACAGGATCACCCCCGCCAAGAAGGTGGCCCTGGCCCTGGCCGAGCTTGTACTGAAGAACTATTCCCATGACAGCCTTCACTGCGTGCTCTTCGGCGATACTGCCTGGGAGGTGAAGCTCGAGGACCTCCCCTATGCCGGCGTCGGCCCCTACCATACCAACACCAGGGCCGGCCTTGAGCTCGCCCAGAAAATACTTCTCGGCACGCACCAGGCGAACAGGCAGATTTTCATGATCACCGATGGCAAGCCGTCGTGCATCACGAAAGGAGGGTGCCTTTACAAGAACGCCTGGGGACTCGATCCCGAGATAGTGAACAAGACCCTCAACGAGGCGGGAAACTGCAGAAAAAACGGCATCGCCATCATCACCTTCATGATTGCCCGCGATGCCCTCCTTGTCGATTTCATCGAGCGCCTCACCCGCATCAACAGAGGAAGAGCCTACTATACCTCCCCTTCAAGGCTCGGCGAATACCTGCTCTCAGACTACCTCAGGAACAGGAAAAAAAGGATACGATAGAGAAAAAATGCCTATGGGCATGCTCTTTCCCGGCGATACGGTAGAGTCCTACATGATAATGAGGCTTCTTGGCGAGGGGGGCATGAACTACGTCTACCTTGTGGAGCATAAGGAAAGCGGCAGGCTCTTTGCCATGAAGGTCACGAAGGACCTCACCGGGAGCGATTCCGATGCGGTGGAAGTCTATAACCGCTTCCTGAGGGAGATCTCCATCCTCACCACTGTATCCCACCAGGGACTCCCCCATATAGAGGACTACTTCACCAGGGGGGACCTCTGTTATATAATAGAAGAATATATAGAGGGAAAATCCCTGGAAGAGGCCCTCCTCGTGGAATTACCCTCCCAGGAGCAGGCGGCACGCTGGGGCATGGAGCTCTGCGCCATCCTGGAGGTGCTCCACGGAAACGACATCATCTTCCGCGATCTCAAGCCTTCAAATATCATCATAGGGCGGGACGGAGAACTGAAGCTCGTGGACTTTGACATCGCCAGGCGCTATGTCGAGGGGAAGGCCCATGACACGATGCTCCTCGGCACACCGGGCTACGCGGCGCCAGAGACCTACGGAAAGGCCCAGAGTGACGCCCGCTCAGATATCTATTCCCTCGGCGCAACACTCCACCACCTCATGACAGGCATGGCGCCCCTCTCATATCCCTTCCAGTTTCAGCCCCTCGAGCAGTTAAAGCCCGACGTGGACAGAGCCTTTGCGGCCCTCATAATGAAATCGCTCTCGGACAGGCCGGAGCACCGCTTCGGGAGCGCCCGCGAGATGAGAGAGAGCCTGGAGGTGCTCTTCCCTGAAGCCGTCCCACCCCCACCAAAGCCTTCGCCCGTGCCGCCTCAGGCACCGGTAACACCTGCTGCGCCTGTATTCCCTCAGGCTCAGCCTCCCGCTCCCGGCGCGATAAGCAGATTCTTCAACACGCAGATGGGAAATAAAACACCGCTGCAGATCGGGGCCGGCATCATCATGGTCGTTCTCTTCCTGTGGGGCCTGGTTTCCTTTATAAGACTCCTGTTCCCCGACGAGCTTCGCCCCGCCCCCCCGGGAACGCAAGTCGCGGCCGCCGGGGCCCTTGAGCCCTCGGTGAACCCCAAGCGGGACTGGGGAAATTTCGGCTTCAACTCACAGACGGTATATCCCCCCACCTATTGCTATTACCCCTCCGAGGTGGCAAAGCCGCATATGACCATCAGGCAGAAGACCGATTCCGGCGCCCTCTTTCCCCACCTGGAGATATCCTTTGAATTCCAGACAAGAGGAAGCGGCTCACCGTACACCACTGATCCCCATGAACTCACTCTGTATTGCGTCATGCCCACCGACGGAAGCTACCTCGTGGGAGGGGGAAAATTCAGCACCATACGGGGGGGCTTCAGGAAGCTCACTTTGAAAACAAGAGACCGACATACCTGTGAAAAGAACAGGGCGACCATATACGTGGGGGAAAAGGGCGGAAAAGTGAAGGGATCAGTAATATACGATATATCATGGGATGACTATATCCCCGGGTACAGCCCCGACAAGCCATGGCAGGGGCCCCGCGTGCTTCTTTACATGAAGGCGCCAGATTATTCCTGGGAGTACACGAAGGGCTTCATCGCGAAATACCCTCTCTGAGCACCCGTCAGAACATCTCCTCGTCGCCGCCCTCCTTCTTGACATAGACATCGCTTCCGGCGATGCGGAGCCTGGACTCCTTGAGCGCCTCAAGCTTCTTGATGTCAAGCTCCATCTCCCAGTCAATGGTGAACTGGCGGCGCAGCCCCGGAGGCATCTGGGCCAGGAAGGCCTCCTTCTCGTTGCAGAATGAAAAGGCGTCCTCCCATGAGATAATCCCGTTGTTCCCGTGATTTACCAGGGACTGCTCCATGGTGATCATCCCATGCTCCGAGGCGATTTCCATTGCCGAGTGGAGGAGGTGCATCCTGTCCTGCCTTATGAGATGCCGTATGGCCGTGGTGCCCAGGAGCAGCTCGCAGGCCGCCACGCGGCCTTCTTTGTTCTTGGTGAGGATAAGGTTCTGGCAGACCACGGCAAGAAGGCAGTCCGACACCTGGAGCCTGGCGCCGCCCCGGTGATCGTCGGAGAAGAGGGAAAGAAAGCGGCTGATGGTCTCCTGGGCGCTCCTTGTATGGAGGGTGGCAATGACCAGGGCACCCACCTGCGCCGATCTGAGGGTCATCTGGGCTGTCTCCTCATCGCGTATCTCCCCCACAAGGATCACATCGGGCGTTTCCCTGAGGGCGCTCCTGAGCGCTATGTGGAAATCGGGCACGTGGGTCCCTATTTCCCTCTGCTCAATGAGGGAGCGCTTGTTCTGGAAGACTATCTCGATGGGATCCTCTATGGTGATGATGTGCTTTTCCGACCGCTGGTTGATGATTTCAATCATTGCGGCAAGCGTGGTGGATTTCCCGCTCCCCGTGGCACCGGTGACCAGCACGAGGCCCGACCGCTCGAGGGCAAGCTCCTCAAGTTTCTTGGGCAGCCCGAGTTCCTCGAGGGACCTCAGGCGGTTGGACAGCACTCTCATCACGATCGAGGAGCCGTGATACTGCTTGAATACATTGATCCTGAAGCGCCTTCCCGTGGAAGGCATCTCCACGGTGTAATCCAGGTCGCGGGGATTCTCGCCGAAAAAATCCGAGAGCATGAAGCGGTTGGTGAGAAGGCGCACTATCTTGTCAACATCTTCGCCGGTGAGCACCATGTCGCTGAGAGGAACCACTTTCCCGTGGATACGGGCAGTGGGAGGATTCCCCGGACAGAGATGGATGTCCGACGCGTCCTTCTTGAGAGCGCTCTGTATTATCCCTGAGTCAAGCAGAATTTTTTCCGATTCCCCGTCAAGCAGCATGGAAGGCTCCTCCTTGCAATGGTTCTCCTTATACTCAAGAGCATGACTGACGGCATCATTATCCTCCAGAGAGCATAATGTGCGTCAGTATATCAGATATGACAGACCCTGACATTCTCCTTCACAGGCCTCACCGCCCGTCGAAAGGGGAAAAAATAAGAAGGCCTGGCTCATGCCGGGCCTTCCCTGTATGATGACTGAAAAATTACTTCTTCCAGCCTGTGCGATTCTGCCATTCTACGAAAGGAAGAATCTCGAAAGATTTAGCGTGATTGAACTCATCGGATTTCACAATCACATATACGCCATCTCTGAGCTTGACCGAAGAGGGATGAAACTGAGTTCCATTGCTAAGCAGGAATTTCTGTGAACCCTTGTCCTTGGTATCAACAACGATCATCGAACCCCACTGTGGGAGTTTCCCGTTCCATGTTACGAAACCCTCATATGTCCTTGCCGTGTCTGTCCCATAGAAGGGTACCTGAGGAGCCATCACCGAAGTAGTGACCTGTGCATGGGCAGCCGCGAAAGTCAAAAGGACGAATGCCACCGCCATAACGAGCATAACCTTTCTCATATTGTCACCTCCTTTCTTGAATTCTTATATCGTGGAACCTCCGTTCCATTCTCGGGAAAATTACTAGGTAATTCTACCCCTTTTCCCTTTATCCTTTTTTCAAGAGAAATTTATTCACCGTCACGTTCCGATATTCCTTCTTGGCACCTCGAAAGCCTTATGCGGCAAGAGAAGGTATCTATAAGGCTTTGTTGAATGATTCACCATAGCAGTTCCTTTAAGGAGTGAGAACATGACGACGAGGATCACCTTTACCACCATGGGAAAGAACTACCTCGAGGGGGCCATGAGCGAAGAAGACTTTGCCGCCTATTTTGAGGGCTTTGTGCCTTCCCTCATGCTCTTCAGGGACGAGTTCAAGCAGAAGATTGAGCCTGCCATCTTCTTTAACCCCGACTCGAAAAAACTGGCTGAAAAGAGCGCCGCCTTCACCGCCATCTTTGACGGAATGGAGCGGGGCGTCGCCCTCATCAAGGAGAGCCTCTCCGCCAAAGAGAAGAAGCGCTTTGAAAAGGGCTACAGGATGATCATCGATTCCACGGAAAAACTTGCAGCGCTAAAAACAGAAGTAAGCGAGATCATGAAGACCATGTCCCCCCTTTAGGCGGCAGTGAACCCTTCAGGGATGCCCCCCTGCTCGAGCCATCCCACCGGGCACCGGAAGGGCTCCATTCCTTTTGAGCAGAGAACAGGAGCGCTCCATGACAGAGAGACAGGAAAGACCATACGACGGTCTCGAGCAGAACCTTTCAAAAGTCATCAAGGGAAAGCATGAAGCCATAGAGTACCTCATGCTCGCCCTTTTCAGCGGGGGCCATGTCCTCATCGAGGACGTGCCCGGCGTGGGGAAGACCACCATGGCAAAAGCCCTGGCCATGTCCATAAGCGGGGGATTCAGGCGCATTCAGTTTACTCCCGACCTCCTGCCCACCGACATCCTGGGCTCCTCCATCTATAATCCGGGAGACGGGACTTTCGTCTTCCACGAAGGCCCTATTTTCACCAACATTCTCCTCGCCGACGAGATAAACAGGGCTTCACCCCGTACGCAATCAAGCCTCCTGGAGGCCATGAGCGAGAGGCAGGTGACCGTTGAGGGAAAAAGCAACACACTGTCGGAGCCATTCCTGGTGATCGCCACGCAGAACCCCATTGAATTCCATGGCACGTACCCCCTCCCCGAGGCCCAGCTTGACCGCTTCGCCCTCCAGATCTCCATGGGCTATCCCCGGACCGACGACGAGCTCGCGATTCTCTACGGCCAGGCCGAGAAGCACCCCATAGACGATCTGGTGCCGGTGATGGATCTCACCGCCGTCGTGGGACTCCAGAAAGAAGTGAGGGCAGTGAGGGTGGAGAAAAGCATTGCCCTCTACATGCTCGCCCTCGTGGAGGCTACCAGGAAAAAAAGTGAGCTCCAGCTCGGCGTGAGCCCCCGGGGCTCCCTGATGCTCTACCGCGTCTCGCAGGCCCTGGCATTTATGCGGAACCGCGAATATGTGCTCCCCGACGACGTGAAGGAAGTGGCCCCCCTGGTCCTCTCCCACAGGATTGTGCTGGAGACCAAGGCAAAGTACTCCGGAGTCTCCAAGAAGGGGATCATCGAAGAGATTATCGCGAAAACAAAGATCCCGACATGATGGACCCACAGAGACCCCGCATAAGGCTCTTTTACTGGCTCCAGTCAGCCTATATGAGAAAGCTCACCCCCTCGGGAAGGATTATCTTCTGGATCCTTGTCCTCTCTTCGGGGCTGGGCTTTTACAGCTTCACCATCAAGATTTATTATGTCTTCATCATCCTTTTTGCCCTCTTCTTTGTCTCCTTCATATACACAGGACTCTTTTCCTACCTGAAGCCCCCTCGCCTCGAGGTAAGTCACGCCCCTCCGGGACGGAGCACATGCGGCCATTCGGTGAGGGTCAGGATACAGGTGAGAAACCTGTCGGCAAAGAACTACTATGATCTTACGGTCACCGAGGGAGCACTTCCCCCCTTCATACACGAGCACCAGGAAGGGGCCCACTATATCCCGCACCTTCCTCCCCATGGGGAGACCTCATGCGAGGTGGTCCTGGAGTTTACCCGCCGCGGCCACTACGTGCTTCCCGGCATTGAAGTGGAGTCCTCCTTTCCTTTCGGCATCGGCAAGGGAATGCGCCGCTTCCCCCAGGAGAAAAGCCTCCTTGTGTACCCGCGCTTTCATCACCTCACCTCGCTTGACATCCCCGTGGGAAAGCGCTATCAGCCCGGCGGCATAGCTCTCACGTCGAACCTGGGCGAATCGACGGAGTTCATCTGCACCAGAGAATACCGCGTGGGGGACAGCCCGCGCTTTATCCACTGGCGCTCCTCGGCACGCCTGGGAAAGCCTGTCGTCAAGGAGTTCCAGGAGGAATATTTCTGCCGCATCGCCCTGCTGCTGGACACCTACGTTCCCCCGGGGTCGAAACAGAAGGCCTTCGAGAGCCTCGAGGCGGCCATCTCTCTCTCAGCGGCCGTGGCTGACAACCTCTCCCGGAAGGAATACATCATCGACATCTTTGCCGCGGGGCCCAATGTGTATCACCTCCAGGCGGGAAGGAGCCTCGCCTACCTGGAGAACATCCTGGACATCCTCGCCTGCATCGAGCACTGCTCCACACCGCCCTTTGAGAAGCTCGAGCCCATCCTGCTTGAGAACCTCTCGCAGATCACCACGTGCATCATGGTGTTTCTGGACTGGGACGAGCCAAGGGAGCGCCTCGTGCGGACCGCCAGGGCGCTCGGCACGGCAGTGAAAGCCATTATTGTCCGCGATGGAGCCCCTTCCGCCGACCCTGCGCCATACGAGGGCCTCGTGGGAAAGATAGCTCTGATAAGCCCCGATGATGAGAAAAGGGGGATAGCCACGCTGTGAGACACGATGCCCTCCAGCCTGTGGGAATCATAATGGCGGCCGCCGCGATGCTGTCGCTTGCGAAGACGCCGACGGATTATGTGGTGCTCTCATTCCTCGCGCTCCTCTGCCTTGCATCGCTCGTGATTCCGCTGAAGCTTTCCTTCTCAATGAGGGCCTTTTTCATCGGGGGGCTCCTTGGCTTTATTCCCGTCCTTGCCTATTATTTCTTCACGCGCTTCACGCCTGAGACTTTCATCTTCGTGAGGCTTTTCAACCTTACGGGGCTCTACCTCTCTCTTCTTATCGTGATTTTCGCGTTCAGAAAATCTGAGCCCCGGGACAGCTCCATGCTCCTCCTTCTCATCCTGCTCCTGCTTGTAGTCTCGGGCTACCAGGCGAGCCCCCTTTACAAGTTCGCCATTGTGGCCCTCACGCCGCTTATCGCATACTACTGCATCGAGAAGGAGCACCTTCTGGCCGCTCCCCTGGTAAAGAGGGGGACGCGCTACTGGGCGGTCCTCGCCGCGATCAGCGTGGTAATCCTTGCAATTGCATGGGGAACAGCCAGGTTCTTCCTCTGGTCGGAGAGCAAGGTGAACTCGCTGGTCTTTCTCACAATGCCTTCCCTTTCATTTTCGCCGGCCTTCGCCGACAAGACCCACCTCTCGGCAGTGACAAACCTGAAAGGCTCACACCGCGTCGTGATCAGGGTCTTCTCCTCGACTCCCCCCACCTATCTGGTAGGCAAGGTCTTTCAGAAGTTCGTCAACAACACGTGGGAATCGGACCGGAACAGAACTCTCATATATCCACTCGGGGAGCCTGAGGCGCAGCAGATAAGGAGGCATTTCCCCGATAAGGAAGGCTCGGTCTACCATGCGGCCGAAAAGGGCGACCGGGAAACCCACCTTGCCGCCGTCACTCACTTCATGAGCCTTTACCTCACCTCAACAAGCACCGACACCTTCTTCGCCCCCCGGGGCTCCCTCTTCGCCCTCATCGAGGGAGAGCCGATCAGCAGGGATGACCCGGGAGTCGTGCACGGCGATATGAAGGCGGCCCGCGGCGAATACCACCTAGCCCTCAGGCCCACCTTCACCGCCCCGGCCCCCTTGACTGAGAAGGAGGTGGCGCTCTACACGGCCCTCCCGGACACCATTGCGCCGGCCGTCATAGAGTTCAACAAAGCCCATGTGAACCCTGACGATAAACCCTGGACCATTGCCCAGACCTATATGGACATGTTCCACAATGAATACAGATACGGCGCGGGCCCCCGGTATCCCGGGGGAAAGAATATTCTTGAGGAGTTTCTTATCGAGAAGCGCGAGGGCCACTGCGAATTCTTCGCCACGGGCCTCACGGTGCTGCTGCGTCTCAACGGCATCCCGGCGCGCTATATAAACGGCTTCCTGGGCGAGGAATACAACCGGATGGGCGGGTTCTACCTGATCCGCGAGAAGGACGCCCATGCCTGGGTGGAGGCCTGGTTTCCCGGCCGGGGGTGGACGACCCTCGACCCCACGCCCCCTTCCAATGTCCAGGGCTCCCCCTTTTCGCCGGTGAAGGACTTTCTCAAGGAGCTCTGGGAAACCCTGGCCCTGAAATATGACATGATGAGGGCCCGCCTTTCTGTCGGCGATATAAAGGGCTTTTTCAAGGCGCTTTTCCTCCAGGTCCGCGACGCCCTCATATGGACATTTTCTTCAAAGCGTCGAGCCATCGTGTTCATTGCCGTCATCGCGGCCTTTTACCTCTCCACAAAGGGCCGGAAGGGTTTTCTGACAGTCCTCAGGAAAGGGAAAAAACCTCACAGCAGTCAGGTCTCGCCCGAGGCGAAGCTCCTCGAGGAGCTCATCGCCAGGCTTGAGAAATCACTTGCGAAGAGAAAGATTGTACGGGAAGGCTCCGTGCCGCTGTTGGAGTTTTCTCGCCGCCTTGAGCCGAAAGCGAAGAGCGGGCGCCCCCTCTCCGATGAGGAAAAGGCCTCGGTGAGGGCATTCCTGTCCGAGTACTGCACCATAAGGTTCGGCAGGGAGCATATAAACCCCGGTGATATCGAAGCCCTCAGCGGGCGCCTCGGGGATCTCCTCACCACACTCCGGTAGCACCTCCGCACGAGCTTTACACGAACGCGGGGACAGTATCTTTTTCATTCAGAAACGCTTTCCGTCAGGGAAAAAGAGCCTGTCCCCGTCACTTTAGGATAATATAGGAGTCTTTCCCTGTCCTCCCGAATATCTCATTGGAAAACGTCGCAAAGGAGCCCGCATCATGAAAAACAAGCGTCTTGCCAGTCATCCAATTCTACCCGTGCCTCAGCGCAAGAGCGTGCAGTTCACCTTCAACGGGAAAAAATACAAAGCCCTCGAAGGAGAGGTCATCTCCTCTGCCCTCTTTGCCCACGGCATCAAGATATTCGGCCATCACCCCAGGGACGGGAGCCCCCAGGGCATCTTCTGCGCGAACGGGCAGTGCGCACAGTGCACCGTCATTGCCGACGGTCTCCCCGTCAAGGCCTGCATGGCGGCCGTGAGGGAGGGAATGGTCATCACTCCCTGCGACGGGCTGCCGGCGCTCCCTGAAGAGACTGGCGAGGCTCCAATCTGCCATTCCATCCCCCTCATAAAGTGCGAGGTCCTCGTCATCGGCGCCGGACCCTCGGGCCTCACGGCGGCCATAGAACTGGGGCGCCTTGGGAAGGACGTGATAATAGCTGATGACAAGGCCTCGCCGGGAGGCAAGCTGGTGCTCCAGACCCACACCTTTTTCGGCTCCATCTCCGACTGTTACGCCGGCACAAGGGGCATCGACATCGCCACGAAGCTCGCCGAAGAGCTCCGTGGCTTCCCTTCCGTCAAGCTCTGGCTCAACTCGACGGCCATAGGCGTCTTCAAGGACAGGAAGGTGGGAATCCTGAGCGGCGACCGTTATGTCCTCGTTGAGCCCCAGAAGCTTCTCATCGCCGCAGGTGCCCGGGAAAAGGCCCTCTCCTTTCCCGGGTGGGATCTCCCCGGCGTTTACGGCGCCGGGGCTTTCCAGACACTGCTGAACAGAGATCTCGTCAAGGCCTCGGAGCGCCTCTTCATCATCGGGGGGGGCAACGTGGGAATCATTGCGGGGTACCATGCCCTCCAGGCAGGCATCAAGGTCATCGGCCTCGTGGAAGCCATGCCGCAGGTGGGAGGCTACCTGGTTCATGCCAACAAGCTCCAGCGCTTCGGCGTCCCTCTTTACGTGTCTCATACCGTCGTGGAATGCCTCGGCGGTGAGAAGGGTGTAGAGGAGATCACTATCTGCGAGATTGACCCGGCCTTCCGCCACAAGGAGGGCACCTTCAAGACCTTCAAGGTGGATACGGTCCTCGTGGCCGTAGGGCTCACCCCCATCGATGAGCTTTTCCACATGGCCCGCTCATTCGGGATGGATGTCTTCGCCGCCGGTGATGCCGAAGAGATTGCCGAGGCGAGCGCCGCCATGTTCAGCGGGAAGATAAAAGGTCTTGAGATAGCGGCCGACCTCGGGGAAAAGATCACCATTCCCCGGGAATGGCGCGAAAAGAACGAGGTGCTGAAAAGCAAGCCGGGGAAAATCATGGCGGCTGCCTTTTCAAGAAACGGCGCCCTCCAGTTCCCCGTCTTTCACTGCGTGCAGGAGATTCCCTGCAATCCCTGCACCGAGGTCTGCCCCAACAATTCCATCACCATCCCCGGCGGCGACATCATGGGAATCCCCCGCTTCGAAGGGAAATGCAGTGGTTGCCAGCGCTGCATCGCCATATGCCCGGGCCTCGCCGTCACGACAGTGGACCTTCGCCAGAGCGGCAGGGCCCTCGTCTCGCTGCCCTTCGAGCTTGACCGTTCATGGCTCGAAGAGGGCCAGGAGGTAGCCCTTGTGGACATCAGGGGAACCTTTGTGACCAGGGCGCCCATTGAAAAGATCGCCGACAGGAAATTCCAGGACCGCACCCTTATTGTCACCGTTCCTGTGCCCCCCGAGCTTGCAGGACGAATTGCGGGAATCAGGCTCTTTGAGGAAGAAAAGGCCCTGGAGAGCCATGAGGCCTCCCCCGATGACGAGGTTATCATATGCCGCTGCGAGCGCATCACTGCCGGGAGGGTCAGGGAAGCCATCAGGGAAGGCCTCCGCGATATGAATGAGCTCAAGACCATGCTCAGGTGCGGCATGGGCTCCTGCGGCGGCAAGACATGCTCGCAGCTTATCGAGCGTCTCTTCCGGGGCGAGAAGGTGAAGGAGGGGGAGGTAACCCCTTTCACCAAGCGGCCTCTTGAGATGGAGGTTACCCTTGAGATTTTCGCCGGCATCACCGAATAACGGGAAGTGAAAGGAGGCTCCATGGAGCCAGCCAATGCCTTTGTCCGCCCCCTGCTCACAGACCTCTACCAGCTCACCATGGCCTATGCCTACTGGAAAAGCGGCCGCCATGAAGCTCAGGCAGTCTTTGACCTCTTTTTCCGCAAGAACCCCTTCGGAGGTGAGTTCACCATCTTTGCCGGCCTCGAGGAGGTGCTGCGCCTTGTGGACACTTTCCGCTTCACCGGCGATGACATCGCCTACCTCAAGGAGGGCGTCCGCCTGAGGGAAAAGCACTTAAGCCATGCCTTCGAGGAGGGCGTGAGCCAGGGATACCTGAGAAAAACCGCTTCAGGTTATGAGCAGAAGCACCACGACGAAGAAGGAAGGGAAAGCTGGATTCCCGTCGAGCCGCCCCGCGGCGACGAGATGGTGCCCCCTCTCCTGGCGCGATGCGACAGCGGATTCTTCGACTGGCTCGCCTCGATAGACTGCTCGCGCATCAAGATTCACGCCATCCCGGAGGGCACCATGGTGTTCCCGCGGATCCCCCTGGTCCGCGTCGAAGGCCCCCTGGCCGTTGCCCAGCTCCTTGAGACAACCCTTCTCTCCCTGGTGAACTACCCGAGCCTGGTGGCCACCAAGGCGGCCCGCCTCAGGCTTGCGGCGGGCTCGGGGAAAACCCTCATGGAGTTCGGCCTCAGGAGGGCCCAGGGCCCTGATGGCGCCATGTCAGCCTCCCGCTACTCTTATATCGGCGGCTTTGACAGCACAAGCAATGTCCTGGCGGGTCAGCTTTTCGGCATCCCCACCAGGGGAACTCATGCCCATTCCTTTGTCTCCACCTTCCTCAGCCTTGACGAGGTGACCACGAGAACCCTTGCTGCCCCTGACGGCACCGTTCACGACCTCGTGGCCCTGGCCCTCAGGTTCCGTGAGGAGCTGGAATTCACCACCACCAATGAGGGAGAGCTCGCCGCCTTTCTCACCTATGCCCAGGCCTTCCCGGAGCAGTTCCTGGCCCTGGTGGACACTTACGACACCCTCAAATCCGGCGTCCCCAACTTCATCTGCGCGGCCCTGGCTCTCATGCACATAGGCTACAAGCCCATGGGGATAAGGCTTGACTCAGGCGATCTCTCCTATTTCTCGAAAAAGACGCGGGATCTCTTCCGCATGGCAGGCGAGAGATACGGCCTCGATCTCTCACGGCTCACCATCGTGGCAAGCAACGACCTTGACGAATCGACGCTGCTGTCGCTTAACCAGCAGGGCCACGAAATAGACGTCTTCGGCATCGGGACCCATCTCGTGACCTGTTACGGGCAGCCTGCCCTGGGCGGGGTATACAAGCTCGTCGTGGTGAACGACCACCCGAGGATAAAGATATCGCAGGACGTGAGCAAGGTGACAATCCCGGGGAAAAAGAAGGCGTATCGCCTCATAGGCTCCCAGGAGTATCCCCTGCTGGATATCATGATGGGTGATGAGGAGGCGCCGCCCGGCGAGGGAAAACAGATTCTCTGCCGCCACCCCTTTGACGAAACAAAACGGGCCTATGTGGTCCCCCAGAGGGTCCTTCCCCTTCACCGCCTGGTCTGGGACGGGAGGCTCTCTGCTCCCTTTGAATCACTTCAGCAGACAAGGGCTCATACCCTGAAGCAGCTTGCCACCACGAGGGAGGACCATATCAGGGCCCTTAATCCAACGCCTTACAAGGTCTCAGTGAGCGACACCCTTTACCGCTACATCCACAAGCTCTGGATGGACGAGGCCCCTATCCCGGTGATCCACTGAGCCATTACCCGCCCGGGATCCCCGGCCATGAGGCCATGGGCTCCCCTGAACTGACAAGGTGCATCCCTGCTTTACGGAAGCGGCTGAAAGCCTTGTCCGCCTCATGGGAGAAGTCCGCGACGCCCGGAACCACTACCGGCGAGGTGCAGTCCTCAAGCAGGTAGACCTTCCCTGCCAGGGAGGCATCGCGGGCCTCTATCTCACCGAGAAGATCATCGACAGTCCAGGCCACGCAGTGGCTTTTTGCCTCGCCCGCAATTATCACGGCATCGAAGCCAAGGAGGCGAGTGATGAGCTCTCTGTTTTTTTCCGCGAGAGGCTCACCGCCGGGGCCTTCCCGTATCTCGGGGCTCAATACGGAGTAGTTTTCCGTGAGGGCATTCCCTCCCTTGAGCTCAAAGGAAGCCTGCGCTGACCGGCAGACTCCATGGAAAAAGAGGGCCTCTTCAAAGGCCGGCACAAGGGCATGGCCTATTCCTCCGAGCATGGCATGGTAAGGCCATATCATAAGCTCATATTTTCCCCCCCTGCGGAGGGCCTCAGCATAATGAAGCACATGCTGCTGCAGCTCACCGTAGTCACCTCCATGGGTAAGAGCGGCCGCATGGGGACTGGCCCGCCATATGCCGTTCCTCAGGTCCTCTGCCGGGATGACCGTCATGGGATCGGGATGGGCTCCCTCGCTGTTGATGAAAAAGAGGGGATGAAAAATCTGCATGGCCCGGTGAGTATCCATCGTGGGCACAATCTCAGTAATGCTCTGCAGGTTCCGGTAAATGAACCTGCAGAGCCGTGCCGTATCTTCGACAGCCCCGTTCCCCGAGGGACCCGCCACGTAAAGCTCAAAACCGGGAATGCAGAAGGTGTTCTGCACATCGATGGCAAGGAGCGCTATGCGGAAGCGGTCCTCGGAAGAAGGCCCTATGCGGTGTGACCGTGCCCATTCAAGGGCCTCGCGGGCCCTGTCATAATAGGGCACCCTGAAGATATCGCCCGTTTTTCCGGGATCGAAATGAGAGGGAAGGGGCAGCTCATCGCACTTCATAGGCATCTCCTTTCGCTGGCTCCTGGCTCCTGGATTCTTACTCCCCTCTCCCGATTCCTCTCTGCGGGCTCCCTGGTTCCCCGATGCAGGAAAAGTCATGCCACTGTGTAAATAAGCTGAAAGGGACAATATCTCACCATTTTACCTCAAGAGGAGCACTATGGCGGAAAAGCATAAAACCCTCGCAGCCTACGGCATATGGCTTCTGGCCTTTGGTTACTTCATCACTTACTGGCCTTACAGCGCCCTCACCAAGGCGCTTTCAGACGGCCTCCTCGCGGGGATGCCCCGCGGGATCTCCTCCTTCGAGCTCCTCCCTCTCACCTCTGTCGGCGCAGTATCGGGCATGATATTTTTTCTCTCCATCAAGGGGTGGTGGAAATACGCGGGAAGGAAAAAAATTCTCGGCATCAATTGTTTCTGGCCGAGCAAATATACGTTTTACTCAGGAATCTGCTGCTCCCTTATCATTATGACCACCACGCTTGCCTATACCTTCAGGGGCGTCTCCATCGTCTTCATCATGCTTCTGATGAGGGGCGGGCTGCTCATTATGGCGCCTCTTGTGGACTTTTTCAGCAAGAGAAAGGTGCGGTGGTTCTCCTGGGCCGGCCTGGTATTGAGCATGCTCGCGCTCCTTGTGGCTTTTTCCGAAAAGGGCGGCTACTGCATCACCATCGCCTGTGCCCTCAATGTGACAATTTACCTGATAGCCTATTTCATAAGGCTCCGCTTCATGAGCAAGGTGGCAAAGTGCGATGATGAGAACGCCAACACGAGGTATTTTGTGGAAGAACAGATCGTCTCAAGCCCCCTTATGCTTATCGGCCTCTGTGTCTTCGCCATGATTAATTACGGACCCAGCATGCACGAGGTCCGCTCGGGCTTTACGGCCATTTTCAGCACCGGCTTTGCTCTCCACACCTTTATTCTCGGGCTTCTCTCGTCAGGAACGGGCTTCTTCGGCGGCCTTATCCTGCTTGACAAGAGTGAGAACACTTACTGCGTGCCAGTAAATCGCTCATCGAGCATCATGGCGGGGATCTTCGCCTCGTACACCCTCACGTACCTCTTCGGCCAGCGCCCGCCAAGCCTCAGCAATCTTATCGGCGCCGGTCTCATAATTATGGCCATCGTGTTCCTCACGATCCCGCTTATTTTTAAGAAAAAGGAGCCTCCAGTCGCCTGTGAAGCACCACTCCAGGAAGCTCCCGAAGAAAAGAGGTAATATGCCGTGAGGTATCTATCAGTGATTCTTCTCGTGCTCCTCATAATCAGTCTTTCCGCGGGCTGCACGAGACAGCCCGCCGCGGTGGACTCGAGTCCCATAAAAATCGACGGCTCCACGATGCTCTATGAGCTCTCAATGAAATGGGCCGAGACCTTCATGAAGGAGAATCCCACCATCACCATTGAAGTGCTGAAAAGCGGCACCAAGGCGGGCATAGATTCCTTTCTGGCAGGGACCTGCGATATCGTCGAGACCTCCCGGAGGCTCACCACCCAGGAGATTTTCGAGGCTCGCAGAAAAGGGGTGCAGGTCGAAGAATCCTATGCAGGCTTTGCCATATACACGGTGGCGGTGAACCCCGGGAACCCCGTCTCCCAGCTCGATGACGGGCAGGTGAGGCAGATATTCCTCGGCAAGACGGCTAACTGGAAGGAAGTGGGCGGCAACGACATGCCCATCACGGTGCTCTATCATTCATTCGGCAAGGACCAGTACGATTTCTTCCTGGAGAATTTTCTGGACATAAGCAAAAATATTGATCTCAACAACCTTCCCTCCCACATCGAGATACTGGACAAGCCTGCCGAGACCATGGAGAGGCTCCGCCATGACCCCGGGGCCATTGGCTATTATTATCTCTACAAGGATCCGAAAGGCACCAAGGCCATTGCCATCGCGAAAAAAGGGAGCACCATCTACAGGAAGCCCACGCTCGAGGAAGCCATAGACGGCTCCTATCCCATCCTGAGGCCCTATTTCCTCTACAAGAACAGGAGCTCGAAGAAGCCCCTCAAGAAGTTCATCGATTTCATTTACAGCGACAAAGGGCTTGAGATCACCAAGAGCATGAATTTCGTGCCGGTGCCCACACGAAACGGCGACGTGGACAGGACGGTCCTCTTCGAATACAACTAGGAAATCGGTGACGGGGGAGCTAAAGCGCCCCGCAGGAGCGGAGCAGCTCGGCGATATCGTCACGCTCCCGCCCGAGGGCGACATCAAGGGGCGTCTGCCCGTCGTGGGTTTCGGCATTCACGTCGGCACCGTTCTCTATGAGAAGATCGATAATATCAAGGTTCCCCTTCTTCACCGCCCAGTGCAGCGGTGTCTGCCCCCTGAAGGTGCGCACGTTCACGTCGGCACCGCGGTAAAGAAGCAGGTCCACGGCGTCAATCAGGTTTTTTTCCACAGCCCGGTGAAGGGGCGTCCATCCGTCATAGTTTTTGCCGTCCAGCGAGATACCCGAGGCGATGAAGCCGTCTATGCCGTCAAGATCATTCCGGTCCACGGCCTCGAAGATATCCTTAAATTTCCTTGACACTTTCACCGGGGGAGGGGGAGCCCCTTCAGCAAGGCGGCTTTCAGGAGGCGGGGACGCTTTTGAGGGAGCAGGAATCACTTTTACCGGTGGAGGGCCCGCCCTGGCTTCCCTTGCCACGGGAAGCTCAAGAACTTTCTGGGGAGCCCTGGCTTCCATGACAGGGACAGGCTCCGGAAGAACGGCACCCTGGCGGAGGGCATCACGCCTTCCCTCTTCTTCGAGAAAATCAGCCACCTCCCCGTAATCCCGTTCAATGGCCCAGTCAACGGGCGTTTTCCCGTCCTGAGCCTGGGCATACACGTCGGCGCCGCGGTCTACAAGGAGCTCAATCATGGCGCCGTTTCCCTTCTTTATCGCCCAGTGAAGAGGAGTGGTCCCCCGGAAAGTCCTCACGTTGATATCGGCACCGCGGGCAACGAGAATCTCGGCAGCCCTGAGGCTCCCCTTTTCCACTGCCCAGTGAAGCGGCGTCCAGCCGTCATAATTCTTGCTGTTGAGGGGAGCACCCTGGGTGACGAAGGCGCTCACCGCATCGGGATCCTGCTTTTCAATCGCCTGGAATATGTCGCGGTATTTTCTTGTCTCCCTGGGGCCCTGGGCGCGGATCAGCTCGGCGATTTCCCAGCAGCGGTTCTCATTGGCGCACTGTACGGCCGTCCTCCCCAGGGAATCCACAAGAGTCACGTCAGCGCCCCTGGTCACGAGCAGAGAGACCAGATCGCCGTTTTCGCTCTGCACTGCCCAGTGCAGCGGCGTGAGGCCCTGGGAATCCTGCACATTCACCTGGCAGCCTCTCGAGAGAAGCATCTCGGCCAGCTCAGTGTAAGCCTTTTTCGCCGCCCAGTGCAGCGGCGTCGAGTTGTTGTTGGTAAGGGCATTAAGTGCGGCGCCTCCCCTGATGAGGACCTCGGCAACGTCCTTCTGGTTCCTGTCAACAGCCCAGTGGAGGGCGGTCCAGCCGAAATTGTTCTTCTCATCGGGATTGGCTCCCTTTTCGAGGAGAAGAGCCGCTACGGCTCCATGGCCATAGCAGGCGGCGAGATGGAGAGGTGTCCATCCATTGTGAGCTTTGGCGTTTATCTGGGCTCCCTTTTCGATAAGCAGATCGGCAACCACGGGGTACCCCTTTTCCGCCGCCGCGTGCAGCGGCGTCGAGCCATCCATGGCATGCGTGGCAACTGAAGCGCCGCAGGCCACCAGGCGCTCCACAATAATGCTGTGGCCCTTGTAAACTGCCGAGTGGAGGGGAGTCTGGCCGTCGTTGGTGATGCAGTTCACGTTGGCGCCTTTCGCGATAAGGAGCTCCGCGATGACGCTGTGGCCCTCCTGGGCTGCCATGTGAAGAGGGGTCCAGTCCTCGTGGTCGCTGGCTTCAATGTTCGCCCCGCGGGAGATAAGGGTCACCGCTGCTTCGGTGAAGCCCTTGTTGGCCACCCAGTGAAGGGGGGTCCACCCCTCCTCGTCGGATGAATTCACGTTATCGATGAGGGCCACCATCTCATTGATCGCCTCGCAATCACCCTCGGCAAGAGCCTCAAAGACGGTCCCATAGCGCTCGGCGGATATTCTCCCTGATGACCGCCCCTCAAGGGCTTCTAAAATCTCCTGAACCGACGAGGGGCGGCTGTCAGGCACAATTTCCAGCATCTTCATCAGGATCTGATCGACTGCTTCAGGAACCTTGGGATTCTTTATCGAGGGAGGGTCGAAGCTGAAAAGGTTTTTCGTGAGGTCAGAAGGATCCTCACCGGTGAGGAGCTGGTGGATGACCACCCCGAGGGAATAAATATCGCTGCGGGGCTCGGCATAGCCCTTGAACTGCTCGGGCGGCGCATATCCCGGCGTGCCGATTACCACAAGCGTACCTTCCTTGTGAGGGTCAAACATGCGGGCGATGCCGAAATCTATCAGAAAAAGCTTGCCGTTATTGATCATGATATTTGAGGGCTTCATATCGCGATATACGACGGGAGGCTGCTGCGTATGGAGATAATTCAGTATGGAGAGGGCCTGCCTGAAATAATTGAGAGCCTCCTCGAGAGGAAAGATCGCTCCTTTTCGCTCATTGAAAATAGTTTCAAGATCCTTGCCGTCTATAAAGGTCATGGCAAGGTAAAAGGTGTTCTTCTGCGTTTCGGGGTCCCTTATGGAGAAAAAATCTATCACCTTGGGGAGGCCGCCATGGTGGAGCTTGGAGAGAAGGCGGGCCTCCTCCTTGAAACGCTGCTCAATGTAAAAAACCTCTTCAGGATTTGACGAGGGGGAGACCATCTTTTTGATCGCCACGACGGTATTGAGCCTTGTGTCCCTTGCCTTGAAGACACAGCCCATGCCGCCGGACTTTATCGTGGCGAGAATATCGTAGCGGTCGTCGAGAAGCTCCTTTTTCGTCTGCTCCCTGGGAATATTGCGCATGCACCCGTCGCAGAAAAGGGATTCATCAAGATTTTCATGATGGCAGAAGGGACACTGGATTCCCAAGGGACTTCCTCCGGGTGCAAGAATCATGCATCTTGAAATATTCCACCCTCTTTTTATTTCCCCTATCATATGCTGCTGTGGATAAAAATCGGCACTCTTGGCCCGGGACATGGTTCTGAAGGAAATGCAGAAGAAGCGCAGTAATATTGAGTGAGCAGGAGACCAAAGAGGTGCTCCATTTACAGGAGGATTGTCATGAAAACCTACGACGTAATAATCATTGGTGCAGGAAGCATCGGCCTCCCGCTTGCCTGGACGCTCTCAGGCGAATCTCTCAAGGTGCTGGTCATCGAAAGGCTCGCCTCGCCCGGCCAGGGACAGAACAAAGCAGCCATCGGGGGCATCAGGGCCACCCATTCAGACCCCGCCAAGATAACGGTCTGCCAGCAGAGCCTTGAGGTCTTCTCCACGTGGCAAGAGCGCTACGGTGACGACATAGGATGGGTAAAGGGAGGCTACGCCTTCCCCGCTTATACGGAGCAGATAGAGAAAACCCTCAGGGAGCTCCTTGTCATCCAGAAGAAATACCGGCTCGCCATAGAGTGGGTTGATGGAAAGACGCTCAGGGAAATAATCCCGGGCCTCTCAGAGAGAGACCTGCGGGGCGGCACCCTCTCAGGAGAAGACGGGAACCTCTGCCCTCTCATGGCGGCCGAGGCCTTCTACAGGGCGGCAAAACGGCAGGGCGCCCGCTTCCATTTCCAGGAAGAGGTCACCGAGGTGGCTTTAAAGAACGGGAAAAAACAGGTAAAGACTACGAAGGGCTCCTATGAAGCGCGGTACTGTATCTTTGCCGCAGGCGCTGAAGCCCGCGAGGCGGGGAAGATGCTGGGCCTTGAGATCCCCGTGACGCCTGACTGCCACGAGGCGGGCATTACCGAGCCCGTGGCCCTTTTCTTCAAGCCCCTCGTCGTGGACATAAGGGAGAGGCCCGGCTCAAAGAACTTCTATTTCTACCAGAACGACCTGGGGCAGATCGTCTTCTGCATCACCCCTTCTCCCCTCATCGTGGGCCATGACAGGGATTCCACGTCGGAGTTCCTTCCCATGGTGGCCCAGCGCCTCATCGAGGTGATGCCGCGCCTCAGGCACATCAAGGTGAGAAGGACCTGGAGGGGCCTCTATCCCATGACACCCGACGGGATCCCCTTTGTAGACGAGGTCAAGGGCTCCGACGGCGTCTATATCGCCGCGGGAATGTGCGGCCAGGGGCTCATGCTGGGACCGGGAATTGCCAGAAACCTCACAAGCCTCATACTGCGGGGTAAACCCCTCGTAGAGGAAGAAATATTCAGAGCTTTCTCCCTCTGCCGGGAATTCACCTGCGTCGAGCTCTTGAAATAGGAGCGCGTGGTGAGAGCCTTGCTTTCCGGTCTTTTGACAAGGCCTTCACGGGATGGGGATGGACTGCCACGGGGGGAAAGGACTCCGGGTGCATAAGGCGCAGATTGGTCCGCCTCAGCCTCCCGGCAAAAATCTGAATAGGGATGTGAAATCGCTCGGCCCAGTGCTTCTCGCTGTGCTCCGCAAGGGGAAAGGCAAAATGCACCATATTGATTCCTATCCTGAAACCGCGGGCCATGAGTGCCGACGCCATCTCGATGGTCACGTCATAGTTATCGCCGGGCCAGCCGCTGTCAAGATAAACCCTGAAATCCCGGTGAGACTCAAGGGGCTCATCCTGCACGCGCTCGATAAGGTTGTCGCCGAGTGAAAAGCTGCTGGAGAGGCAGGCCGCATAGCCGAATTTGTCGGGATGCTGCCAGGCAAGATAGAAGGACACGACGCCTCCCATGGAGGAGCCCATGACGGCCGTCTGCCAGGGCCCCGTGAGGGTGCGGAACTCACTGTCCACGGAAGGGACAATCTCTTTTGTCATGAATTCCCCGTAGCGCTCATACCCCGGAAGAGTGTATTCCTTTTCGCGCTTTTCGGCGTACACCCCCACAATAATGAGCTGTTCCGTAAGGTTCATCTTGTTGAGAAGGTCAAGGTTCTCGTCAATTTTCCAGTCCTGCCCCAGGAAAGCCTCCTGGGGGAAAAAGAGGTTCTTCCCGTCCTGCATGTACACCACCGAGTAGCGCTTGAGGGTATTCTCCTGGTAGCCCTCGGGAAGGTAGGCCCTCAGAAGCCGGTGGGTCCGGTAGACTTTTGAATGGAAGACATGAATTCCGGTAATGGTGCCTCCCGTGTCGGAAAAAAAATAGGGATAGATATCATTAGGCATATTGTCGCCCAGAATGGCAAGCCTGTTGGTCCCGCGGGCCCAGTGAAATGCCCGTGGCGTTCTCATGCAGGGCTTGTAATTGAGTACCGGGTGCCTGTGGGCGATTTCAAAAATATAGCAATGGCTTTTCTCGTCAATGAAGGCCGGTTCAATGTCCTTTTTCCAGTCCTCCTCCGTGCGGAGCACAATGATTCCCTTTCCCAGGGGGTAAAAAACCCTTATGGTGGCTTTGTGCATGGCCGTCTCCTTCCTTGCAGGGGCTCTCTCACTCCTTTGCGCCAAAGGAGGTGAGAAGCTCGGTAATCTCGTGGTGATGGTGCTCGTTGGCAAGCTTGAGGGCTGTTTTCCCGTTATTAGTCCTTGCGGCGATATCGGCGCCTTTCAGGAGAAGATAACCCGCCACCTTCGGGTGGTTCCATGAGGCCGTGAGGTGAAGAGCAGTATATCCGTTATCGTCTTTTGCGTCAATAGTGGCTCCGTGCTCGACAAGAAACTCGACAGTCTCCCTGCTTCCCAGGCGTGCCGCCTTGTGGAGCGGAGTATGGCCGAAAAAGCCCTTCATATTTACATCGGCGCCTCTCCTTACAAGTACCTCTATAGCCCCTGCAAAGCCTTCCTGGGCCGCCAGATGGAGAGCCGTGTCCTCCATCTCGTTCCGCTCATTCATTTCCGCACCATGGGCCAGAAGGGCCTCCACGGCCTCGGTGTATCCCTCTTTAGCCGCCTTGTGGAGAGGCGTCCACCCATGGGAGCCATGGGCGTTCACTTCCACCCCCATGGTGAGCAGTCTCTTCACTGAAGGATAATCTCTTTTCTCTATTGCCTCGAAAATGTTGCTGACCTCGCCTCCCTCTTCTGCGGTCACACTCTTGAGGGCCTCGCCGCAGGCATCACAGAACCTTGCCTTCCCCCTGTTGTCAGTCTGGCATTTCCTGCATCGTATGAAGGCGAGCTTTTCGCCGCAGGCATCACAGAATTTTGCCTTCTCCCTGTTGTCACTGCCGCATTTCTGACAGTAAAGCACCATGGTGTCCTCCTTCGCACAAGGCATATAACCCCCTCACAATATTCTCTCTTATGGCCATTCTTCCTGGATTTTCCGAAAAACGTCACTTTCACCATGGCAGTGGCTGCAGCGGCATTCCCTCCATTCCCCGGTGGAGGGGATCCCTCTCCTTAATTGTAGCGAAAATGTTACATTTTCTCTCTTGAATAGCTGCGCCTCTCGCGGTTATAATGGCAGTACTTATCTCAAGACAGGGGGGATTGTTTATGAAAAACGCTTTGTACGTGGCAATCGGCATTATCATCGCCTTCTGCCTGGCACTGGCAGGCTGCGGCGGAGGAGGAGGAAGCGCTGCAGGGGGAGGAGGCATAGGGGGAGGCGGCATCACCCCCATCCCCACCGTGGCACCCACTGCTCAGCCAGGCGCTTACGGCACAAGCGGCTACGTGTACCGCTCAGCAGGGCTCAGGGCAGGGAACGAAAAACTCATCGTGCTCCCGCAGGCTACCGCTCCTTCAGGCTTTATCCCCGCCGCAGGCATCGTGGTGCAGATCTGCTCAGATCCGCCGCTGATGCAGCGCACCGACAGCAATGGGTTCTTTGACTTCGGCGAGGTGCCCTCCTCACTTCTTGGCGATCTCTCGTTTCCCGACGTTATTGTTGACGATCCGGGATCGTCAGTGCCTCCTTCGAGCTATCCCATGCTCTGGGAGCCCATGGAGAGCTCTCAGCTCACCGACATGAGGATCGTGCCGCCTTGGAGCGAGACGGGAGAGCAGGCATGGTCCCTCGTGGCAGGCCAGGTTGAATGGTTCACCGTCGTAGGCAGGTACCAGGGCGAATGGCATCCCGTTTCCGACACAATCACCTGGTCGGTAAGCAGCGCGAACCTGGGAGAGTTCGACGATTACGGCATATTCTACTCCAACAGCGCCATCACTGCGACGGCGACGGGCACCGTGACGGCTTCCTTCGGCGGGAAGAGCCTCACCCTCACCCTTAAGGTCCTTGGGCCCGACAGCATAGGGAGCCTCTCCGGCACCGTGAAGGACACGAAGGGCAACCCTGCCGTCAATACCATCGTGCAGATCATGGCCGATACCACCTCGCCCAACTGCTCATCGGGCTGCGCCATCACCGACGAGACGGGAGCTTACGAGATCACGGGCATCCCCTTCGGCACCTACCAGGTAGAGGTCTATAGCCTTTACGGCTCTTCGATAGTATCGGAAAAAGTGGAGATCAACGGAAAAGTGGTGAAAAACTTCACCGTCTCCGAGACGGCGGCGACACTCTATGCCACGACCAGCACCGACAAGATCGCCTACAAGCCCGGCGAGACCATCAAGGTCCAGGTGGCCCTCATGAACATGGGAAGCTCAACGACAACCTTCACCTATACGGCCATCAAATTTGACCTGGTGAAGACCGACTTCGCCACAGGCGAGAGCACGGTCATCTCTTCCGTCACCACGGAAGGCGGCACGGCCACCGTGGCAGGCTACGGGTATACCGTCACCCCCGAAACCGCCGCATCCCTCGACGTTCCCCAGTCCGCGCCTGAAAACGAGGCTTACAGCATAAAGACCACCTTCACGGCATCACAGGCACTGACGGTGTGGGACGGCTTCGTGATAATCGGCGACGAGCCCATCCCTTACCCCATGCCCGAGCCGACGGGGACTGTTGAGCCCCAGCCTTACCCTACGGCGTCACCCTCGACGACCTCAACGACCAACCCGTCTTACAACGACGACAAGTATTATCTCGGCGAGATCAAGTCACGGCTCAGCAGCGCATATTCCGACATTTACAGTTACGCGAACAGGGCTTACTATGGCGAAGACGTGTCATATTACGTCAACGGGGGAAGCAATGTCCAGGACAGCCTGAAATACTGCAGGAACTGGCTCATGCCTTACCTGAAAAAAGTGAGCTACTCCGGCTGGCAGAGCGAGATTGACTCGGTGCTGCGCGATCTTGACCGTTACGCTTACAGCGGGGGGACGTACAGCGACCTTTACAGCGCGAGCAACAGCCTGAGCGGCCTGATCTCCGAGGTAGACCAGGCTTACTGGAGCGGCTCGAAACGCCCGAAGAAGCTCCGGAGAAAGTAGAGCTTCGGGGAGATCAAATCTTGAAGTGACAGGGACGGGCTTATGAGCGCATCATAAGGCCGTCCCTGATTGCTTCGGAACGGATTGCTTCGGAACGGATTGCTCCGCACCATGTTCCGGAACGCTAAAGACCGAAGCGGCGGTATATCTCGTCTACATGGCGGAGGTACCAGGAATAGTCAAAAAGGGCCTCAAGCTCAGATTCCGCGAGATGGCGGCCCACCTCCCCGCAGCTTTTGAGCTCGTCAAAGAGGCTCAGGGACTTGTCTTCCCAGACTCTCCCCGCCGCCTCCTGAATTACCCGGTAAGCGCTGTCCCTCTCCATCCCCTTGTCGATAAGGGCCAGAAGGACCCTCTGTGAAAAGACAAGGCCCCTGGTGAGCTCCAGGTTCTCCCTCATCCGCCCCTGGTCTATGGAGAGCCCCGCCATGAGGGCCGTGAGCCTTGCAAGCATATAGTCCGCCAGCTGCGAGCTGTCGGGAAGGATGATGCGCTCTGCCGATGAGTGGCTGATATCCCGCTCATGCCAGAGGGCCACGTCTTCATAGGCAGTGACCACATGACCCCTGAGGACTCTCGAGAGGCCGCAGAGGTTCTCCGCCGACACGGGATTCCTCTTGTGGGGCATGGCCGAAGAGCCTTTCTGGCCCTTCCCGAAGCCTTCCATGGCTTCCATTACCTCGGTGCGCTGGAGGTGCCTGAGCTCCGTCGCTATCTTCTCGATGGTGGCGCCCAGAAGGGCCAGGAGCGCCACGTAGCGGGCATGGCGCTCGCGCTGCACAATCTGCGTGGATATGGGCGCCGGCTCAAGGCCGAGCTGCCGGCACACTGAGCGCTCCACGGCGGGCTCCACAGTTGCATAGGTCCCCACGGCGCCTGAGATCTTTCCCGTCTTCACCTCTCGTCTCACTTCCTTCAGATGCTCCCGGTGGCGCAGCATCTCATCATACCAGAGGAGGAACTTGAGGCCGAAGCTCATGGGCTCGGCATGAACCCCATGGGTCCTCCCGGCGGCAGGAGTGGTTTTGTGGGCCACGGCCATATCCCTCAGAACCTCCCCAAGAGCTTCAATTCTTTTTTCTATCAGGTCGAGGGATTCCCCCATGATGAGCGCCTGCGCCGTGTCAAGGATATCGGAGGAAGTGACGCCGAGATGGATGAAGCGACCCTCGGGTCCCACCTGCTCCTGAACATTCTGCAGAAAGGCCGCCACGTCGTGGCGGGTCTCGTGCTCCAGCTCCTCGATTCTTGAAGCGGTGAAGGAGGCTTTTTCAAGAATCACGGAAAGCGCATCTCGGGAGATCATACCGAGCTCATTCCAGGCCCTGCATACGGCAAGCTCCACTGAGAGCCACATGCGGTACTTGTTTTCAATGCTCCAGAGAGCCGACATTTCAGGCGTTCGATACCGTGGCACCATGGGAAGAGTCCTCCGAATCCTGTGAAAATACTGCCTGAGATAGTTCACTCAAGGGCGGGCCTTCTCCTCTGTGGCTTCCCCCCCGTATGAGGAGCTCCCCCGCGGCTCAGCGGATCAACACTTCCACTCCTTTGAGCACCACAGGGTCTTTAGTGACGGGAGGCACAGGGTACACCGACTCGGCCGCCACGGAAGGGGCAAGGCCTTTGAAAAGAATGTCATCGCCCCGGGGGGTGTAATAGCGCGAGGTGGTGAGCTTGAGGGCGGCATTCCCCGGGAGGGAGTAGACAGACTGCACGAGGGCCTTCCCGAAAGACCGCGTCCCCACGAGAGTCGCCAGGCCGTTCTGGGCCAGGGCGCAGGCGAAGACCTCCGAAGCGCTCGCCGATCCCTCGTTGATGAGGATCACCGTCCTGAACTGGTAGGAGGGGCCTTTCTCGGGATAGATATCAGAGGGGGCTCCCCCCTTTTTCTGCACCTTGATGAGGGGCTTCCCTTTGACGAAAAGCGACGCCATCCTGAGGCTCGAGCCGAAGTCCCCGCCGGGATTGTTGCGGACGTCAAAAATGACTGCCTTCACGCCCTTTTCCGCGAGCCTGTCAAGGGCTCTCCTTACCTCGCTGTCGGTGGACTGCCCGAAGTAGGGGATCTTGATGTAGCCCACAGGGGGCTTTGAGCCAAGGAGCTTGGCGCTTACGGGGTCAAACCTTATATTGTCCCGCACTATGGTGAAGTCAAGGACCTTCGGGCCCCTCCTCACCGAGAGGAGCAGGGCGCTCCCCTTGAGCCCGTCAAACATCGAGAGGACCTCGTAATAATCCTTTCCTTCTATGGATTGCCCTCCTACCTTCACAACGAGGTCGCCTGGCCTGATGCCGGCTTTCTCGGCGGGGCTTCCTTCAAGGGGAGCGGTGATGACAAGCTTTCCGTTCTTCACGGCAAGCTCGACCCCGATGCCGGCGAAGCTCTCGCCCGACGAGACTCTCCTGTAATAGTCCCATTCCTTGGGCGAGAGGAAGAGGGAGTACGGATCGCCGAGGCTCTTCACCATGCCTCTGATGGCTGCCTCGCCCAGGGGCGACGCGGCAGCGGGGTTGCGCCCGTATGCACTGTCAAAAAGGGCCTCGAAGGCGCCCCAGGTGGCGCAGGGCTTCCCCGCGAGAGAGGCATCGACGCGGGCCATCTCCTTCACGGCGCCCGCCAGGAGCGTCTCATCCTTTACCTGGTAAACGTATTCATTTCTGATCGTGGCGAGGACATCCCCGAGGGTGCTCTTGATGTACGACGATTTGACGTCGCCCGCCTGCCCCCAGGCGGCCTGCGTAATGACAAGCGCAAGGACAAGCCCGAGAGCCGTTGAAAACTTCATAAAAACTCACCTTTTCCCTTCGCTCGAGCTGCTTTCATTCGCCGAGGGCCTTCTCGCAGAACTCACAGTATTTCTTCCTGAGCCCGCCGGCCGCCTTGATATCATCGCCGAGCTCAAGGTATTCGTCTGGAGAGCTCTCATAGACGGGCCAGGCAGGGAGGCCCGGGCCGTTGGGATCGCCCTTTGCGGCGAAGTTCACCCAGTAGCTCCCCATGGCATGAGAGAGCTTTCTGTTCTTTTCAGAAGGCTTCCAGAATTTCCCCTCATAGCCGAAGACATAGGCCACTTCAAGGCCGTGAAAAGAGCCCATATTGAGGGCTTTCGCCGCCGCCGGCTTCTTTGTGAAATAGTAAAGATAGGCCGGGCTCCCCGCATTCCTCACTTCCCTCACTGCATACTTCACCGGCATGAGAAAAATCAGGTCCGTGATGAGGGCGCCGAGAGCTCCGGGCACCTCGCGGTCATCTGAGGCGGGGTAGAGGGCCAGGGCATCTTCCGCCCTTTCCCGGAAGCGGGCCTTGAGGAAACGTTTATAGCCCTCTACGGTAGAGACAGGCATCTGCTTCACAAAGATGCTTCCCTCGTCGGCATTGATGCCGCTCATGAAGGGGACGGGGTGCTGCTTCCCTTCTGCAAAAACCTTCACGGGGTCCTGAGGCAGCACGTAGCCGTCAATGACGGGGCGGAACGTCACCCCCTTGCCCGTGAGACCCTTGACAGGGTCAGAGGCGCCGATGAGCTCACCGGGGCTTTTTGCCCTGAGCTCTTTGAGGACATCCCCTTCCTCTTTCACGCCAAGCTTGCGGGCGATGTCCACCCCCACCTCCTCATAGGCTTTCATCAGTCGTTTCCTCTCCTTGAGGGCCGGGAGGCCTATGGCAAAATTGCTCTCGGCGATGGCCCGGTGGAAGAGGCCTTGTGCCAGGGGCGACGCCATGAGGCACGTGACGCTCATGGAGCCGGCGGACTCGCCGAAGATGGTGACGCAGCCTGGATCGCCGCCGAATGCGGCGATATTCTGCTTCACCCACGTGAGGGCTGCAATCATATCAAGTATGCCATAGTTTCCCGATACCCCATGGTCCGATTCTTTTGAGAGGGCGGGGTGGGCGAAGAAGCCGAGGGGCCCCAGGCGGTAGTTTATCGTGACAATGACGGCGCCCTTTTTCGCAAGGTGCGTCCCGTCATATGCGGGATTTGAGCCGGCGCCGGTGACAAAGCTCCCGCCGTGGATCCAGACCATGACAGGAAGCTTCTCATCAGCGCTCTTTGCCGGCGTCCAGACGTTGAGGTAAAGGCAGTCCTCGCTCTGGTCCCTGTCGCTTCTCGCGAGGAGCGACTCGGGCTGAGGACAGCGGGGCCCGAAGCCGGTGCAGTCCCGGGTGCCTTTCCAGGGCTCCGGGGCCTGTGGGGGCCTCCACCGGAGAGCGCCTACGGGCGGCTTCGCGTAGGGGATGCCCTTGAAGATGAGAAGTCCCTCCTGCTTCTCCCCTTTCAGCGTCCCGGAAGCACTCGTCACCTCGCTGCCGCTGAAAGCTTTTCCCCTATTCGAGGGGGATGTGGAAGCTGAAAGGGAGGGTCCTCCCCGGTCCCCTGCAGGGTGGCGGCCGCAGGCGCCGCAGAGCAGGAAGATGAGCACAAAAAGAATGACGGGAAATGATCGGGTGATGGTTCGCATGGTATCCCTTCTTTCTCAGCCCGGGTGGCACGATGGCTCCCTGGTGTACATTTCCCCCCGGGAGATTCTATTCCTTCAGCTGCCCCTGAAAGATACCACGTCAGCCCTCAATCTGTTCCCGCGACAATCCTTGTGGCTCGCGCTTGAAAATCCAGGTCACCGTGAAGCCGGCGAACTGAAGCTTGATGCGTCTCCATGACCGCTGATACGAAAGGGCCCTGTCAGGTGAACAAGGATGGTACTCTAAGACCTTATACTCACAGGCTTTGTAGAGATTTAGCGCCTCCCCTGGAGGGCCTTTTGCGGTAATTCAAGAAATGAGCGCATGCCAGAAGAATACAGCAGGATCTCCTTTTGGCGATGTGGAAGGCTCCGGTCACAGGCTTATGCCCATTCAGACACTCACCAGGGCTCAAAGAGGAGGTACAATGAACGTTGAAGAGTATTTTCATGGAAAAGGGTGCGTCGTCACCGGGGCGGCGTCAGGAATCGGCTTTGCCCTTGCTGAAGTGCTGCTCAAGGCAGGCGCCGTCGTTTTCATGGCCGACAGGGACACAAAGACGCTGGAGTCCGCTCTCGAACAGTTAAGCGCTCACAAAGGGCGCGTTCATCCCATGACTGTCGATGTGTCCAGAGAGGAGCAGGTGCAGCGCATGGTTGAAGAGGCGGCCTCGCGTCACGGACGGCTCGACATTCTTTTCAACAACGCCGGCATCGGCGGTACAAAGGCGATTGAAAAGGTGACCATGGAAGAGTGGCGCCGCATCATCGATGTCAACCTATGGAGCGTCATCTATGGGATCCACTTTGCCCTGCCGATAATGCGCAGTCAGGGGGGAGGGCACATTGTCTCCACCTCTTCTATTGCCGGGATTCTTCCCATCCCCTTTCAGTCCCTTTACTGCGCCACCAAGTACGCGGTGACGGGGCTCAGCGAGAGCCTGCGCTTCGAGCTTGAAGACGAGGGCATATGCTTTTCCGTCGTCTGCCCCGGGGAGGTTGCCACCCGCATCTGGGGAACACCGATTATCGGCGAGCGCGTTGAAGCAAAGATTCCTGAAAACGCCATATCAGCGGGGGAGGCTGCAAAGCTGATTCTCGCGGGTGTGGCGAATAAGGAGGGGATCATCCCCCTGCCTGACTCTGCACGCACGCTGTGGGAATTGTACCGCACATCCCCTGAAGCCGCCGAGAACATATTGCGGGATATCGCACGGGAGCGCAGATCTCTAAGGGCATAGAACAGGCAGCGCTGACAGATTCATATGACAGAACACCCTTTATTAAGAAAGGCCGATCTCCCCCTCGAGGTGGTCATTCTGCTGATAGCAGGGATGATGATGCTGATCACCGGAGCTTTGCTTTTCCCCGTTTCAGAGGGAGCGCTCCCTTACTATGAAAATGGTCTGTATGGATCACTTCTGGTCATATTTGCACTGCAGATCATCACACTCGGGAAAACACCGTACGGCGATCTGCCCCGGTCGAAACCTTTGCTTGCTGCCGGCGTGGTGGTTGCAGCAGCAGGTATTGTGACCTGTTTTGTCCCCGATCTTTTAAGCACGCTTCCCCGCATCCTGCTCTTTCTCTTTCTGGGGCCGGGAAGTTTTCTGCTGCTTGTCAATATGTGTTTTGCCAAAGAGAAGCTCCCTGCCTGGATAAAGTACGGAGGAATTTTTCGGCATCTGATTTTTGCCTGCGGTGCAGTCTATATACTGTCGATGCTTATCGCACTGATGATCTGGAAACAGAGCCTGCTGACAGTGCCAATGACGGCGGGAGTGGTTCTGATTTACGGCACTGCACTTGTCTATCTTGCCTTTGTGCTCAGGAAAATCTACCGCATGCATCCGGAGGCGGATAGGCTCCCTGAGGGAGATGGTGAGCTTTCCACCGATCAGGCCATGCTTCTGCTGATGGCCATATTCATGGTGCTTCTCGGCGTGCTGCTGATTCCGGTAAACCTGGGGCTCCTCCCCTTTTCGGGAAGTGCCCAGCTTGGACTCCTGATGGTGATTTTTGCCGTTCAGATGCTTGCGTCAGGAAATACGCCCATCGGTCCCTTTCCCCGTTCCTGGCTGATGATTTTTTCCGGGCTTTTGTTCGCGGCTCTGGGAATAGAGTCCTGTATCATACCGGGAATCCTCGTCCCGTACTTGACGGTTCTTGTCGGTGTGCTCAATATCCTTGGCGGTGTCGTTTCGCTGTGGAAAATCGGCAGTTCCCGCCAGAGAGAATCAGAAGGGACCGGCGACCCTCTTTCAACGCTTTTGAAGAAGCTTTCTGCAGCACAGCTCACCATGAGCCTGCTGACGATTCTCTTCGGCGCCTCAATGCTTGTCTCTCACCTGATTCCCGGCCTCATCATCGGGGTGGTTCTTGCTGCAAACGGATGCGCTCTTCTGTACCTGATCCATGGCATGATGCTCCTGGACAAACTGCAGAGGGCGCAAACCTCTTAGAAATCCAAAGGAAATTCCACGACAAAATCAGTTCCTTCAAACTCTGAAGTCTTGAACGACGCTTTCCCGCGGAGATAACGCTCCGTCAGGAGCTTGATGCTGAAGGTGCCCAGCCCTCTTCCCTTGCCTTTTGTGGAGAAAGACCTTTTGAATATCTGCAACTGTGCGTCTCTGGGGATATATCCGTCATTATGGACTTTGAAGACAATCCTGTTGCTGTTCAGGTAACAGAGGATTACCACTTTCTGGCTTTCTTTCGATGCCTCAAGCGCATTTTTTACCATATTCCCGAGCACTCTCTTGATAAGCAGCCTGTCGGTCTGGAACTTGACCGCTTCTGAGTCCGGCGCAATGATGATATGCTTGTTATGGGCCACTATATGGCTCTTGTACAGGTCGGCAATTTCCTTGATTACATCAAGGGAATCGGCCTCTTCCTTCTTTATTATGAGCTCCATGTTCTCAGCAGCCGATATTGATTTCTGCGATTCAATCTCTTCAATGACATTCCCCGTCAGGTTAAAAATCAGGGTGGCAAAATTCTTGGTCTCACCGGACTCAGGGAGCGATTCGCATAGAAGGTCGGCATACCCGTAAAGCCCCCCCGTGGTATTCAGCACGTCATGAAAGAAAATTCTCTCCATGTTCTTTCTTCTTTTTTCGGCGCTTGCATCGAGGACCGAGAAGAAGGTGAATTTCTGCCCCTGCACCTCGAAGGGAGCACCGGAGACATTAAGATCAAGCGCATCGCCGGATTTCATCATTATCTGGCATTCGCTCCTGCACTCCTGTCCCTGCTGGCTTGTGAGAATCGTGCCGACGGCGCCGCAGACCTGGCAGAACTCGGTGGTCCCGCAGCCGCCTTCCGATTCATCGGAGTGAGCGCACGTGAAGACCTCTCCCGGCCTCAAGCCGAGAGCCTGCTTCTCTTCCTTTATGCCCAGAAAATCAAGGAAAGGCTTGTTGATAAATACTATCTGCCGGCACTCATTGAGAATAACGGTAAAACCGGGAACGATATCGAGTATCTGCTTTATGAGGGAATTTTTTTTGATTTCGTCCACCTGCTTCTGCAGCGCTTCACCTTTCAGCCTTTCGGCGGGAGCGAATGAGGTAGGTATTGTGCGGTTTTCCATGGCAATCTCTCCTTGTAATGAGGATCTTTCCCTATATCCCGAGCACCACTTTGGCTTTTTCTCTTATTTCCTGAGGCCTGAAAGGCTTCTTTAGAAAACCGTCAGCGCCTACCTTCCTGACCTGTTCATCTATATCGGGATCCATGACGGAAGAGGCGATGAGGATCTTGATATCCTTGTATTTCTCATCGCATTTGAGCAGCATGCTCAGGGTCAGCCCCTCCATCTTGGGAAGAATGATATCGCTTATTATCACATCGGGCTTGTCAAGCTGCACTTCCCGGTAAATGTCGAGGCCGTTGTCAAAGAATCTGGCTTCGACGCCTTCCAGTTTTGAGAAAGTCCGTTTATATATATCTAATATGTTGGGATCATCATCGGCGCAGTATAATTTTTTCATGGTCAACCCCTCACTCTCACGTATTTGATATAATTCCGATCATTCAACAGTGAGCTTCATTACTTCGTCGATTCCGGTATTCCCGGCAAGCCAGCTCTCGATGGCGCTCTGACGAAGGGTCGTGAAGTCGCCTTTCTCGGCAATCTGCTGTATTTTGTCGGATGTCATGTCAATATCTGCAAGCCTTCTCATTTCAGGCGTTATCTCCAGAAGCTCATAGATGGCCACTCTTCCCCTGTAACCCGATTTTTCACAGTTTCCGCACCCTACTGGCTTGTAGGGCGCTGCTCCCTGCGGCAATTTTTTAAGATCCAGAATGTCCAGATGCTCCTTTTCCACCTTGAGGGGCTCTTTGCATTTTGTGCAGAGACGCCTTATGAGCCTCTGGGCGAGGACACCGATGAGAGAAGTCATCACAAGATATCCCGGAACTCCCATGTCAATGAGCCTTGTAGGCGCTGAAGCGGCATCATTGGTGTGAAGGGTGCTGTAGAGCATATGCCCCGTAAGAGACGCTCTTATGGCGATTTCCGCAGTTTCGCGGTCTCGTATCTCACCGACGAGCACGATTTCAGGATCGTGCCTGAGCACTGATCTCAAGCAGCTCGCAAAAGTATAGCCTATCGGGGCATTCATCTGAAACTGCATGACGCCCTTGATTTTTGACTCGACGGGATCTTCAAGGGTAAGGATCTTTTTCTCCGGTGAGAGAATATATCTCAAGGTCGCGTAAAGAGTGGTGGACTTCCCCGATCCCGTGGGCCCCGTGACCAATATGACCCCGTGGGGCCTCGATATCATTTTCTTATATTTCTGCAGCATGGGAGGCGAAAAGCCCAGGTCGTCAAGGTCCTTGATGTTTGAACCGGAGGTAAGCACACGGATTACCACCGACTCTCCGTATAAATTGGGAATCATCGAGATTCTCAGATCATACTTTTTACCGTCCACTTCAAAAGTGGATCTGCCGTCCTGGGGGAGCCTCTTCTCGGCAACATTCATTTCCGAGATTATTTTGATCCGGGAAGTGACGGCTCTTATCAAATCAAGAGGCGGAGCCGGATAGTTCCTCAGGATACCGTCTACGCGGTATCTGAGCTCCACCTCATCCTCATAGGGCTCCAGGTGAATATCGCTTGCTCCCAGGCGGATTCCGGTGGTGAGAATGTGATCGACAAATTTTATCGAAGGAGCATCGCCTTCACCGGTCTTGACCTCGGGCTGCTTCGCTTTTGAATCCGGTTTTGTCTCGGCAGCGGGTGCGGTCTTGCCGGAAAAGGCCTTTATCTTTTCCGCGGATTTTGCTCCCGCAAGGTAATGCTTGTTTATGGCGCTTTCAACATTTTCCCGGGTCGTGACGATTTCCTGCATGGTAAGCCTGGTCTGCTGCAATATGAAGTCTTCCGCAGTGATATTGCCGGGTTCTGCGACAGCCACAAAAATCTTATCCTTGAGTATGAAAAGGGGCATCAGGCAGAACCGCCGTGCCACTTCTTCGGGTATTCTTTCGACGGCCTCATCAGAGATGGTGAACTGGTTCAGAAACATCGAAGGCAAATCGTGGAATTTTGACAATGACGACAGCACCTGCTCGGGCTTGACATATCCGCCTTTCAGCATGAAATCCGCCGGGTCGTTTTTTGTGCCTGCAAAAGCCGTCACTTTCTGCCAGACTTGAGGATCTATCTCATTTCTCACGCTTTCAAGCCATGTTCCCATTGCCGCCTCCTTGATATGAACTGCAGAGCCATCAGTCAGGTCTGTAAAATCGCTCCCAGCGCGGTATTATACACGCATATCTTCTTCTCATCGGAAACAGACCGCTTCTCAAGGTTCTTCCACGTTTCCGCTATCACTTCCATCCCGGTGAACTCAGAGATTCTCCTGTCAAGATTTTTAAGCTGCGATGAGCCTCCGGCCAGATAGATCTTATCCAGTCCGGGCGAATAAGCCCGGTTTATATTTTTAAATCCGTCAATGGATTTTTTCACCTGCTCGAGCCATCTTGAAAGCACGGGCTCGAAGAATACTTCTTTTGCGAGGACATCATAGGCACACTTCTGTTTCTGGGATTCCTGCCAGGTCAGCTGCAGGCCCATCTGGAACGCGTAGGTGAAATTAGCTCCGGCTATGGTGAAATTTCTCATGAAATAAGGAAAGCCGTTCCTGATGAAAACGATTGTCGTCAGCAAGCTTCCGCAGTTCACCAGCACGGAGAATTTATCGGGATTCTTCTCATAATTCACGGAATGTGAATTGACAAGGGCAAAAGATGCCATTATGAAATTGTCGGCCTTGCAACCGCACTCTGTCAGAATATCTCGATAAGCATCAAAACTTTCATGGTGAATTGAAATGAAAAAAATCCCTGTCTTCTCTTTCTTTCCGCTTACAGGAGGGACGGCCTTATAAGTGATGACCGCTTCCTTAAGCGTATAGGGAATGCATTTTCTCGCGATAGACTTTACCGCTAAATCTTCCTGATCGGGCTTCAGTTTCGGAAGCTCCGCGTAGCCGCTTATCTCCCCGTCTCCCTGCACGCAGATATTCAGGGAATTTCCCGATCTGGAGCCCGGTGCCATGTGCTCTGAAAGAATTTTTTTTACTTTCTCCGGTTTATTATTTTCGTCGGGGCCCTGATCCATGAACTTTCTTTCCGGAAAGAGCTCTATTTCAGAAAGGTTTTCAATGTCTTTTCTGTTCTGCTCGCAGACTCCAAGCTTTATGCTGTACGACCCGATATCGAGTCCCAGGTACTTTTTCCCGAGTGCCATCGCAAGCCTTCTTTCTCCTCTCCTCACGCCCCTGATAAAGCGCAGAGCCCTCTCCCTGGAATAAAAAGTGTGTCAGTTATCCCAAATCTCCAATTATGGAGCGAGCCGCGCTCTCCAGCACAGGCATGGCAGTAATAATTCTATTTTGTTCACTGTCACCAGAAATATTCTAAGACGCACCGCACTATCCCTTCTTGAAAGCCTCACCGCATAAGGATAAAAGGTTAAGAAGACAAAAATGTCGAACCTTGCTGGCACCATTTGCCGAGAGGTGGGGACATGCCAAAATTCTATTTTAAATATCTGGATGAAGAAGATGCCATATATGCAGGCGATATTGAAGTGGAAAACAGAGCGTCTGCCCTGGAGACCCTGTGCCTGCAGTATACTCTGATCGAGCTCGTGGAGGAGAAGGAGCCCTTCACTCTCTTCAAAGAGCCCATAAAAACCCAGGATATAATGATTTTCACGAAACAGCTCTCCACGATGCTGAAAGCAGGGATGTCCCTTGTAAAATCAATTGACATAATGGCTCATGACGCAAAAAACATCACCTTGAAAAAAATGCTGCAGAGCACTTCAAAAGGCATTGCGCAGGGGAAGCCGTTATCGGACCTTCTCAAAGATTACCCGAGAGAGTTCTCAAAACTCTTTGTCTCACTGGTGGCGGCTGGCGAGGCGAGCGGGCAGCTGCCGCTCATTCTGCAGCGCCTTGCGGTCCATCTCGAGAACGCCGAGAATATAAAAAAGAAGATCAAGGCCGCCATGTCCTACCCGGTCACCATATTGATAGTCGCCTTCGCGATGTGCTTTTTCATATTTCTGTTCGGCACGAAGCAGTTTTCTGAAATCTATGCCGGCCTGAACGCCGATCTTCCACCCCTGACGGTGATGTTCATGAGCGCGGCGGATTTCATATCAAAATACTGGTATGTGCTGATCATCATCATCGCCGGAATTTTCTATGGCGTGCTCTATTTTCTCAGGACGGAGAAAGGCGCTTATCTCTTTGATGCCACAATCTTGAAAATCCCCCTTGTGGGGGTGATGCTGAAACAGATCGCGATAACCAATTTCTGCAGAACCCTCGGCACTCTGTATTCAAGCGGGGTGCCGATAGTGCAATCCCTGGAACTGATATGCGCCAGCATTGACAACAGAGTGGTAGAAAAAGTCGTCCTGAGCGCCCTCAAGAACGTGAAAGAGGGAGAGTCGATCTCAAAACCGCTGCGCGAAAGCGATATCTTTACCAGCATGTCAATCAGCATGATTGCAAGCGGCGAAGAGTCGGGGACCCTTGAAATAATGCTCGAGGAAATCGCTTCATATTACGAGGGAGAAGTTGACGTGATGATAAAAGCGATGATGGGCATGATGGAGCCGCTTGTCATCCTGGTGGTCGGGGTTTTTGTCGCGGTGCTGATATTTGCTCTTGCATTCCCGTTATTCAATCTTATCCAGACCATGGGGTAAAAGGGGAGGTCCGCTTGAAAAGGAATATGAGACGGGGCGCTACCTTGATGGAATGCCTTGTTTCTATTTTTATCATCTGCATCGCAGTGTTTTCCGTGATGAAAATAATTCCCGTGACAGGCAGGGCGGCAACGCAGACCGATAACCGTATTAACGCTGCTTATTACGCGAAAAGCGTCATTGACGACGTGAGAAAAGCGGGATTTGCGAAAGCGGCGGCGACAAGCGGAACATTCGTCTATTCGGGATTGAATGACGGGAAGCCCTTTACTCAGTCATTCAGCTACAAGGCAGATATCTCCCTCCAGGATACCGACAAAAAGCTTATCACGGTGACAATGACCTGGACAGAGTCAGGAGGCGGCAAGCGACTGGTTCTGCAGACAATTATGGTTGATACGTCAAAATAATATCTTATGAGCAAGTGCATGATGAACAGGAAAAGACTTTCCGGTGCCTTTACCCTGATGGAGCTTCTGATTGTGATGTTTATTATCAGCCTGATATCGGGAATTTTCATCAAGATGATAGTATGCTCCAAAAGAACCTTTCAGGCGGTTGCTCATCGTTCAGGAACGGGGCTTGATCTTATGGTTTCTGCCTGGAAAATTTCCCAGGATGTCAAGGACAGCAGCATAAAATACCTCTGTGACGGCTCCACCGGGAATCTGCAGGCCTTCAGTTTCATCTCTGCCCACGATAAAACAGGGAAATATTCACTGAAACCGGACGGCACCCCGAACTGGCAGAAACATGTGGTCTATTATATCAATCCGGGAACGTCCACTCTCTTGAGAAAAGAAAATTACGTTGATTTTGCCGCCGATCCCACCCTTTTGAAGCCTTACCGCATTGACGAGCTGAAAAAAGAGATGAATAGCTCTGGAAGAATGGTCGCCCCGTCGATCAAGTCAGTCAAGCTTGCACCTTCCGCGGGAGGTGAGAATGCGGCGAGGCTCTTCATAGAAACGGAATCAAAAAATCAGAATGGTACAGTGGACAGGCAGTCAAGAAATTTTACGATATTTATTTATGATTAAATCTTTTGGAGCAGTGATCCGTGATACTTAACGGGAAGAAAGGCTTCATACTGCTTTTGACCATAGTGAGCGTGGTGACGTTATTCACTTTTGCCACCCTGCTTGTAAAAATATATGTGTCAATGAAAGCCGGCGTGCAAAGGGGGGAGAATCTTGTATTAGCCGAGCAGGCATCGATTGCGGGCATTGAAGACGCCGTGTATCAGTTAAAGAAAAATGCCGCGTGGAAACAAGGTTTTGACAGGACTGCGCTGCCGGGAAACGGGGCGACCTATTCAATGACCTTTGACGGCACACAGAAATCCGCTCCTTATTCCACGAACAACCTCGCCAATACTTCTCCGGTCAGCGGATGGAATGGGACCTCCGTCCTGGCACACGGCGCGCACCTTGTCTCAACGGGAAAATACGGCCAGGCGACATGTACAAGCGAGGCAATTATCGTGCTGGCAAGCGACCTGTTCTTTGACAACTTTCCAAGCAACGGCACTTATCCTGACACATGGTCCGACTATTTGGGCAAGAATTTCAGGGTCACCAACGGGGTGTTCTATGTGGGAAATCCCAGCAACAACACCGACGAGCACCGGTGTTTTGCCGGCTCAAAAGACTGGAATACTTATTCGGTGAATTTGAAGGTGACGCTCCGCAGCAAGAAGGGAACGGGGAACCTGGGCTACGGGATATACTTCAGAACTGCCGCCGCGGATCCGCTGGACACTTATGTTTTCCAGTATGATCCGGGCTATTGCGCGAGCCAGGGAGGCTCTTTTCTCATCAGGGCCGTAAAACAGGGGCTGGAACAGGAGCCGATTGCGGTGGTGACCCGAGATTCCACTGGCTTCTCCGGTCCTGCGGGCTGGTGGTTCAATACGGAGAGAAGAGTGCGCATCGACGTGGCTGACAATCATTTCACCGTTTCCATAGACGATATCAGGGTGCTGGACGCGACGGACATCCAGAACCTATTCCCTGCGGGGCGGATCGGCTTCCGCCTGTGGGGCAGCGGGAACGCGGAGATAACGGAAGTGAAGGTAACGGGCGGCGGAGGCGCCACGATACAATACAAGGCGAGATACTAGGATACCACGGGCTCACGCGGTAAGAGGGAGGCCGGCAATGTGGCGCATTGAGCATATTCCATCAGAGAGTGAATCCAGGGTTCAGGCGAATCCGCTGGCTGCCCTGGGTGCTCTTGTTTTTGTCGGGTGTATTATCATGGCCCTGGTGATTAAGGCTGCCGATGCGGTCCGACTGGTGTGGCTGTTAAGCGGTATGGCCGGTTTTGGCCTCAGCCTTTTAGCCGGCTGGTATAAAGCGCGGCAGGAGCGCAGGAGCTGGATCAGGCTCAAGGCCAGATGCATTGACCGGGAATGGCATTCTGTCCGTGTCCCCAAAGGGACGACCTGGACTTTCCGCATCCTTTGCGAGTTTACCCTCGAGGGGAGGCACTATAAGGCCACCCCGGTGTACTGGACCACTTTCATCTCGGAAAAGGCATTGACAGACTTCCTGGAAAAGGTGATCGCGCCCGACGGGACCTGTGAGCTGTATGTCAATCCCAAAGATCCCCTGCAGGTGGAACTGGTGGGTAAGGATATAAAGGATCTCCTGCTGAACTGACCTGTTCTGCACCTCTGATCAGAACTCATCGGTGCCGATCTCAAGTAAACGGGCTATCTCCTCGCGGGGCATCCCCGCTGCCAGAAGTTTCTGAGCGGCTTCAACCTTCATCTCCTGGCGGCCTTTCTGCAAGCCCTGCTGCAAGCCTGCCTCCATGCCTTTGTGTGTCCAATCCCCCGCATGAGTCCCACCCCGGAAGCCTTTCATCCCATCTCCGATTAACAGGTTTCCCATTCCCTTATCGTTAATCTCCTGAGATGGATTTCTTTCCTTCGCTTGTTGATCTTCTCCGCCATTCCTCATGTACCTTTGAAACTGGCACTTTTTGTTACGTTGATGGCTGCTATGTCTTTGATTCTCATCCACCCCAGGCCGACTTCTGTTGCGCTTCAGTGATATTGGACAGAGGACGGCTCTTCCATCGCCATGGACATTATCCGAGGAGGCTCGACACCATGGTGCAGGGCCACCTCTCAAAGATCACTCTATGGAACCTGCGTTGGAAATGTCCTTTTTGTGACAAGACCTTCAGCATGACACCGCCGAATGTGTTGTATCGCCAGCGCGCCTGCGTCTTTGTCATATATCTTCTGGCGTTTCTTTATCTGAATTCCTCCGGTGGCATTGATACCTGTTACCCGCCCGAGCTGGATGTCGTAAGAGAGCGAGCACAGCTTCGGCGATATTATCGGCATTTCAGACAGACCGCCCAGATAACACAGCAATCAATAAGGGAGGCGATAGTACAAAGGGTCGGGCCCGAGGACTATGAGCGAATGACTCTTTCGGGGTTATCACCGCCAGAATCGCTTCTCAAATGTCGGGATTCCCATTCTTACCAGGTCTGGGAATCTTTGCATCTGCTGGAAATCAGCTCTCGTTTTCTCTGCGTACCAACAGCTCTGCTCCTGTCCTGGGCCCGTGAACGCGCCACCCTGCTAAGAAGGCCGTTCCTCACACAACTTCGATAGCGAATCTCCTGTTCCTCTGTGAACTGCAGGTGGGATCTTTTTTCTTTTTGCCCTTCATCTGTCCATCGCGATCCCACAGGGAATGATCTCGATGGCCCGGCTCCCTCCTTCTATACTTGAAAGTACTATGAAAGGAGGAACAATACTATGGAAAATGATTACACGACATCAAAAGCGCTCTTCCGGTTCCAGATCATCAGTCCCCTGCTCGCCCTTGATCTTCGCAGGGGCGAGCACATGGCCATGTACGCCACCCTGTCCGGGAAGGAATGGCCGGCTCCCGATGGCTCGATGGTCAAAGTGAGCCCTGAAACCATCAGGCTCTGGCTTCGACTGTATCGAAAGTATGGACTTGATGGCTTGAAAGATGCACCGCGGCATCAGCGGGGCACTTCTCTTCCCGGGAACCTGGTGCATCTGGCCTGCCAGCTGAAGAAAGAAGTGCCGGCGCGGTCAATCAACAAAATCATCCGTATCATGGAGGAGATGGATATGGCGCCGAGGGGTCTCCTGCGGCGCTCAACGCTGCATCGGGTTCTGAAGAAAGCCGGGTGTTCCGCGCGAAAGCTCCAGCTCCCCGACAGAAAAGACCTGGCCCGATGGCAGGCTGACTATGCCAATGACCTCTGGCAGGCAGACATGCTTGAGGGGCCATGGCTTCCTGACCCCGATAATCCTTCACGAAAGAGGAAAACGCGGCTTTTTGCGTTCATTGATGATGCCTCACGGCTGGCCCTTGCGGGGCGGTTTTTCTTTGTGCAGAATCTTCCCGCGCTTGAGCTGGTATTCAAGCGTTCCATTCAGCGTTACGGATGTCCCAGGCGTTGTTACTATGATAATGGAGGCGTTTTCCGCTCATCCCATATGAAGATGATATGCGGTGAAATGGGTATTGACACACCAATATTCACAAAGCCCTACAGACCAATGGGTCATGGCAAAATTGAGGCTTTTAACCGTTTCTGTGTATCAGATTTCATTGCAGAAGTCCCTGTATCCTCCATAACCACGCTTGAAAAGCTGAACGAAGCATTTGAGCTATGGCTTGAGCGTGATTACAACTCCCGCCATCACAGCGAGTTGGGCTGCTCTCCCATTGAGCGGTGGCATCGTGACATTGAAAGAATTCGTTATGCTGATGAAGAAAAGCTCCGAAAAGCTTTTCTCTGGCGGGAAGAGAGGCGCGTGGACAAGTGCGGCATGATCAGCCTCTTCGGCACTGCCTATCGTGTCTCTCCCCAGTTTATACAAAAGAAAGTCGAGGTCCGCTACAACCCCGAGTTTCTCGAACTGGTTGAGATTTGGAACAACGGGCAATTTCTCGAGCGTGTCGCACCCTACCTCTTGCAATGCCATCGTCCGGAGAAAGCGGAACTTCCGGAGAACTCCACAAAGCCGCCTGACAAAACCACTGATTACCTGGGATTTCTTCTCAACACTTATGGGAAGAACGCAGAATGCGAAACGGTGCCGGAGCTCTTTGCCTTTGAAGAGCAGAATTGCGCCGCTTTTCTTGACCTGTTCAAAGAGCACGCGCCCCCATCGGTGTATGAAGAGGATGAATTGAGGCGCTTCTGGATGCGCTACGGCCCGATAAATCTTGAAGAAGTGCACGCGCTCCTGGATGATCCGACCCTGAAAGAGCATCCCTATCATCATATCCTTTCATACCTCCACATATTGAAGGGAGGTCGGCCATAATGTCCACCGAGCAGAGCACGGTACAGGCACCTGTGGAACCCAAGGAAACCTCCATGGCCAGCCTGAAACAGTGGTTCAAGCTTCAAAAACTCCCCTTTACCAAATACATCTGGGCATCAAAGATGTTTCCCTCCAAGAGCCAGCAGGAGCTTATCATTGGTCTTCGGTACAGCATTGAAATCAAGGGTATTTCCGTCATCCTGGGCCTCCAGGGCGTGGGCAAAAGCATCACGCTGCGGCGCTTCAAGGAAGATCTCTCTCCCCAGGAGTATCAGGTCTTTTATCTCTGGAACACAAGAAGCTCACCCCAAGGCTTTCTGAGGAGCCTGTGCAGGGTCTTTCAGCTTCAGCCATCAGCCTTTATCGCTGACATGTTTGACGCACTGAGCTCCCATCTTTTCTCCCTTGAATCAAACCTGGGGAAGCACCCGATCATCATCTTTGATGACTGCGACCACCTTTCCCGCGATGTTCTTGAATACCTGCGGCTTCTTATGAACTTTCAGATGGATTCAGAAGAGCACTTCTCGATAATCCTCTGCGGGACCGAGGTGCTTCAGGCCCATTTGAAGGAGCAGCCCAACATAGCCTTTCGCCAGCGCGTCACCTACTGCCAGACACTGCGTCCTTTCACCGCGGGCGATACCAGGGCATATATCACCTATCACCTGCAGCGGGTCGATGCCCCGCCAGAGCTTTTCACCGATGGCGCGGTAAAATTGATCTTCCAGTATTCACGGGGATATCCGCGTGTCATCAACCAAGTAGCGCTTCAATCACTGATCCAGGCAGCGGTATTCAAGAAGGAGATCGTTGACGAGCATCTGATAAAACGGCACGTGCTGCCCAATCTGCTCAATGATTTCGCAGAAGAGGCTCCCAAGTAATCGGGAATGAAGCCCGGGAAATCTCTGGCATCCATAGGCGGGATGGCTTTGCCATCCCCTCTTTCTTTCCCTGAAATGTCCCGGATAACTCGTCACAATTCAGAATTTTATCCCCATGCACGCAAGGGATCCAGAAAAACGCCTGATCTCATAAAAATTACCGGTAAATTTAGCTGGGATTCTCCTGGGAAAGATAGGTGGGATTGGACACTTTGTGCTCTGCCTCTTTCATCCACGTGGCATGATCATGCTCCGCCTTCTCCCGAAAATCCATCAGTGCCTTCAGCCTCGCATCGGCCTTCGACTTCCTGTATGCCTCGACTGCCATCGCTATCCCCTCCTCCCCGGCAAGCTCCGGGGGAAGCTCTCTCTCCATTGTAGCATAATGCTCGCTGAATTTCAAAAGGTGGAGCCAGCGCTCAAGCGGAGTGGAAAGCTCTCTCACGGGCCGGTCCTTGAACTTTCCAAGCTCGATGAAGTGGACCTCCAGCGTCTCAGGGAGCTCATCCTGATCATGGATCTCCAGAAAACGATAGATACTTGAATATGAGATCGTTGAGAAGGCTGTAACACTCCATAAGGGCTCCCTCCTTCGGCTGCTGAGAAGATCATACCGCAAGGATGTTGCCCTGGTATTGCCTGATTATTTCATTCCCTCGAATTATGTAAACTTTTCGTGCGGTGTGTCGGGAGGCCAGGGGTTTGTGATTGTTATGTGGTGCGCTTATGCAGTCTTTCTTTGTTTGGCTTCTACCATCGTTTTCAGTTCGTAGTAATATGCCCAGGCTTTACTTTCATCATGCGTTCGTTTATAATCGGTTTTTGCGCCGAGTATGATACACATATCAACTATTTCATCGATTGGAGGAAAATTCGCATAAAATTTATCTATTTCATCAACTTCCGTAGGATCGGTATAGTCAGCCATAATCCTCACCTCATTTCAATTATAGCGTATATATGACAATAAGTCAATTTTTCTGATTTTCCTGAGAAGATGTTTTATCAGTTCAGTCATTTCTTCATTTTTGGCGCTTTCATCATTGATATCGTGATGGGTTCCGCTCCACCATACAGAACGAGTGGGTTTATCATTTGCATCCAGTCCCATAAGGAACTTCTTTCCGGTATCCTCACCGTTTATTTTGTCTCTTGCAAGATTAAACATACGTGGCATGTTTCGCTTATTATTTTCGAGCGCTTGACTGAGATTTATTCGCTTCACTTTCTTCAGCCAGTCAACATATTGATTCAGAGTCTCTGCCATAGTGTCATTTGAGTAGCCATAGAAGCTCCACACATATGCCCCGATAAGATTATATCTCTCCTTTGAGTGCTCTGCAGTCGTAGTAGGATCGGTTTTTATTGTCTCTATTCCTAGTTTTCTCAATAACGGTATTACTCTGCAATAATATTCAACACCAAAGCCTTCTATTCTCACTTTACTGGCGCTCATCAAGTCAAACTTGCACATCTTTTTATTGTTATCAATGGTTCTATGAATCTTAATGGAGTCCGTCCCTTTCCCCCCAAGCTTCAGTGGCCCTGTGACTTTCATGACACCTTCTATTTTCAACGCACCAGAGATCTCCTTCGCGCTGAATCTCTCTATTTCAATAGGAGCAGCGGGACAGATTCCTTCTCCGAGAAGATATTCGTTGACAACTCCGGGCTTCACTTTCAGTCCAAAATATTCCTGAAAGGCTTTGTAGCCCGGATGACTCGAATACTCATCATCAAGCCAGTCATCGGGCACTTCTATCCAGGGAGAAGGCATAAAGGTGGGCTCCTGTATCGAAAGATGGCTCTGCACCGATCATACAGGAATGATATTGCCCCGGTATTTCACCGATGTTTCATTCCCTCGAACTGTGTAAACTTTTCGTGCGGTGTGTCGTGAGGCCAGGGGCCAATCTCTCGGCCAGCAAGAAAATTTGTCTGTGTGGCGTGAGCCAGATAGAGACAAATTTAAAAGCTGGCTTGGAGAATGTCCCCTGTCCTCTTGCATTGTCTTGGTTATTCCGAAACAAGCCGGAAGAAATGAAAAAGCCCCCATTGCGGGGGCCCGTCAACTGTAGTGATCCCTTTTAAGCAGTCTTGCGGTGTTTGGCTTCAATCATTGCCTTAAGCTCGTGATAATAAGCCCAGGCGTCTTCCTCTTTAATTGTCCTGAAATCGTTTTCGACAATACCTAATTCATGGCACATATGTCTAATTTCGGTCAAAGAGGGATAATTCGCATATTTTCTTTCTATAAGTTCAATTTCACTATGATCTGCATAATCAGCCATAATGTCACCTCACTTGTAATATAGCGTATGCATGAAAATAAGTCAATTTATTTCATCTAAATGGAGGGGCTTTCTTCTGGCTTGATGATTCGTTCTTATCACTTAAGCGGTCTTCTGCCCGCAGGAATCGTCGAAAGTCTCTGTAATCTCCACGGGCTCGCCGACAAAAAAGGGTATGCCTTCATAGACAAGCTTCCTGAGCCCTTCCAGGGTTTCATCACCAGCGAAATATCCAGAAAGATCGGGAGTTCTTGCTCTCCAGTTTTTGGGTCCTGTTTTAAAATAGGTTATCCTGATTTGTTTCATTTACTGCCACCTCCTTTTCATTATATCATAAATTTAAAGAAGTCTGAGGGCCTCCTGCTCAGTTAACCCAATTTCGTTCACCATTAAATCTCTCACGTCATTCGGGGATAACGTCACTTTGTCATGATATGAGAACCGTATGTCTGGATAATTTTCTGAAACAAGCTTTCTGTGTGACCCAACATGATGAGCGATACGATAAGAAAGAGGTTTTCTCATAAGAATGGCAATAATCTTCTTTACTTTGAGTGAGGGGAAATTTGCCATTCCTGTGCTCTCTTTTCGATCTTCAAGATAATTTCATAAAAATGAAGCTCCTTATCGATCATACAGGAATGATATTACCCGGGTATTGCCTGATTATTTCATTTCCTCGAATTATGTAAACATTTTGCGTGGTGTGCCGTGAGGGCAGGGGACATTCTCCCGGACAGTATAAATGAAAAAGCCCCTTGCAGGGGCCCGTCATCAGGGTGCGATATTCTCTTAAGCGCTCTTGCGCTGCCTGGTTTCCATCATCGCCTTCAGCTTGCGGTAATAAGCCCAGGCGTCATCTTCGTCAAGAGTTAAAACACTGTTTTGTTCAATGCCCAAATCATAGCACATATCTCTTATTTCAGAGACTGAAGGGTAATTTGCATATAGTTTATCTATTTCATCAGCTTCAGTAGGATCGGTATAGTCTGCCATAGCATCACCTCACTTGTATTATAGCGTATGTATGACAATAAGTCAATTTATTTCATCTTCTTGAGAAGGTATTTGATTAATTCAGTCATTTCTTCGTTAGCATTACTCTCGTCATTTATATCGTGATGAGTTCCGCTCCACCAGACATCTCGCATGGGCTTATCCTGAGCATCCAGGCCTTTAAGGAATTTCTTTCCAGTCTCTTCGCCATTGGGTTGAGTGTCTTTTGCCAACTCGACCATTCTTTTGGTGCTCATTATTTTGTTTTCCTGATCAGGAGTAAGCTTAATAGCCCTCACATTCTTGAGATAATCAACATACTGATTCAGCGTCTCGGCCATTTTGTCATTGGAATAGCCATAAAAGCTCCAGACATATGCCCCAAGCAGATTATATCTCTCCTTGGAGTGCTCTGCAGTTGTAGTAGGATCGGTTTTTATTGTCTCTATTCCTAGTTTTCTCAATAACGGGATTACTCTGCGATAATACTCCACTCCGAATCCTCCGATTCTTATCCTGCTTGCACTCATCAAATCAAACTTGCACATCTTTTTGTTTTTATCAATGGTTCTATGAATTTTGATATAGTCAGTTCCTATACCGCCTAGCTTCAAAAACCCTGTGACCTTCATAACGCCTTTTATATCGAGGGTGCCAAATATTTCCTTTGCGCTGAATCTCTCTATTTCAATGAGTGCAGAGGGGCAGATGCCCGAACCGAGAAGATATTCATTGATAACTCCGGGATTCACTTTCAGTCCAAAGTATTCCTGAAAGGCTTTGTAGCCCGGATGCTTCGAATACTCATCATCAAGCCAGTCATCGGGCACTTCTCTCCAGGGAGAAGGCATAAAGGTGGGCTCCTGTAGTGAAAGATGGCTCCTTATCGATCATACAGGAACGATATTGCCCCGGTATTGCCTGATTATTTCATTTCCTCGAATTGTGTAAACTTTTCGTGATTGGTGAAGCGGGAGGAATCAGTGGCTTATTGAAGAAGGAACTGTGGACAAAGGATTCTTGATCATTCCAAAGAGGCTACGAAATAATTGAAGAATACCCTCAAGACAAATATTTACCCAGCTATCTGCTTTTTGCGCGCCACGAGGGAAATACCTTTCACCTGCTTGTTGCAGCAGATGTACCGGCTGATAATGCGAGAATCATCACAGCCTATGAGCCGTATCCTGACGAATGGAATGCCGCTCTAAAGACAAGGAGGCAAGGCTCATGAAATGTCATGTATGTGGGTCGCCCATGAACGCAATTCGGACTGACCTGCCATTCAAGGTAAGCGAAAAAACCATCGTTGTGGTAAAAGGCCTCCCCGTCAGTCAATGCGTCAGATGCCCGGTCTATGAGCTTGATGACAATACGATGATGCGCGTTGATGAAATTCTAAAGAGCGTAAACAACGAAGCGGAGCTCGAGATCATCAGGTTCGCTGCATAGTGGAGGAACTGCCAGTAAGACTTGCTTTTTGCTCTCTCATTTCAGCAGATAATAGTGCCCCGGTATTTCACCGATGTTTCATTTCCTCGAATTGTGTAAACTTTTCGTATGGTGTGCCGTGAGGCCAGGGGCCAATCTCCCGGCCAGTATAAATGAAAAAGCCCCTGGCCGGGGCTCGTCAACTGTGGTGATTCCTTTTAAGCGGTCTTCTGCCCGCAGGAATCGTCAAAAGTCTCTGTAATCTCCACGGGCTCGCCGACAAAAAAGGGTATGCCTTCATAGACGAGCCTTTTAAGATCTTCGAGGGTATTCGCACCTGCAATATATCCGCTTACTTCCGGCGAATCGGCCCACCATCTGCCTTCTTTCTCATAATGATATATCACTTGTGCTGTCTTCATAATGCCCACCTCCTCGCTCTTATTATAGCAGATCCAGCGCATCTTTTTCAGATAAGCCGATTTTTTTCACAAGTATCTCTCTCACCTCTCCAGGAGAGAGAGTTTCAGCGTCATGGAAGCTAAAACCAATAATTGGGTAGCCATTTGAAGATACAAGCTTGCGGTGAGAGCCTGCCCTACGAAACACTCTGTATTTCAGAGGCTCTCTTTCAAGAATGGAAAGCATTTTCCTTGCTTTTATCGAGGGGAATTTCGCCATTCCTGCACTCTCTTTTCGATCTCCAAGATAATTTCATAAAAATGAAGCTCCTTATCGATCATACAGGAACGATATTGCCCCGGTATTACCTGATTATTTCATTTCCTCGAATTGTGTAAACATTTCGTGCGGTGTGCCGTGAGGCCAGGGGACATTCTCCCGGACAGTATAAATGAAAAAGCCCCTGGCAGGGGCCCGTCAACTGTGGTGATTCCTTTTAAGCAGTCTTGCGTTGTTTGGCTTCAATCATTGCCTTAAGCTCGTGATAATAAGCCCAGGCGTCTTCCTCTTTAATTGTCCTGAAATCGTTTTCGACAATACCTAATTCATGGCACATATGTCTAATTTCGGTCAAAGAGGGATAATTCGCATATTTTCTTTCTATAAGTTCAATTTCACCATGATCTGCATAATCAGCCATAATGTCACCTCACTTGTATTATAGCGTATGTATGACAATAAGTCAATTTCATCTGATTTTATACAAGAGATGGTCTATCAGTTCCGACATCTCATTAGTTCTTTCATCATAAATATTGTGATGCGTTCCGCCCCACCACACGTCCCTCGTAGGCTTGTTGTTTGCATCAAGTCCAAGTAAAAATTTCTTGCCTGTTTTTTCGCCATGAGGCATTATGTCTTCAGCGAGTTTTCTCATCCTTGAGATGCTCATTATATCGCTTTCCTGCGCTGCGTTAAGCATTATTCTTTTTTCGTTCTTGAGGTAGTCGATATACTGCTTCAATGTCCCGGCCATATCGTCATTTGAATAGCCGTAGAAGCTCCACACATATGCACCAATCAAGTTATATCTCTCCTTGGAGTGTTCCGTCGTGGTAGTGGGGTCAGTCCTTATCTTTTCTATTCCAAGCTTTCTTAATATCGGTATCACTCTTCGATGATACTCTACGCCAAAACCTTCGATTCTCACTTTACTTGCTCCCATTAAATCAAACTTGCAAGTCCTTTGTTTTTTATCGACGGTTCTATGAATTATTATGTGATCGGTCCCAGTCCCCCGTTGTTTCAAAGGCCCTGTGACATTCATGGTGCCTTTTATAGCAAAATTTCCCAGAGTTTCTTGGGCACTGAAGCGTTCTACCTTGATTTTTGCCGATCTACAGATTCCCTCTCCCAAAAGATACTCATTTATCACTGCAGGCTTGACTTTCATACCGAAATATTTCTGAAAAGCCTTATATCCCTGATGACTCGAATACTCATCATCCAGCCAGTCATCTGGTACTTCTCTCCAGGGTGACGACATTGAAAGCGATGCTCCTGTATCAAAAGATGGCTCTGCATCAATCATACAGAAAGTATATTGCCCCGGTATTTCACCGATGTTTCATTTCCTCGAATTGTGTAAACTTTTCGTGCGGTGTGCCGTGAGGCCAGGGGCCAATCTCCCGGCCAGCAAGAAAATTTGTCTGTGTGACGTGAGCCGGATAGAGACAAATTTAAAAGCTGGCTTGGAGAATGTCCCCTGTCCTCTAAAAATCCCGGCGTCACTTTTTGCCCCTGTAAGGAAAAAGTATCTCTCTTACTTTGATTGAAGACAAGACCGCCAATACACTCAACAATGCTCCGGAAGGTATTCCATCTTGTGAAGTGAATACTTTGTTATTAATTATTGGTGGAAATTTCAAGATTCAAGCGAAAAAATCAAACTTCCTATGGATGATTACTACGAAAACCGCTCAGCAGAATACCACGAGCGAACTTTTTACATAGATCCCTCTTCTTTCCTGTTGCCACTTGAAAAAGTGCTTTCCCCGGAAGACTCTATACTTGACGTGGGATGCGCTTCAGGCCGGGATCTCTGCTGGTTGAAGAACCACGGCTTCAAAGCGACTGGCTTCGAAAGGTCATCTTCCCTTGCTGAACGAGCAAGAGACTGCTCAGGATGCGAGGTGATCGAAGGGGACTTTGAATTATTCGATTTTTCATCCTTAAAATATGATGCTCTTGTTCTTGTGGGAACACTTGTGCATATTCCACATGACAGATTTCTCTTAATCTTCTCCAAGATTACCCAGGCGCTTTCGATTTCAGGGCATGTACTCATTACATTGAAGGCCGGAAAAAGTATTAAGCACCAAGATGATGGCCGCATTTTTTACCTTTGGGATGATAATGAACTAAAGCACCTTTTCAAAAACTGTGGCTTTTCTGTCATTGATTTCTCAATGAAGGAATCGCTCATAGGCTCAGATGATATATGGCTTCAGTATGTGTTGAAAAAGGTGGGCCGCAATGAGCAGTAATAAAAAGAATAGTCCCGTTATCCACAACAAATTGGTACGTGACTTAATTCCCAAAATTGTCAGAGAACAGGGTAAAACTCCCTTCAATAGGAAACTTGAACCAGAAGAATTCCTCAAGGCTGCTGCAGACAAACTGCTTGAGGAAGCTTACGAACTGTATTCAGAGTGCAACCTCAGCAACCCCAAAGGAATACTTAAAGAATCTGCTGACATTCTGGAAGTAATACTTGCTCTTCTTAATCGGCATAATTTTACATTGAAAGATCTCCTGGAAGAAAGAGAATCTCGTAAACAAGCCCGGGGAGCCTTTGAAGAGAGATTCTTTCTGGAAAGCGTCAATGGTAAATGTCCTTCTTATGTTATTGCCGATCATCCCTTGGCAGTATCGACGAGAGTCAATCCGCCCCTTCTCCTGGAGCTAATTAAATCAGAGATTTATAAAAGCGATGCGGTATGGATCGCATCGGCATTTTTCTCATCTTCTGTTATCAATATGCTGCTGGATACACTTAACGAATTTATCTCAAGCGGCGGAATCCTGAGAGTGCTTCTCTCAACAATGGGTAATTTCAATAATCCTGATCATTTTATCCATCTTATGGAGCAAGTCAGGGGAATTGGTCTTAAAATATTTCATCCTCCAGGCATACCCCTTACAGAAGATCCACCTTCCTTTCATTTGAAAACCTACCTCTTTCAGCGAAGGGATGGAAGCGGATCGATCATAATCGGATCATCGAATTTTACTGCAGGCGGCTTTGGAAAAAATATAGAATGGAACTATTTTTCCCCCGGTGAAGTAAATCTTCCCTTTGATGGCAAAACCCCTTTCCAGTATTTCCGCCAAGAGTTTGAACATCTCTGGGAAAAGGAATCCTGCGAGGTAACTGATGAGTTTCTTGCCGCTTATCGCAGGCGATATGAGAGAAACAGAACCCTGGCTATTGAACTCTTTGAGTCTGAAGCCCCATATGGCCAGGTTTTCACACCAAATGCCGCTCAGAAAGAATCACTCAACGAACTTTCTATTATGCGCAGTGAAGGAACTGATAAGGCTTCCATAATCGCTGCGACAGGAATCGGCAAGACCTACCTCGCCGCTTTTGACTTTAAGCAATCCCGTATGAAAAAGATTCTCTTTATTGCCCATAGGGAGAATATACTTGCCACATCATTGAGGATCTTCGAAACTATAATGCAGGACAGCCATTTCGGTACTGTATATGGCGGAGGAAAAAGAAACATTTCAGATCACCGCGGCGTTTTTGCAATGGTCCAGACTATATCAAGAAATCTTGAAGACTTTGACCCCTGTGAATTTGATTACATTGTGGTGGATGAATTTCATCACGGCATGGCAGCCACGTATCTGAGAGTGATAGATTATTTCAGGCCCAAGTTTCTCCTTGGTCTTACTGCAACTCCTGAGAGATTGGATGGCCGTGATGTTCTCGAATTGTGCGATTACAATGTGGCATACGAAGTACGCCTACTTGATGCAGTGGAGAAAGGATGGCTCTCATCTTTTCAATATTATGCCATTTATGATCGCACTGATTATGAAAAAATAGCCTGGCGCTCAACTCATTATGATGAAGAGGAATTAACAAAGGCCCTGAGTAATGATACCCGTACCTCCATCGTGGTGAACAATCTCAAAAAATTTCTGCCTTCAAAGGGGAAAATAAAAGCATTGGCATTTTGCAGTTCCATTGCTCACGCAAAGTTTACTGCTCATACGATGACAAATTATCATGGAATTGATGCGATAGCCCTTACAGGTGAATCCTCGGAAGAAGAAAGAAGCCTGGCAATTTCAAATCTCAAAAACGAAAAGCATCCTCTCAAAGTGATATGCAGCATTGATATTTTCAATGAAGGCATTGATATACCTGAAGTAAGCCATGTGCTCTTCATGCGCCCCACAGAATCTTTCACAATATATCTTCAGCAGTTGGGAAGAGGTCTCAGAAAACACCCTGGCAAGGAATTTCTCGTCGTGCTTGATTTTATTGGGAATTTCCGCAAGGCGCATATCGCACCTCTTGCCCTGAGCGGCTATACTTCTGTTAACGATTACCTTATTGAACTTAAGTCTATTCGACGAAAAAATGCTTTGGACATTAAGGTGCCAGATTGCTGCTATATCTCCATTGATAAAGAAGTGCAACGCATATGGGATAATGAAATCAATGACATCTTGTCAATAATGCCTCAAAAAGAACGTCTAAAACAACTCTATCAGGACATCAAAGATGACCTGGGTAAGTCTCCTGAACTGAAAGATTTTATTGCAAGTCCACACGATCCCAATCCTTCCGTTTTCATAAAAGAATTCGAAAACTGGCTACGTGCCAAGCTTTATTGTGAGGGTTCTCTATCTGAAGACGAGCAGAGTCTCTTAGAAACACCAGGAGAAAGATTTTTAGAGCACCTTGAGTCAGGACTCAACGAGGTAAAATCTTACAAAATGGTTGTTCTTAAAGCATTGCTTGGTATTCCAGGTGTCCAATGGAAAGTTGAGGATATTGCCAGAAGTTTTCTCAACTTCTACCTTAGCAATAAAGACAAACTTCATGATTATGATGAACTTGCCCGCTCAACAAACCCAGACAATTACTCCCTGAATAAAGTTGAATCCCATATCAAGGAGAAGCCCCTTCGCTACCTCAGCAACAAAGAAGAGGACTGGTTTATCTTCGATAAAGGCTCTAATGTTTTCAAATTAAAAGAGGACATTATACCTTTCTGGAATGATCCTTTCTTCAGGAAACTGGTAGATGATAGGCTAGATTTCTTGCTACACCGGTATTTCTATCAAAGGGGAAAAAAGATGTTTATCACCTATTCACCAGAAATCCTGTTGTCCGGTTTCCCCATTGACCGGGATTTTGCCATAGTGGCATTTCAAGAAAGCCCCATTGCGCCAGGAGATCGGCGCAAGATTACTCTTGTTATGAATAATAATGCATACGAAGCAGAAATTCAAAGAGACAAAGCAAACAGAAAATACTCGTTGCTCTATGACAAGAATTCTCTTCTTGCAGAGGCTCTTCGCGAAAATTTGCTCAAAGTCAGGCAGAGCCATAATGAGAAAAGCCTCCTTCTGTCAATAATTGGAAAGCATAAGTTTGAACTCAGAATTCTCTAGTCAGAGCTTTCATTCGTTCAATGACATTATACTGAAACCAGCGCAAAGAGGACAGGGGACATTCTCCAAGCCAGCTTTTAAATTTGTCTCTATCTTGCTCACGTCACACAGACAAATTTTCTTGCTGGCCGGGAGATTGGCCCCTGGCCTCACGATACACTCCGTAAAATGTCATTGGCGTCTTGCCCTGGGCTTCAGAGTGAGGTATAATTTTATCCGGTCCCCTTTTCACAGGTTTTTGCCCGGGACCGCAAAATACTGATTACACAGACAGGAGTGAACCTATGAGACACAGGCGGAACAGCTCTGGTATTGCATTGACTGCGACCATCTTCACCGTGATGGCACTCTTTGCGCTTATCTTCTTCACCACAGCGCTGGCAGCGGGCGGCCAGGATATCAACAGCCCTCAGGAGACGCTTGCCTCCGGGAGCATCCTGTGGAGCATTCAGCCCAGTGGAGGAGGCACCCCGCAGGTTACCATGGAGCAGCAGTACTGCACCAGTTTCATGGGGTTTCTCAGATTCTACAGCAGGGCCAGCACGATGACCCTGAAGTTCACTCTTCCGGAGGACACCTTTGAAGGGTACTCACTGCAGATGACAGACGCCGGGTCCAACGCGCTTATGGAAATCGCCAAGCAGGAGGGAAACAAGGGAATCTGGTCTCCTCTCACCATCCGCGTCAATGAGTCCGTGATCGCCGAGAATATCAGCATCGTGGGGACTGCGGAAGAGACAAGAACCTATCAGATCGGCAGATACCTCAGAAAAGGGCCCAATACCATCAGCTTCAGCCTCGGAGGAGCCTCGCGGACCCGCTACGATTTGAAAAGCGTCTCATTGCTGAAGAACTGACAGAGAATTCCGCAGTTCAGAAGGGCACCGCCGGATACAGGAGCCTGATCGGACCGACCTGAGGAGGCTCAAGCACCATGCATATCGACAAGGAGATCATTCCCCACTTGATTGATGCAGTGGCGGCAAAAATAGCGGAAGAGGCCGCCTTTCAGGAAGCTCAGGATTCGGCCCCGGGCGGGGAGCCCGATCCCCGGGGCGAGGTGCCCCGTCCCACCTATCCATACCACAAGAATCCCAGTCAAAATTACTGGTAAT